>CP063375.1:1770000-2135000 GCA_022813675.1 Deferribacteraceae bacterium V6Fe1 | reverse complement strand
CATAAAGCCAGCTTTTCCACATCTCTGTGGTCAATTATTGAGCCGTTATTTATAATGACTTGGTTTTTTTTAAAAATGCTACCTGCCTCTTCGATGTATCTGTTTTTCATTCTGAAAGTCCCATCGATTTCAATATATCCGTTTGATTCGTTGCAAAATTCTATTGGGACTACTGCATTCTGATTTTTGGAAAGATTACTTCCTGTTGAACATCTTATACATTCATCCGCTTGTAATTTATGGTCATATGTTTCATTCGCATTTAAGTGGGCAACTACTTTAAGTCTCTTTTTTAAATCTGCTATTTTAATATCAAAGGCAAATCCGTCCATTCTTGACCTTTTTTTTTCAGGAAAGTCAAAAGGTGCTTTAATCTCGGAGGCTGACACAAGTCCGCATGTATCTTCAATGGGCAAAAATTCCGATGTCAATTTAATGTTGTAGTTTTCTATTATATTAATAACGTTATATAAATCCATATTAATTGCATCACTCATCTTTAATTACTATCCTAATATCTTTTGGATCACTACAATCCTTTAACTCTGATACCATGCCGATAATTGTGGATGTAACTATGTCTTCGACAAAGTCTTTAATTTTAACTTTTTTGCCGTTTACCATTAAAAATAGCTTTCTTTTTTTCTTATTTAAGTAATGTTGTTCTATAAAATTCGAAATCTCTTCCGGGTTGTTAATATCAAGTATTGGCCTGTTTGTAAGCATTTTTATTTTTTCTTTGTTATTTGTTGCTACGGCAACTAATGTTTCGTCATCTTTACATAGAATTTCAGTGGAAGTACCGTCTAAAAATAGCTCTATTTTTGGTTTTTTAGAGCTTTTAAAGCCTTCTGTAAGTATAATATCAGTTTTATCCCCTATATAAAATGCAAAGTCATCAAGACTATAAAATTTATCCGCATCGGAAATAATTGCGTATTTATCTGGTCCTGAAATTATTACAGAGTTAGCGCCTGCTTCTTTTAATCTGTAAGTATCTTTTCCTTCCTTGTCAATTTCAAAACCATGGGTATCATTTTTTATAATTCCTACCTTATATCCTCTGTTTCTTAAAATCGAAATAACTTTTTCGAGCAATGTTGTTTTTCCGCAATCGGAAGCGCCCACAAAGCAGATTATAGGGACCATAATTTCACCTCGTCAGTATTTTTATAATTCTAACATAATTATAAATCAGGTCAATACGTATAAAAATAACATTGTTTTATAGAGTATGAGTCAAAATACATACAATTATTACATTGACAGAATTATATATGAGTTATATAATTTCAATAAGGTGATATATGAACAGTATTTTAAAATATAATTATTCCAAGTCGTATACATCCGTTATTAAGCCTGCTATTTGTCTTATTTATTGCGATTATAAAAAATTGCAGCATATTAAGAATGTTTTGGGAGGAGTTTACTCATTAAAACCGTTATCAGTATCTAAGATATTTTCTCCTGACTTTTTATCTGTGACAGATTTTAAAGTAAATGGCAAATTTCCGAATTTTTATATCAGTTTTAGTTTTTACGATAGTGTGGATTTCGAAAAATGTACTTATTGCGGAAAATGTTACAATATTTGTCCGGAAAAATGCATCACAACTAATTTGGAAATAGACTTCAATATATGCACACTATGCGGTGAATGTGAAAAAGTTTGCCCTGAAAAGGCCATAGACATAGATAAGGTAGTTAGTGATAATATTTACACATCTTTTATTGTGACTGACATTGAAGAATTTTTAAACAAAAACCAAACTGGAATTTTTGAATACTCTGATATAGAAAAAATACTCTCAATGACGGGAGAATTCTTGATTGAAGAAAATGTAATACATTCCCAAGATTTATGTCAATATAACGGTAAGCTGAATTACGGTTGCAAAAGATGCATTGAGGAATGTAATCATGAGGCTCTTACGATAGAAGATAACGTTATCGTTATTGATCATTTGGCCTGCGAAGCCTGCGGTAAGTGTGTTGCGGTTTGTCCCACAGGGGCAATGCAGTATGTGAATAGCGATGAT
Organism: Deferribacteraceae bacterium V6Fe1; assembly: GCA_022813675.1. Taxonomy (GTDB): domain Bacteria; phylum Chrysiogenota; class Deferribacteres; order Deferribacterales; family Deferrivibrionaceae; genus Deferrivibrio; species Deferrivibrio metallireducens. Next base: position 2,132,958 of record CP063375.1, on the reverse strand, counting down.
AATAACTTTATTTCTTCGTTTAGTGGTAATAATATTAAAGACAAAATTTTAATTGCAGGTGATGACGAACAATTAAGAAAATTCAAATGGAATAACAGCAACAAGTTAGATAATATTATATTTTTGAATTCAGACCCAAAGTTTTTTAATTTGATGCATTATCTGTTTGTGTTTGCCATAGGAGCTTCGAATATTGTCGTTTTAAATGATAAGCTATCTGAAAGCAATCAAGTGTTGTTTGCAAATAGGTTATTGGAGTATCTGTTTAAATATAAAAATTTCATAAAAACAAAATATAATTTTGACACTGTTTCAACTAACCCTTTGCCAGTTGTTTATACAAATTATAGCTTTGCGAGTAGAAGGAAAAAATTGGCGTCAATCTTAAACTTTTTGTTTGAGAGCTCCAGTTTCAATGATGTTTTAATAGAGGAAAATTATCTTAATATTTTTGGTGAAGTTATTGTTGATGAGGGGAAATGCTCTTTATGTTTAGCTTGTGTTAATCATTGTAAGATAGGTGCGTTACTGTCAAATGAATTTAACTATTCACTTAACCATAATCCGTCAATTTGTATCCAGTGTAAAATTTGCGAATATGTGTGTCCTGAAGATGCAATATCAGTTAAAGAAGGATTATTGTTGAGTGAAAAGTTTTTTGAGGTAAATGAACTCTGCAGAGATGAGCCGATTGTTTGTCCGGGATGTAATAAGGCTTTTGGAAGTAAAAAATCGTTCGAAGCGGTTAAGTTAAAGCTTTCGGGGGTCGGACTTTTAGAGTCCAAGGGAAAATTTTTGCATTATTGTGAGGAGTGTAGAGTTAAGCGGCTTTTTGAAAATTAAAAATGTTATAAGCCGTTAATTGTGATGGCAGGTAAAAATGGAAAATAATGAAATTAATTCAGCCAGAATATTTGTTTATGAAATTATCAAAGAAGCCTTTTTTTGTGAGCCTACTTATGAATTTATCGACACTATTAAACAGTTTATTACAAATGTGAAAGAAAGTTTCGATGATAGTGACTCCAAGGCGAACTTGATAGTAGATTCTTTTAAATCCGTTTTTAACGAGCTTTCAGTTGAAGATATTCAAACCGAATACAATAATTTGTTTGTAGACCCTTTTAGTAATAACCTTATTAATAAAAATGCATCGTATTATTTTGAAAATAAAAATTTTGGCAAGACTTTGGTTGAAATAAGAGATTTTTTAAAAGAGTTAAATTTGGCAAGAGACCTGAACTATTATGAACCTGAAGATTCGATATCCTTTGTTTCTGATTTGATGATTTATCTCATAAATAAAAACGGTGATTACATTTTTGATGAGCAGGTCGATTTTTTTAATAGGTTTGTGGAGCCCTTTTTTTCATTATTTTCTGAGAAGGTTAAAACTAACGACGGTGCAGTGTTTTATGCATGCATGGGTTTGTTAATAGATTATTTTCTCGATTTAGAAAGAAGTTATCTTAATGAGTCTATCACAACTTAGGGGGTTTTTATGAAAAAATTTAAATCAAGAAGAGAATTCTTGAAATTGGGAGTGCTCGCCGCAAGTACAACGGCTATAGCAGTGACATCCAAAAAATCTTACGCTAAAGCTCCTGAAAATGTTGACAATGAAATACTCTACAGAGAGACCGAACATTTTAAGAAATACTACGAAACTTTAAAGTAGGGGTGGGTTATGGGAAAAACTAAACTTATAAAATCGAGTCAGGGCAATAAAAATGCGGTTACAAGTATTAACCCTCAAATGGGCAGAAGGGGTTTTTTGAAAATTTTTGCTGCGACCTCTGCTATTACCGGGTTGGGACTAACTCCTACATTTGTAAAAAAAGCAAATGCCGCTAATTCCCCTTATGCAAATTCAAAGATAGTAAAAACGGTGTGTACACATTGTGCCGTTGGATGTGGTGTTTATGCCGAAGTTCAAAATGGGGTGTGGGTAAGGCAGGAAGTTGCTTTTGACCACCCTGTTTCAAGAGGTGGGCATTGCTGTAAGGGTGCAGGTGCTATCGATATGGTAACAAGTGAAAAAAGATTAAAATACCCTTTAAAGAAGGTAAACGGGAAATGGCAAAAAATTTCATGGGAGCAGGCAATAGATGAAGTAAGCAAAAAGCTCCTTGATATAAGAGAAAAGGATGGTCCTGATGCTGTAATGTGGATAGGAAGTGCTAAAGTTTCCAATGAAATGGCTTATTTGCAAAGAAAGCTTGCCGCTTTTTGGGGTACAAACAATATAGACCATCAGGCGAGAATTTGTCACTCTACAACTGTTGCCGGTGTTGCAAATACATGGGGCTACGGTGCAATGACAAACAGTATTAATGATATGAGGCATTCTAAATGTTTCTTTTTTATAGGTTCAAATGCTGCTGAAGCTCACCCTATTGCTATGCAGCATGTATTACATGCGAAAGAAGTTAACAATGCTCCTGTAATAGTTGTAGACCCAAGATTTACAAAAACAGCAGCTAAAGCAACTGATTATGTAAGAATCCGTTCAGGCACCGATACGGCATTTGTAATGGGGCTTATAAATGTTATTATTAAAAACGGTTGGGAAGATAAAGAATTTATAAGAACAAGAGTAACAGGATATGAGCAACTTAAAGAGGTAGTGAAAGATTATACTCCCGAAGAGGTGGAAAGAGTAACCGGAGTACCTGCTTCAGAAATTGAAAGGATTGCAAAGATTCTTGCAACTAACAGACCTGCCACGGTCATATGGTGTATGGGTGGCACACAGCATTCAATTGGTAGCAGCAATACGAGAGCATACTGTATTCTTCAACTTGTATTGGGTAATATGGGTAAGTCAGGTGGAGGCACTAATATTCTTAGAGGGCATGACAATGTTCAAGGTGCTACAGATATGTGTGTCCTTTCTCACTCATTGCCAGCCTATTACGGACTTGCCGAAGGAGCATGGAAACATTGGTGCAGGGTTTGGGATGTTGACTTTGATTGGATAAAGTCAAGATTTAAAGATGATAAATATATGTCAAAACCGGGCTTTACTCTTAGCCGTTGGTATGAAGGTGTTATTCAGGAAGATGCAATAACTCAATATACCCCTTTAAAAGCAGTTGTTTTCTGGGGATGCTCTTCAAATTCACAGTCTCAATACCATAAATTAAAAAAGGCTTTGGATAAGATAGATCTTGTAGTTTTAATTGACCCATTTCCGACAATGACTGCTGCTGCTTGTGACAAGGACAATGTTTATATTTTACCTTCATCGAGCCAATATGAAACTTCCGGAAGTGTAACAAATACTCAAAGAGGTATTCAGTGGAGATATAAGGTAGTTGATCCAATTTATGAAACCAAAGATGATTATGAGATTATGAAACTTTTTGTAGATAAGTTTGGCTTTGGGGATAAGTTTTATAAAAATATAAAACTTATCCCAGAGGATGTGACCAGAGAAATTAATAAAGGCGCTTTGACGATAGGTTACAATGGTCAGACTCCGGAAAGAATCAAAAAACATACTGACTATTGGCATACTTTTGACGTTGATGATTTGCAGGCTAAAGGTGGACCTTGTGATGGAGAATATTATGGACTACCTTGGCCATGTTGGACTACAGATCATCCCGGCACACCGATTTTATATGATATCTCTAAGCCTGTAGCCAAAGGAGGACTTCCATTTAGAGCAAGATATGGTACAACTTATAAATATCCGGGTAAGGAAAAAGAGGAGAATATACTTGCAGATGGAGTTGCTAACCCGGGTAGTGAAGTTAAGACAGGGTACCCGGAATTTAAAGATGTAATCCCAGGAACAAACTGGAAAACAGATTTGTCACAAAAAACCATTCAGGAAGCGATAAAGAGAGGGATGGCACCTTTTGGAAATGCAAAAGCAAGATGTTTTGTTTGGGACTTCCCTGATCCTATACCTGTGCATAGAGAGCCTTTGCATTCTCCAGATCCTGAGATGATAAGAAAATATCCTACTTATGAGGACAAGCCTGACCATTACAGGGTCTACACCAAATATAAAAGCGAGCAAAAAGAAGATTGGGTAAAAAACTTCCCGCTGATTTTGACTACCGGAAGATTGGTCGAATATATGGGTGGTGGTGCTGAAACAAGGAGTAACAAGTATTTAGCCGAGCTCCAACCGGAGATGTTTGCGGAAGTAAATATAAAAACAGCAAATAATTATGGGCTTAGAAATGGCGATGATATTTGGGTTGAGTCTCCCGGTGGAGGAAAGATAAAAGTTAAGGTTAAAATTTCTGATAGAGTTGATGAGACAACAATTTTTCTTCCATTCCATTTTGGCGGGTTTTTTATGGGTGACTCTTGGGCAAACAAATATCCCGAAGGGACAACCCCTTATGCTCTTGGAGAAGCAGCAAATGTAGTAACAAACTACGGTTATGATATTGTTACTCAGATGCAAGAGACAAAAACCGGCTTGTGCCGTATAAAAAAAGCTTAATGGGGGAAATGTATGGGAAGAATGAGATTTTTATGCGATGTTGATAGATGTATCGATTGTGGTGGGTGCGTTGTCGCTTGTAAAGAGGGGCATCAAATCCCGGTGGGGGTTAATAGAAGGCGCGTAATAACAATAAATGAAGGTAAGCCAGGGGAGAAGAGCATCTCTGTTGCTTGTATGCATTGTTCGGATGCTCCGTGTATAGCTGTTTGTCCTGTGGATGCTCTTTATCAAAGGGAAGACGGGATTGTCCTTGTAAATAAAGATGTGTGCATAGGTTGCGGTTATTGCTTTTTTGCTTGCCCTTTTGGTGCACCTCAGTTTCCTAAAGGGAATTCTTTTGGGGCAAGGGGGGTTATGGACAAGTGTACTTTCTGTGCAGGAGGTCCTGCTGAAAACTTTAGTGATAAAGAGAAAAGGCTGTATGGTCAAAATAGAATAGCAGAGGGGAAAGCTCCTTTATGTGCTTCTATGTGTGCAACCAAGGCACTTTTGGCAGGTGATGCAGATAAAATCGCCAATATTTATCGTGAAAGGGGATTTAAGCGTGGCTCAGGAGCAAATGCTTGGGGCTGGGACAAAGCGTATAATAAAAAATAGGGGCATCTATTTGCCCCTTATCTCTTAAGGTGTAATATGAGAAGAATACTTTTTGTGACTTTGATAATGTTTTTGCTTCTCATGGCAGCCGTGTATTCGGCGGAAAACGATACAGTACAGCCTATTTTTTCAAGTAGTAAGTATAATAGTATTGAAAATTATAAAATTATAACCGAACATTTTACCGGCGAATGGCAAAAATATGGTGAACCTTTTACTATCTTGCAAAAGGAATATGTAAGAAAAATTTACTTTTGGATTTTAATAGCCATACCAGGGATATTTGTGTTGCACTACTTAGTGATAGGTCCTAAAAAATTCCCACATGAAGGTAATAAATATTTGGTTTTTACTGTATTTAATAGAGCTGTCCATTGGTTGACCGCTATTTCTTTTCTTACATTGACTGTGTCAGGACTTATTATGATATTTGGAAAATATTTTGGCGGTGGTGGTTTGGTACGAACATTTAGATATATACATTTTCCTTCAGCGGTCATTTTTGTGCCCCTTGGGTTGGTAATGTTGTTGATGTGGTTAAGAGAGATGATAATAGCCCCTGGTGATATTACTTGGTTCTTTAAGTTTGGAGGGTATCTTAGTAAAAAGACAGAAAATATAATGCCTGTGGGAAAATTCAATCCGGGGCAAAAAAGCTGGTTTTGGCTTGGAACCTTAGGCGGATTTGTTATGGCATACACAGGTTATTATATGTATAGCTTTGCAGCATCAACCGACAATTTGAGAATATATGCTATTATTCACAATTTTCTCGGAATGGCAATGCTCATAATGTTTTTGGTACATTTGTATATGTCTCTTTTTGCCATTAAAGGTTCTTTAAAGTCAATGCTGACCGGTTATAAATATGAAGATGAAATAAGAATTATGCATTGCAGATTTTATAGTAAATTGTCAGGGAAAGATTGTTCCAAATAATGGGGGCTTTCGGCCCCCATTACTTCTTAATGGTTTAATATATCGTTTACTAAAAACAGGTTGTTGATATTTAAACTTTCATCAGTTTCAGACAAGATGCTATAAAGCCTAATTGACCCTGTCCCGCAAGCAACTTCAATATAATCATCTTCTTTATTTAATATTTGTCCGGGTTTTCCATAATTTCCTTGCCACGCCCTTATTTCCGATTTGAAAACTTTAATTTTCTGATTTTTGTAGTAGAAGTGAGCACCAAAAAAGGGATTACTGTAACCTCTGATATGGTTATAAATCGAGAACGCATCCCTTCCAAAATCTATAATGGCATTTTTATTTCTTTTTCTCACGAGGTAAAAACCGAGATTTTCATTTTGTTTTTTGGCATCGAAGTCAATATTGTTTTCGGTTAACATCTCAGTAAAACTAACAATTTCTTTAATATAATTAGAAATAAAGTCCAAAGGGTAGTCATTAAAATCAATATTAATTTCCTTTTGGTAAATTATATCCCCGCCGTCTACTCTTTCCGAGTTTTGAATTACACTCAGTCCGCTGACAACCACTCCTTGCAAAAATTGCTCTGTAATTGCCCCATAACCCCTGTAAAAAGGTAAAAGCGACGGGTGAGTGAATAAGACTTTAAATGGTGTTTTTTGACCTTGAAAAAAATCCTTAGTCCAGTCAACACAAAGTGCAACTTCTATGTGTAGTCTATCCAGCTTCTCTTTGTTGTCAGAGTAGTTATTACTTCCTAAATAAGTAATATTAAAAAAACTCTCAAATTTTTCAAAATCTCTGCTCAACGTAGTTCGTAAAAAATCTTTTTTATAAGTAATTACACTGGGAAAAATATTTTTTTCCATCAGATGTTCGAGAAGTAATTCACCTATTATAGAAGTGGTAAATAATCCTAATTTTACCAGCTTCCGCCTCCCCCTCCGCCGAAACCACCACCTGAAAATCCTCCGCCACCGGAGAATCCGCTGCCGCCGCTTCCTGATGAGGGTGGAGTGGAGTTGAAAACTTGATTCATATTTTTAGTTGCACTGGAAAGAGAGTTGGCAAAATATATTGTATTAAAATGCCCTGGGCGCCTTGAAACATACCAATTTGGTGGCTCAGTGATGAGCGATTGAAATTTTTCCGCCCATACTTTTTCTTCATTAAGTGCAACTGCAAATGGGATTGTTTTATCAAAGTAGTTGGGGTCTTTTTGAAGTAAAATTTTAAGTTTGGGAGTTTCAACTTTATGAATAAAATCTTTAAAACCTTTAACTTTTTGAAATTTATCAACACCTTTGTCCGTTTTTTTAGGCATAAGGTATCCGAAAATAAAAATAATCAGGGCGTTTATTATAAAAATTAGAATATAGTCAATTCTTTCAGCTGAAAAAGAGTAAAATATGCCGGTCAACAAGACAAATATACTTAATATCTTAAAAACGCTGCTTAATATTCTTGTGCCGCTGACATAGTAATCATTTCTTGCAATTTCTTCATCCAGCTCTTTTCTTGCATCCTGCATATATGTATAAAAAGTGTTTTTCAACGTGGAAATTCTTACAGCCCGAGTGCTGCCGGGGAAAAGACCGTTAAATATAGTTTTTTCATATTGCTTGGCATTTTCAGGTAAGTCTTTGAGTTTTGTGAGTATGTAGTCATCTTTGGATGTAAATATACCGTCTTGCTCATCCTCTTCAATTTGTATGATTCCATTTACTGCCCAATAGAAAATAAGTGAAATTAAATCTTTATTATCAGTTTTATCATCTATTATAACTCCGGCCTCGGCAGGTGTCATATCTTTTGGCGGCTCAAATTGGACATAATCAATAATCTTTTTATCTCTTCCAATGAAGAACCACAGTAGATACATAACGATAAATATTATGATTGGAGTCAAATAAATGATATTATTTATGATTAAAAGTTTAAACCTGAGAAAAGTTGTTCCGTTTAATAGAAAGTTTTCAGGAAATTTTAATATAAGTGTCAGCCCTTCAAAAGGATTCAATACTCTGTTTGTAAAACCGGTTATAACACCTTCTGCAACATTATAGCTTGCTATTTTTCCCCTCTCTCCAAATTTACCACCTACTAAAATTATATCGTTATCAGATGGCAAATAGTTTTCTGGAAGGTAGATATTAAAAGTAGCTTCTTTAATTTTAACAGGCCACTGAGTGCCTATTATGTTGTAGTAAAATTCTGAATGTTCTTTAAAAAAGTTTATGGCACCAAAGATTTTGTAAGTTATTTTGTAAGTTACATCGCCTGAGACATAAGAGTTTTTATCACCTATTTTTATATAAAATTTATCCCCTTTTTTGTATGTAACATATTTAAAACCATCTACTTTTACATCGAAAATATCTATTTTATAGTACTTGCCATCCATAAATGGTCTGTAAGCTTTTTCATCATCAGAATCAATGTTTACAAGGTATTTATAAGGGATTGTCCTAAAGATTCCGTGTCTTGCAGTATTAAAATGGACATTTATGGTTTCTTCGATTTCCAAAACAGAGGTTTTTGTTACATTTATATCAATATTGTAGCTCTTAATATAAAAATATTCCGCAAATGCAGGAATGGTAAATACAAGAAGAAATAAGCAAACAAATATTGGTTTAGTTAAAGTTGACTTTAACATTTTCTCTTTCCGTTTCTTCGATTTCAAAAAATTCTCGCTTTTTGAAATTGAAAATATTAGCAATAATTACAGACGGAAAAGATTCACAAAGAATATTGTAGTCCCTTACCACTGCGTTATAATATCTTCTTGCGTTTTGAATATTATCTTCTATTTCAGACAATGTATTTTGCAGGCTAATGAAATTTTGATTAGCTTTCAAATCAGGGTAACTTTCAGATAATGCAAACAAGCTTTTTAAAGCTCCGGTAATCATATTTTCAGCTTTTGCTTTATCTTCGACCGAATTGGCCGACATCGCAATATTTCTGGCTTGGACAACTTTTTCAAGTGTGGAAGCTTCGTGTTTTGCATAACCTTTTACGGTTTCTACAATATTTGGAATCAGGTCATGCCTCCTTTTTAGTTGCACATCGATTCCGCTAAATGATTCGTCAGCTTGGTTTTTTAGCTTTATAAACTTATTGTAATAAGCAATAAAAGCAAATACTAAAATAACTATTATTCCTAAAAATATTAAACCACCGGTCATACTCTCCTCCTAACTTTTCTAAATTTTAACACAATTTGATAAAATATAAAGGAAAGTTGTTAGAAAAGGAATATTTATTTGGGATGCTGAAGTTAATGCACTAAAGCTTGTTGTAATGAATTAGATATATAGTTTACTAATTATTAAGTTTTATTTAAAGCTATTTTAAGTTTTGTTGTTATAGTTAAAAGATTACTGTCAGCTTTTTGAATATAAAACTAATAACTTGTTGTTGTAAAAGCTAATAATTAATTGTTTTTTTATTTTGATGTAATGTTTTATTGACTTAAATCTTCATTAGTGTTTTAATTTGATAGAGGTGAGCTATGAAAGTCGTTGTTGTAGGTGGAGTGGCTGCAGGTTTGAGTGCAGCAAGCCAAATTAAAAGGCAGATGCCGGAAGCTGTTGTTACCGTTTATGAAAAAAGTGGTGATGTTTCCTATGGCGCATGTGGTATGCCTTACAACCTATTGTTTAAGGAGAAGCCTGTTGAGTCCCTTTATGCGATGAGCTATGGAGAAATAATCCATAAAAGGGGGGTTAATTATAAACTCTATCATGAGGTTGAGGAGATAGACGTTAAAAAAAACAGTGTAAAAGTGAGGGATATCTCAAACAAGCTAACTATAAAGGATAACTATGACTATCTTGTTTATGCTACGGGAGCCAGTGCAGTCAGGTTACCTGATGAAAATTTTAGTAATATATATTATTTTAAGACACTTGATGATTTAAGAAAGGTTAAAAAGCTTGTTTATAAAGGGATTAAAAATGCTACGCTTATCGGAGCAGGGTATATAAATTTGGAGCTTGCCGATTCTTTGAGAGATTTAGGGATAAAAGTTAAAATTCTTGAGAAGATGGACTATATCTTGCCGTTTTTAGACAGTGATTTGAGAAAGATAGTTTTGAATACTTTAGAAAATAATGGTATTGAGCTGATTACTGGTGTTGATATTTACGGCAGTGATGGCAAAAGCATTGATTCTTCAGCAGGTAAGTTTGAACAGGATTTGGTTGTTGCTGCTCTTGGGGTTAGGCCAAATACCGATATGCTTTCAAACACCGGTGTTGAGCTTGGTATTAAAGGGGCAGTAAAAGTAAATCTGTTTCAGCAGACAAATATCGAGAATATTTTTTCTGGCGGTGACTGTGCCGAGCATTATAACAGACAGACCGGTGAATTTACATATATGCCGCTTGGAACTACTGCCAACAAGCAGGGGAGAATTGCAGGTAATAATATTGCAAATATTGTCAGTATGTCAAAGTTTCAAGGGATATTACAGACTGCAGCTTTTAAGTTATTTGACTTGACTGTTGCCACTACCGGCATGTTTGAAAGTCAGATACTTGGTGCAAAAATAGATTATGATAAAGTCGTTATAACTTCGCATACGAGGGGAGCCTACCCCGGAAATGGAAAAATGACCGTTTGTTTGTATTATGATAAATCTAACGGGATAGTGCTTGGCGGGCAGATTGTAGGACAGGATGTAGTGGCAAAAAGGATAGATGTAATATCTGCGGCTGTTTATAAAAATGCTACTGTTTTTGAGCTGTCAGAGCTTGATTTAAGTTATGCCCCACCTTTTGCACCTGTGTGGGACCCGATTTTAGTTGCGGCGAATGTGGCTGTTAAACAAATGAAATAGACAGGAGGAATATATGTATAATTTAAAAAAAATTTTAGTACCTACTGATTTTTCAAAGAGTGCGGATGTAGCTCTACAAAGAGCCGGCGATTTGGCTGAAACTTTTAAATCAAAAATTATTTTGTTGCATGCTATACCTGAAGAGTCCAGTATCGTTCATAGTTATTTGGGTGAGAGGGCTTCCAAAGACCTTAAAAAAAGACTTGTAACTGATACGGAAGAACTTTTTAAAAAACAGATTGAAAAAGTCCTTGGTGACAAAAATATTGAAGTTGAAACAGTAGTAAAGTTTGGTGAGCCGTATTATGAAGTATTGAGGACAGAAAAAGAGCTTGATGTTGATTTGATTGTAATTGCTTCTCATACAAAAAGCTTTTTTGAAGATGTGTTTTTTGGCAGTACAACTGAAAAGGTTGTAAGAAGGTCAAAAAAATCGGTTTTTGTTGTAAGAGATTTATAAAAATATAATGTAGTCCTAAGGGGGGCGTATTGCCCCCCTTTTTTGTCAACTTCCATATTCATTTGGTAAAAATATTTTTCTAAAAGTTAATAATTTTTATTTTGAAATATTATAAAGAAAGTGTATAATTGAAGTAGCAAGCTTATACGGAGGCGAGTCTTGAAAAGGTTATATCCAATTTACATCAATAAAAAAAGTCCTTGTTATTCTAAAGATCACTTAGGGAACTCCGGTTGCCCGGCTAAAAACGATATCCCTCGGTTTCTGTATTTATTGTCTCAAGAAAGAGTTGAGGATGCATTTTATGTGTTAAAAGAGACAAACCCTTTTTCCGCAGGGTGCGGAAGATTTTGTGACCATCCTTGCGAGACAGCCTGCAACAGGGCAAAATTTGACGAGCCGGTGGACATCAAAGCTCTTGAAAGGTTTGTAGCCGATTGGGGGTATGAGAACAATTTAAAGCCAATTTTAAAATCTGACAGTAAAAATAAATTAATTTCAATAATCGGATCAGGTCCGTCAGGTCTTTCTGCAGGCTATTTTTTGGCAATAAACGGGTATAGGGTAGTTATATATGAAAAACACTCCAAGCCGGGTGGGCTGTTGATCGAAGGTATTCCGGCATATAGGTATCCGAGAGAAATTTTTGAAAAAGAGCTGAATTTTATAAGGGAAGCCGGAGTGGAAATAATTCTCAACCAGCATATAGATAAGAGTAAATTTGTAAATATTGTTGAGGAGTCCGATGCTGTCATTGTTGCTACCGGGGCGCAATATCCAGGGAAATTAAACATAGATGGTGAGTATTTAGATAATATTTATAACGGAATTGAGTTTTTAAGGCTTATAAATTTCGGCGAGTCAGATAAATTAAATATTCAAGAAAATGAAAAGATAGGTGTGATCGGCGGAGGCTATACTGCGTTTGATGTGGCAAGATGTTCCGTGAGATTAGGTGCTCTTCCAAGTATTATTTACAGAAGGACAATAGGTGAGATGACTGCACATCCTGGCGAGGTGGAAGAAAGTAAAAGGGAAGGGGTGCAATTTTATTTTCTGAATCAGCCAATAAAAATAGAAAAAGTAAGGGAAGGTTTAAGGTTAATCTGCCAGGTTATGAAGCTTGGCCCTGTTGATGAAAGCGGTCGCTCAAAGCCGATACCCATAAAAGACAAGTATAATGAATTTATCTTTGACAAAATAGTTATGGCAGTAGGTGATAAACCTGACTTGTCATTTGTCGGGGACAGTTTTGTAAATGAATTTCCTCGACTTAATTGTCCTGATTTGCCTGAAGACTTGAGAGATAAGGTGTTTATTTGCGGCGATGCAGCTATGGGTGCTGCCACTCCTACCGGCATGGTTGTGCGAGCGGTAGGTTCAGCACAAAAGACTGTGGAGGCAGTTAGGAATTTTTTAGGAGAAGAGCTTGAAAAAGATATCAACCGAGAAATTGCTTTTTATGAAGATATAAATACAAAATATTTTCAAAAGACGGGTAGAATGATTGAGGAAAATATTACGTTTGAGGAGCGGAAAAGAAACTTTAATGAAATTGTTAAGACCGTAGATAAAGATGTAGCTGTTTTAATGGCTAAAAGGTGCTTCTATTGCGGAATATGTATTCAGTGCGATTGGTGCTATTTTTACAGTAATAATAGCCTGATTAAAAAGTTTAAAGAGTGGAGTCCTGAAAAAGATACGGCTTATTATATGTATATAAAAGAAAATATTTCCTCACACTCCTTTAAAAGCGTGGAGGCATGCCCAAGGTCAGCACTTAGTGTTATAAGTGATGAGAGTAAATTTGAAAAATATATTTTATCTCAATATGTTGAGTACAGTAAACTTAGGGAAGAGGAATAACAATGAATGATATTAAAAATTATAAACCTATGGATATAAATACCTTTTCAGGTGGAGAGGAAGGGTTGCCCAAAGGTGCCTGCGGTCTATTGGCAGCTGCGGGGGAATTTAGTTTGAATGCACTTTTAAAGAGTGCCATGTGTTTGCAATACAGAGGGAGGACAGGCGCAGGTGTAACTTTAAAAGGTATATATAAAGACAACAGTTTTTATGTTTTTCATATCATGTATCGTGATCAGTATAAGGTTAGTGAGCTTGAGAATGTAATAAACAGTTGGGGTGTGCATATTCTTGAGTCTCAAGACTTGGTGGCAAGGAAATACTACTACGAATATGATTTGCCAATCATCAAAAGGTACTATGTGACTCCGCCTACAATAGATGAGATGATGTACAGGGAGAGAATTGACAATGATTACAAATATATTATGAAGCATGTTTCAAAGTTCAATAAAGATTTTATGCATGATGCAAGGATTTTTTCAAGTTCAAAAGAGAATGGTACTTTTTTGACTGCCTTTGAGCTTACCGATACTATTAAAATTTATGATTTGCATAAGTATGAGGATGAGTATTATGAAGCTTGTCTGATTCATCTCAGATGGCCGACAAGTAGTGGTCGCGGTCTTTGGTGGGGACCACAACCGATTTCTGTTGGAGAGATTGCAGGTGTGCATAACGGTCACCTGTCAAGTGACAAATCTAACGCAATAGCCTTAGAGCAGCTTGGTATAAATCTTCATGTGGGGACTGACTCAGAGGCAATTTTTTTGCAAACAGATTACCTATTAAGAAAAGGTTATACTATTGAAGAAATTGAGTGGGTAATAAGTAGAAAGTTTCCACAAGAGCTTGTTTCACTAAGTGACAGTCAAAGAAAAAGGTATTTTGAGATTATAAATGATCCAATACTAAAGCGAATGAAAATGTCCGGGCCTGCTACTGCAATTGTGCTTGTTGGAGATGTTTTGCTTGGTTTTACTGACAGAGACCATCTGAGGTCTTTTAGTCTTGGTTATAATGATAAAGTTGCTCTTTTGGGGAGTGAGCAGAGAGCAATCCTTTCGGCAGCTTATTTTATGGAGGAAGAGCTTGCAAGTGTTTATGACCCTGATGCAGGTAAAGTTGTGGCATTTAAAATAGAAGGAAAAGAAGTGAAAAAATTAGATTATAGGTGGAAGTGGGATGAAGCTTGACAGTAAAATAGAGTTAAGAGTTAAAAGAAGTATAAAATATGTAGAGCCTGATAGGACAGGTATTTATGCAACCGGTGCAAAGTATTGGGTAAAAGTCACAAGTGAAGAGGAAGAGCCGGGAAGAGGCTGTGTACATTGTGCCAGATGTGTAGAAGCCTGTACACATAATCTAAAAAAGCCTGATAGTCTGACAGGTGTTTTTGAGATGGAAACCGTCTATTATGATTTTGACGGAAATAGAGTGCTTCCTGATGAGACTGATAAAATCAATTTGGTCGAGAAGATTCTCTGGATTAATCCTGATGAGTGTTGCAATTGCAAGCGGTGTGTTAAAATGTGTCCTCAAAGGGCTATCAAAGTTTTTAATAATCCTGATTATCACGATATAGGTGTCAAATTATCAAATGCTGAGGTTATTAATAATATTTTAAATAGAGCAGATGAAAGATCAACTGTTAGCAGTGCACATTTGGGAAGGTCTGAATCAAAGCTTTATACCGATTGGATAATAGATGCAGCGGAGATATTAAGCCCTCAAAGAGACCATTTACATGAATATGCGGGTAAACTTGATAATGTATATTTAGGTAAAAGAAAGGCTAAATTTTTATGTAATACACCTATTTTCGACTGCCATATGAGTTATGGCTCAAACAGTCACGAAGCATTTTTGGCAAGACTGATGGCCAGTATAAAACTTGGCAGACCTTTTTTCACCGGTGAAGGGTACGTGCATCCGGATATGATGTCTGCATCAAAATATTGTATTTTACAATTTGGCTCAGGTGGTTATGGCCCTTGGGTTGAGCTTGATAAGTTTGCTGGAATCAGTATGAAATACGGGCAGGATGCCAAAAAAGGTAAAGGCGGACATCTTCAATCCAAAAAAAATGATTTAGAGATTGCTCTTCTTAGATGTGTTGAAGCTTTAAGAAATCTGACAGCTCCCAATCCACAGCATTTACAATATTCTATTGAGGAGCTCCCTATGAGGGTAGAGTCATTAAGGGCGCTTTTGGGTGAAGAAAAACTTATTGGTGCGGATGTTTACGGTACAGCGTGGAATTTTCCTGAAATAGCTGTTGCACTTGCAAAGGCAGGTTTTGATTATATTACAATCAAAGCAGGGGATGGCTCTACAGGTGCGGCTCATTTGGTAGATTTGCAAAATAAAGGCTTAAATGTGGTATATTTGACTCACATTGCAGATTTGGCTCTCAGAAAGGAAGGATTAAGGGAAAATATTTCGATTATTGCTGAAGGCGGTGTATTGGATAGTTTTCATGCTTTTTTGGTTTTACTGGCTGGTGCTGATTTTGTAGGAATGGGGATGAGAACGTTGCATCCTTTGGGTTGTACACTTTGTCAGAGATGCCATACAGGTCAATGTGCATGGGGTATAACGTCAAGAAAATACGGAAGCAGGATTGACCCTGAAATGGGGAGCAATTTTATAGTTTCTATGGTTAAATCTTTTGTTAAGGATATGGAAGGGCTTGCCGCAGGGCTTGGTATGAGTCACCACGCCGACGTGGTTGGAGCTAGAAGATTTAGATATCATGGTAATGACCCGCTACTATTTGAAACATTTGGGAAACATGAAATAGATAAGCAGATACCGGATGCCTCTGTCAAGGAGAGGGAACATAAGATATTTAAGACATTTGAACAAAGAATTAATGAAAATAAGGAATTTTTTGAAAATACATTAAAGAACATTCAAGGGGACTCATTAACCATAGATGTTGGGGTAGATAAAATTGATAGTGTAAGTTTAAATTTGTTGATGAAAGAAGCGGTTAAAAAAGGTGTCAAAAAGTTTTTTATTGACAATGTGGTGGGGCAGAGGACGATAGGGACTGGAGTCAAGTGTGAAGAAATTACAGTAAGAGGCTTGGTAGGCAACCACTGTTTTGCTTTTGTGGATAATGTAAAAATTAATGTGATACCAAACCATACTTTTAAAACGTCAATTCCTGCAAATACCCACGTAGGGGTTGCCAATACATCAAACCCTAAAGAGATAAATATTGCAGGGCATGTAAGTGACCTGTTTGCCGCATATGCTGTGAGTGGCACTTTTAGAGTTGCAAAAAGTGGCGGAGTAAGAAACCTATTACTAATGAAGGCAGGTGTGCCTGAAGAGTGGAGAAAGCTAAATCTTGAAAGATATGAAAATTATACAAAAGACGAGATTTTAAAGGATTTAAGGTTTAAATATCAAAAAAGAAAGGCAAAATTAAGCACGCTTGGTTGGAATAAATTTATAAAGACCTTTGAAGAAAAGCTGACAAACAGAAAGCCGCCTGTTGCCATATTTGGGCTTGGCGAAGAGAAAGGGATGGGTGATTATTTTATGGAATATGCCCAAGGGGGGATTGGGATTGTTTTAAATGTTGTAAATCACGAATACCCTATGGGCTATTATATATGTAGTGGGATGACAGCAGGTGCTGCATATATAAGAGGTAAAATTAAGGATGAGCAGCTGGGAGTAGGTGTTAAAAAAATAGACTATCTAAGTGATGAGGATAAGAAATTTTTAATGAAAGAGATAAAGGATTTTCTTGATGTGTTCTTATTCATAGATATCGACAAAAGTTATAATAAAAAGCTGCAGGTTTTTGGTGAGCTTTTTGAAAAGGATCCCGAATATATATTAAACGATTTTTGTAAGATAATACCCGTAAATTAAAGGTTTGGCGGACACTTTGCTGTCTGCCAAACACTTTTTCCAATTCTTTTCAGAGTGCTATTGTTTTTATTATATAAAAAATTATTAATACCATGATTGAAATGTTGATAATGCGGAATTTTTGGGCAGGATTATTGTTTTGTATAACAAGCATCAAAATAAGTATAGTTTCAAGAGAAATTAAAATATCAGATAAAATACCTTGCCCAAGAATGATAATAGCAGTATTTGCAAGGACTAAAAAATAACTTATAAGCCATGTCGTAAGGATAATATTATACTTTTTTGCACTTGTTTCATTTATTAATATTCTAAAACCGGCCTTTTTATATTCATTTTTGTATTTTTCCGTTAAAAATAAAAAGTGGGGCACTTGCCACATATAAAATGCGGTTGCCACCAATAAAATTTTCAGACTTAAATAATCATTTCCGACTAACCACCCAATCACTGGAGGAATGGCTCCGCAAATAGAACCTATAAGAAGTGCAAAAGATGTCTTTTTCTTGAGAGGAGTGTATATGCAGTTGTAGATGATAAAGTTATCTAACAGCATAAGAAAAATAAATTTTTTATTAATTGTAAGAGGAATGATAAAAGATAATAAAATAAGTATGATGCCTAAATAAAGTGCACTTTTGGGATTAAACATACTTTTAGCAAGTGGTCTATTTTTTGTCCTTTCCATTTTTTTATCAAACTCAATTTCCTGATATTGATTAAGCATTGATGTGCCAAAACTATGAATCATTACTGCGAATAAGACTATAAATAGCTGTGGTGTATGCTTTTTATCCGAAAGGAGAAAACCAAAGTAAGCCGATATTGTTACCATTAGCGAGATATTTAATCTAATGAGTTTAAAAGTGTTAAGTAAGACCTCAGAAATTTTCTGAGGTCTATTTGAGTGACTTGATATACTCTGTAATTGCTTTGATTTGTTCATCAGTAAGATAGTCAAACGGCGGCATTATCGAATCGAAATCTTTTACGACTTCCCTTTCCGGATATTTTATGGAAACATAGATATATTCGTCATCTACTGTAACGGTATATTCTTTACCGTCTTTTATCACTTGCTTTTTGCCGTTGTAGAGGTTTTTAAAAGATGGAGCGGCAATTATCGAGCCGTCAGAGGAATGGCAACCGGTGCACCCTTCATCTTCTACTAACTTTTTGCCGATTTCAATATTTGATATGTCATTTTTTTGGTCTATCATTAGATTTATTAATGTGTTCAAGTCACTTTCAGGTATCTCACCATCATAAGGGGGCATTATATTTTCAAAACCCTTTACAATATCTTTTGCGGGATGAAGTATAGAGTCTCTGATATATTTATCATCAGCGGTTATTTCTTTTTCACTTCCATTGTTTGTTACAATTGTTTTTCTCCCATTTATATCGTTAAGAGGAGGACCTACCAAAACTTCACCGTTAAGGCTATGGCAATCTGAACAACCATATTTATCAAGAAGTTCAGGCAAAGTAACATTTACAGTTTTTTCTTTTTTACCACTTATAAATTTGGCATAATCTTCTTTGTCAACAACGTGGACTTTTGAAAGCATGTAAGCGTGCCTTACCCCGCAATATTCAGCGCATAAAATATCATAATCCCCTTTTTTATCCGGGTTAAACCACGCATAAGTGGTAAGCCCAGGCACGGCGTCAATTTTTATTCTGTAAGCAGGGACATAAAAACTATGTATAACATCAGCTGAGGTAATGTTGAGCTTTACGGGCGTATTTAATGGGACGTAAAGCTCTTTGTCCACTTTGCCGTTTGGGTATGTAAATTTCCAAGACCACATTTTACCTTCAACTGTTATTTCTATAGCGTTTTTCGGCACTGTCCTTAAAGCTACAAAACTGTCCCATCCTACAAAAAACATTCCCATAAATATTATTGTAGGTATAACTGTCCATAATATCTCCGCAAATAAATTCCCTTTTATATCTGCCGGTTCAGGATGCCTTTTTTTATTGTATTTGAATAAAAAGTAAACCATGGCAAAAGTGATACCCAAAAGCACAATTACGGCGATGGAATAAATTAATATAAAGGCAAAGTCCACCTTATTTACAGCACTCACTAATGGATACATTATATTCTCCTTAAGCTATCTGTATGCAACATCAAAGAATGTAAAACCTATAAACAATGCCAATACTAAAAAGGTCATAAAAACAGATATTTTAAATAATTTGTTTTCGTATTTCAGATGCATGAAAAAAAGTATAACAATACAAGCTTTTGTTGTAGCTACAGCTAAAGCTGCTACTACATTTAAAAAACCGAGATTGATTTGAGCAACCCATACGGTAACGGCGGTAAGAAAAAGCAAAAGAGCCCAGACAATTATAAATGTTTTGTAACTGACAATATGTTTGCTTTCAGTACTCATTATCTTCTCCTATAAGATTAAATAAAATAGCGGGAAGAGATATATCCATATTAAATCTACCAAATGCCAGTATAGACCGGCATTTTCAAGCAGTACAAAATCATCTTTATTAACCTTTTCATATTTGAGCATAAAAAGGGTATAGATAATTATTATCGCTCCAATTATAACATGTATTCCATGAAGCCCTGTCATTACAAAATATAGTCCGAAAAATATAATCTCCCCTTTAGGCCTTTCCAAAAGAGCAGGGGAATCCGGATATATCCCGTGGTGAAATTTAGCACCCCACTCAAAATATTTGTTTGTTAAAAATACAAATGCAAGAGCCAATGTAATGGATAAAAAGGTAATGGCTAATTTTTTATCATCTTTTTGGATGGCCGAAATTGACATCGCCATAAAAAGGCTGCTTGTCACAAGAGCCACAGTATTTCCACCACCGAAATATACATTTAGTTCTTTTCCAGCCAAGTGAAATTCAGTAGGATATTTGTGTAAATAGATACTGTATAAGATAAATAATCCACCGAAGAGCAGTATTTCTGTAAAGAGAAACAGCCACATTCCAAATTTTGAGCCTAAATAATCTTTATGAATATTGCTCATCTTCTTCTACCCCTTTATAGTCATAAGGTCCTCTTGTTAGTTTTGGTTCACTGACAAAGTTGAGAGTAGGTGGTGGTGACGGAGTAGTCCACTCAAGTGTTGCAGCTTCCCATGGATTTTTACCTACTTTTTCACCATGTTTGATACTTTTAAATAAGTTATAAAACATTATAATTAAGCCAACTGCAAGAATCCATGAGCCAACGGTAGATATGATATGTCCGGTATGATATTGTGGAAGATAGTCATAATATCTTCTTGGCATTCCCATCATCCCTATCACAAGCATTGGAAAATAAAGGATATTAAAACCGATAAACAAAAGGGCCCATGCTATGGTAGCAATCCTTTTATTGTACATTCTGCCATAAATTTTAGGAAACCAGTAGTGCATAGCTCCAAAAAATCCGAAACCTGTACCGCCAAATATTGTATAGTGAAAATGCCCGACTACAAAATATGTGTCGTGTACATGAATATCGGTTCCGGCAGCTCCTAAAATTAGCCCTGTAAGACCGCCTATGGAAAAAAGAAAAATAAAAGAAAGGGCAAATAAGAGTGGGGGCTCCACTATAATGGAGCCTTTGTAAAGTGTGGCTACCCAGTTAAATACTTTTATTGCAGTCGGGATTGCTACAATAAAAGTTAAAAATGAGAAAATTATTACAGCTGTATCGCTCATTCCGCTTGTGTACATATGGTGAGCCCACACAAGGGAACCTGCAAATGCAATTGCAAGTGATGAAAATGCAATTGCTTTGTATCCAAAAATATGTTTTCTGGCAAAAACCGGAATAATTTCTGTTATTACTCCCATTGCGGGCACTACCATGATATAAACGGCAGGGTGAGAGTAAATCCAGAATAAATGTTGATATAAAATAGGGTCCCCCCCTTTTGCAGGGTCAAAGAGACCTATTCCAAACATTCGTTCAACAAAAATAAGCAGAACCGTTATCCCCAAAATAGGGGTAGCAAGCACTTGAATCCATGCTGTTGCATAGAGTGCCCAGACAAAAAGAGGCATTTTCATCCATTTCATTTCTGGCATTCTTAGTCTGTGCACAGTTGTAATAAAATTAAGGCCTGTTAGAATTGAAGAGAATCCTAATATAAAAACACCGATTACGGCAACACTGACATTTGTTGTAGTAAATTCACTAAAAGGGACATAGAATGTCCATCCCGTATCAGGAGCACCTTTCCCGGTAAAAAGGGAAAATAGGATTAGAATAAGTCCGATTATGTAAAGCCACCATGAAAAAAGGTTTAACTTCGGGAATGCAACATCTTCAGCACCGATTTGTATGGGCAGAAAAAGATTGCCAAAAGCGGCCGGTATACTTGGTATTACAAATAGAAATATCATTATTACACCATGAACGGTGAAAAATGCATTGTAGGTTTGAGGATCAACAATAGTTTTCCCGGGTGCAATAAGCTCAATCCTTATCAGTAAACCGATTATAACACCAATTATAAAGAGTATTAAGGTTGAGTACATATACAACAGACCTATCTTTTTATGGTCTGTCGAAAATATCCATCCAAATATCCCCGGATATTTATTGTCATTTAAAAAAGGGATTACTTCGCTGTTTTTATCCATCTTTGCCTCGTGTAGATTTTCTTTTGCCTGTTAATGTTAAAACTAAAAATAGTGTAACAATGCCTGCTAAAATAATTGTAGCAGATACTTTCATTACATTAAAAACATATTTTTTCCCGTTTGGATCATAACTAAAGCAGTAGCTAAGTACTCGCTTTACGGAGAATCCGACTTTACCTTGCTGAGCCTCTACTATTGCCATTGTCAAGTCGAAGGGGAGTATTCTCATCCCATATATATATCTGACGATTTTTCCATCCGGCGCCAAAACAATAAGGGCGACACTATGAATAAAATCTTTACCATCCCTTTTAAATTTAAAACCAATAGAGTTCATAAAG
This sequence comes from Deferribacteraceae bacterium V6Fe1, assembly GCA_022813675.1. Lineage (GTDB taxonomy): Bacteria > Chrysiogenota > Deferribacteres > Deferribacterales > Deferrivibrionaceae > Deferrivibrio > Deferrivibrio metallireducens. The sequence goes on along the minus strand of CP063375.1, from coordinate 2,110,930 downwards.
TTATCAATATTTTCTTTATTACCGGTCAAAAACTTCCAAGAGTCATCGGGAAATTCTTTTAAAATTGCCATATAATTATTTTTTTTCTTCGCAGCTATTTCTGGGGTATCATGTTCGTCAAAACTTACTGATAATATTTGGTAATCTTTTCCTGGAGTAAGTTTAACATCAGGGATAATGTTGGATAACGTGCTTTGAAGAATATTGCATACATTTGGGCAGGTAAAATATACCGGCGCAATGACAGTCGGTGCTTTTTTTACAATCTCTTTTATGTTTACCTTTTTCCCATTAGAATCCAAAAAGTAAATATCGTCAGGGATGTATGTGCCAAGATGCTCAACAATACCGACATCCTTCCGTTCATCGGGGTAAGAGACCCCATTAAACATCAAAATAAAAAAAAGCAGACAAATTAAACTTTTTTTCATTTAAAATTTAGATATGTATTCGGCCAAACTATTAATATCTGCATCAGTTAATCTTTTAGCCTGACTTGCCATTGTGCTCTTTTTTGCCCCTCCGTAAGTCCCATCTTTATATCCGTTTAATTTTTGTATTATTTCTTCTTTTGATTGTCCTTTGAGAGGGTTACTGACTCCAAGTGCATTTTTGCTTCCATCATCTCCGTGGCAACCTTTGCAGCTTTTGTAAAGAGATTCGTTAGCAAAGCCGTTAAAGCTAAAAAATACCATAATTGAAACAAGGGTTAAAAAATACAAGACTTTCATAAAGCCTCCTAACTAAATTGATATAATAAATTTTATTGGGTATATTATACTTTGTCAATAGGATTTTATAGAATGATTCTAAATAAAAGAGCGGGGAAATTGCCCCGCTCTTTATTCAGCTTGAATGGCAATCTTTTTAGACTTTTCTTCTTCGGCCTTATCCATTACTACTTCAAGAACACCATTTTTAAATTTAGCTTTTACGCTATCGGCGTTAACTCTCTTAGGTATTTGAACTTGCCTCATGAATGTACCGTAAACTCTTTCTCTGCTGTAGTAATTGTCCTCTTTTGTTTCTTTTTCTTCCTCTCTCTTGCCTTTAATAGTGAGGATATTGTTTTCAAGAGTCAGCTCAATATCCTTTTCAGTTACGCCAGGAAGGTCTGCTTTTACCTTAATTTGGTTGTTATTTTCCGAAATATCGACATGAGGCATAAATGGGAAATCCCTTACTTGAGCACTTGGGAGGAAGAAGTCATCAAATAGTCTGTTTACCTCTTCTTGAAGGTCAAATACATCTCTGAGGGGTGATACGCTTTTTTTTCTCCATCTTTCTAACATATCGCACCTCCTGAAAAGATATTTTTTACATTTATTAAAATATATATGAGTCTCTATTTGTCAAGTTTTTTTATTGTTATTAAGTCAAATTTTGCAAAAAAATACCTTGTTTAAGATTTAAATATTATGTATTATTGCGGAAAAAATAGGTAGGTAATAATGAAGATAGAGATTCTTGAAGAGCTTAGGCAGTTTAGTAAGATTGCTGAAAAAGAGCATAAGAGAGGGGGAAGTTTTAGGCCTTTTAAATATTATAAATATGAGGATGGTAAGAATATCCCCACGTATTTTATTGGTTCCCCCGGTATCAGTGTTGCAATTGTTACTACTTTGGTGGTTGTGGCTACATTTTATCTTGTCAGCTTAAGATTTAATATTTGGATCTGGTTGTTATATTTATTGTTAACTTCCTTTTTTATTAGGTTGGCAATGAAGATTGATAAAGCAAAGCAGATAAGAAGTCTTGCTTATTCTATTTGTAATAAAGCGGTAACTTTTTTAGAGGAGTATAATAAAGATGGTAAAAATAACGAGTCGTATTTGAAAAGTGCAAAGGAGCTGCTTGAAAAGGCATGTGAGTGGGTTGATGAGCCTGCTTTTAAGAGACAGATTGAAATCATTGATGAGGTTATGAAATAAAAAAAAGCGGCTCTAAGGCCGCTTTGCTATTTGTGACACTTATTACAAGATGTTCCGCTTTTAACCTTCTTCGCTTTGTGGCAAGCCCAGCAAAACTCTTTGTGAACATTATTGCTTGTTCCTTTTACTGTGCCAACTTCAAGCTGTGCACCGGTATTAATATTTTTTAGAGCTTTTCCGCCTTCAGCACTCATGTGACATTCGGTACATTCGTTTTTTGTTTGGTGGAATGCATGTGGGAATGCAACCGGCTTTTTTGTGGTTTTTTCAACGTTAAATGCTTTTGAAAGATCGATTGTTTCAGGCCCTTTTTCTGCAGCAAAAACAACCAATGCGAAAGACAAGACTGCGATTAATGCTAAAATTTTTTTCATGGACAACCTCCTTAAAATTTTTTTGGATTTTAAATTAGAATTTATTAAAAGTCAAAGAAATTTTATAATACATATTAGTTTCGTCTATATTTATTTCCGAAAAATATTAATTATTTTTGTTGATTCGGCAAAAAAGTGTGTTAGAATTTAGTATGATAGGTTTTGACGCTATTGCGTTGTCACTTGTTAAAACTTTAACAAGTTTTATATTTGGGCAGATTTTAAACAGCTCTGACATTTCAATAGATGGGGCACCATCTTGGTATATGAAAGAGACAAAACATGAGATTTGTTCAAGCAGTTATGAATATGGCAGTTTGGCATCGGTAGATATTGCTAAGGAAAAATCTTTGACGATTCTTAAGAAAAGGGTTGGGGATATATTAGTAGTTGCTGTTAATGAAAATATTAAAAATGCTACGGATGCCGAGAAAGGGTTTCTTGAAACATTTCTAAAAGATAAAAGTTATGAAATCTTTATTTTAAAAAATGTAAACTTTAAAAACATAGAGTATAATAAGAAGTCAAATATAGCTTTTGCAAGGGTATGTGTCGACAGAGAAAAACTTCTGAAGTTTGAAGAAATAAGAGTAGATGAGCTGAAAAAGACTTTGTCAATTAAAAGGTCAAAAGGTGCCTTTGAGGAATTGGAAAATGAAAAGTAAAATTTTAATATTAATTATGCTGTTTGGCAGCACGTTGTTGGCTGTTGATTCTGAATTTATGAAGTATTTGAATCAGCAGATGAGTGAGTATAATCAGTTTAAAGAAGAGCGGGATAGAGAGTTTACCGAATTTTTACAGAAAGAGTGGAAAGACTATCAGATGTTCAAGGGTATTCCGCAGGATGAGACTCCAAAACCCGTAACTATTCCTAAAATTGAGGAGCAACAGCCTCTTGCTGTTAAAAAACCATCTGAAGAAGCCGTTATCCCTGAAAAGATAAAGCCACCTGTTGTAGTGGAGAAGCCGGTCGAAGTGGTTGTGCCTCCTGTTGTAGTCGAAGACAAAGGTATCTCCCATAAGTTTAATTTTTACGGAGCAGAAGTGACGTTAAAATATGATAAAAATATGGTGAGTGACTATTTGAATGGCGTTAGTAATGATGAAATTGCAAAATTTTGGGAAAAGGCCTCCAAAAGTGATTTTAGTGTATTAATAGAGTCTGTCAAAGGTGCTGTTAAGTCTCTTAATTTGGGTGACTGGGGGACTGTTGTGTTTGTCAAGTCGGCTTCTCTTAGTATATGCAATAATGACTTTAATAGGGCTAATCTTTTATCTTGGTTTGTTCTTGCCAAGTTAGGATATGATGTCAGAGTAGGTATAGATGGTAACAAAATTTATCTTCTTGTCCCATCCGATAAAAAGATATTCGGTGTGACATATTTTGTGCTTGAGGGTAAAAAATATTACGCTGTTGACACTCTTGAAACAAGGGTATTTTTAAAAACTATTAAAACTTATGATGGGACTTACCCTGGCAGTAAATCTGTTTTGAAAATTGATGCAGAAAAGCCTTTGTTACCACAAAATTATGGAGTAAAGCATCTTACGTTTACCAATAGTGGAGAAAAATACAATATAAACTTGGTGTATGATAATAGTTATGTTAACTTTTATAAGTTATTTCCTCAGACTGAGCTCAATGTATATGAAGATTCAGGTGTATCACAAAAAACAGCCTATACGTTGGCTGAAGAACTATCTAAAATAGTAAAAGGTAGACCGGTTGCTGAAGCGGCAAATATAATATTGAGATTTGTCCAGACGGCATTTGCTTACAAAACAGATATAGAACAGTTTGGATATGAAAAATATTTTGTCCCGGATGAGACTATTTTCTATCCTTATTCAGATTGCGAAGACAGGTCGATTTTGTATTATTATTTAGTAAAAAATATTTTAGGCTTGGATGTTGTGCTGCTTGATTATCCCGGTCACGTAGCTACCGCAATACAATTAAAAGATGACATTGACGGTGATTATGTGATATATAATAACAAGAAATATTATGTAGCTGACCCCACATATATTAATGCAAACATAGGTATGACAATGCCTATTGTTGCCAAGTATAGACCTAAAGTAGTAAAATAGATTTTAGGGAAAACAAAAGGAGGTAGGTATGAGAAAAACTTTGTATTTGGTTTTGGTAGTGTTAGTGGGAATCTTTATGTTTTCAGGCTGTGCTAAGAAAGGGCCTGAGCCATTGAAAAACCCATGCCTTGAAGGTGCTCCTGCTTGGGTAATTGATCCGACAATGGAGGGTGGTCTTACCGGACTTGGTGCAGCAAAAATCGGTGCAGCAGGTCTTCAATTTGCAAGGACCGAAGCAATTGCTAATGCAAGAGATGAAATGGCAAGAACTTTAAGCGTAAAAGTGAAAAACATGTTTAAAAACTTTACTCAGGTAACCGGAGTAGGGGATGCTGAGACAGTTGATAAGGTATCTGCAAATGTTTCTAAACAGGTTGCCAACCAGACACTTGAAGGTTCAAAGGCTAAAAATGTATGGATTTCTCCATGTAATGAGTACTACGTGCTTGTAGTTTTAGACCCGCAAGTTGTTCAAAAGTCAGTAGCTGACAGTGTTAAATCCAGCTTGAAGAATGAGCAGGCTTTGTGGCAGCAATTCTTGGCTAAAAAAGCCCAAGATGAGCTTGATGCTGAAATACAGAAAGAATTTAGCAAGTAATTTATGTGCGGCAAGTTTTCTTGCCGCATATTTATTTTTGGGGTGTGAGGTATGAAATATTGGGTTATTGTTTTGATGTTTATTGTTGGGTGTGCAAATAATCAACAGGGTGTTCAAAAGTCACAGTATCCCGACTGGATTTTTAATGTCCCTTCTTCAAATGGGATTTGTTATGTAGGAAGCTCACTTCCGCATATTAGAGGGAAGCCTTATCAAAGGGCTTTGGCAATTTCAAGAGCAATAGAGGGGATAGCAAGACAGAAGAATGTATCTGTAAATGTTGATGTGGAGCATCTTATGTATGGAAGCTCTAACTCAGCTAATTCTAAGATGATGGTGTATAGTGTTCAAACAACCAAAGGGCAAACTGTTAGCGCCAAAATCAAAGAGATATGGCTTGACCCTTACAAAGAAGAGCTTTTTGTTTTAATGTGTGAGGAATAGTGTGAAAAAACTATTGTTTTTAATTTTGGCTTGTCTGTTTGTATTTACAAGTGTGCAAGCTGACGAATTTGAGCAGTTTAAAGATAATTTTTTGGGTGAGTTTGATAGTTATAAAAAGCAATTGGATGAAGAGTTTGAAAACTATAAGAGAATCTTGGATGAAGAATTACAAAACTATAAAAAAGAGATTGGCGCATATTGGAGCGATTTGAAAATTTCAAATAACAAAATTTTTGTTGAATATTCTCAGGATAAGAAAAGTAGAAAAATAGTTGATTATGAAAATGACAGGCTAATTGTAGAGGTAAAGGTTGATAACTTATCTGATGAAACTTCTAATATAAGTAAAGTACAAGAATTAGTTGAGGATACAATTAATGAGAATCTTGTGACCGCATTTGAACGGGACCAAGTATCAAAAAATGTGGAAAGAAGATTGAGTAAGAAGTCAAATATTGTTGTCACGGGTGATATCCCTAAAGTAAATGTGCTTTCACCTTATATCACCCAAAAAACGGATATTGAAAAAATTAAAGAAGCTATAAAGAGTTCTGATATTAAAACAGTTGAAGATAAAGGTACAAAGATTTTGCAAGTGGAAATAAATCTACCCAACAAGGACTTAAAAGAGAAAGTAAATTTTGTTAAAAAATATGTTTTTAACTATGCCGGTGCTCACAGAATTCAGCCGGAAGTTATTTTTTCAATAATTCACAATGAAAGTTATTTTAATCCGTTAGCCAAGTCTTATGTTCCTGCATATGGTTTGATGCAAATTGTTCCAAGAACGGCGGGTGCAGATGCTACAAAGTTTTTGTTCGGTAAAGAGAAGATATTGGCACCATCATATCTTTACAATCCCGATAATAATATAAAAATTGGTGCAGCTTATTTTAGGATTTTATATTATTCCTATCTCAAAGGTATAAAAAATCCAACAAGCAGGCTCTATTGCAGTATAGCAGCGTATAATACAGGCTCTGGCAATGTTGCAAAGGCGTTTGTGGGAAGCTATAATATTTCTGCTGCAGTTAATGTGGTTAACAGAATGAGTCCGGATGATGTGTATAGGACATTGAAGAGAAGTCTTCCTTATAATGAAACCAAAAGATATCTTGATAAGGTATTGGATAAAATAAAGGTTTACGAAGCTGCATTTTAACGTCAAAATGTAGGTGGGTGGTTTACCCAAAGCACTTCTGTTACTTTATTGGTAGGGTTTCTCCAGCTATGTGGGTGATTTGATTTATACACTGCAGAATCCCCTTCTTCCAAAATAAAAATTTCGTTGTTAACTTGAATTTCTAATTTACCCTTCAGTACGATTACAAATTCTTCGCCGTTATGAGTATGGGATTCATTACCGCTGTATGCACCAGGCTCAAGATGCATAAATAAAGCCTCAAGCTCTGTTTCTGAAAACTGGGGGCGGAGTAGCTCATATGTTACTTTAGACTTGGGGTTTACCATCTTATTTCTTTCGTTTTTTCTGACAACAACTCTTTGGCTGCTGATAGAGTCGTCAAAAAAATGGATTACATTTACGTCAAGTGCGTCAGAAATCTTTTTTAGGGATGCAATTGTAGGGGAGACCAAATCCCTTTCAACCTGAGACAAAAAACCAAGTGAGCAACCTGATTCTTTACTTAGTTGCCGCAATGTAAGTTTCTTCTCTTTTCTTAGTTTTTGAATCTTTTTACCCAAGCTCATGGAGTTCATTATATTAAACAAAAATTAATTAGTCAAGGGAATTTTAACTAAATAAAGTATGCTTGAATATTTCCATAATTTTACTGAAAAAAAGTAAGTTTTATATTACCAATGTGTTACGAAATATTAACTTTAATCAATAATAAAAAAATGTTTGACAAATAGAGTGGTTTAGAATAGAGTTAAAGTTCAGGATTTTAAACTAAAATTTCTACAAGGAGGATTTATGAGAAAAATTGGCTTACTTAGTTTAGCCGCAGTTTTTATGCTTGCAACTTTTGCTTTTGCAGCAGGGGAGCTTGTAATCGGTATTCAGGGACCTGAAACCGGAAACTTGGCAGTTTACGGACAAAAGACTTTGTCAGGTGCAAAGCTTGCAGTTGATGAGATTAATGCAGCAGGTGGAGTTAATGGTAAAACTATCAAGTTGATCAATTATGATAGCCGTGGTGACAAGGCTGAAGCAGCAAACGCTACTCAGAGACTTATTAATAAGGATAAGGCGTGTGGTATTATTGGTGAGCCTACTTCAGGGGCTACATTTGTTATCGGGCCAATTGCTGACAGAGCAAAAACTGTTTTAATTTCCGCAGGTGCTACTGCTAAGGGTGTAACAGACAACAAACCTTTCGTATTTAGAGATACTCTTCTTGATAGCGACGGTGGACCTGCTACTATCAAGTTTATAATGGATAAATTTGGTTGGAAAAACTTTGCTTTAATTACTTCTGTAAATAATGACTACAGTGTAGGTCTTTCTGCAATCTTTAAGAAAGCTGTAAAAGATTTTGGCGGTAATATTGTTGTTGAGCAAACTATTTCTGATGGTGACACAGATTTTTCAGCTCAGATTACAGGTATTAAGCCACACAATCCTCAGGCTATAATCTTTAGCGGTTACTATCCGGAAGGTTCATTAATCCTTCTTGAAGCAAGAAAGCAAGGTCTTAATGTGCCAATCGTTGGCGGTGACGGACTTCTTGCTCCAGACCTTTGGGATGTGGCTAAAGATGCTGCTCTTGGGTCAATTGTGTATGCAGGTTTCTCACCTGAAGCTAAAGCTAAAAAAGTACAGGAATTTGTTAAAAAGATGGAAACAAGAGGCGGGGCAGACATGTTCTCTGCTCAGGGTTACGATGCAGTTTATCTTCTTGCTAATGCAATGAAAGATGCAAAAGTTACTAATTGTGCTGATGCTAAACAAAGAACTGCTATGAGAGATGCTCTTGCAAATATTCCTGGTTTTGACGGTGTTAGTGGTCAAATGAAATTTGACAAAGAAGGTAACGCTGTTAAGAAACCTTTTATCCAGGCTGTTGACAAGAAAGCTGACGGTACTTATTACTTTAAGCTTCTTAACGAATAATATTATGAGTGGTGGGGATAACCCACCACTTTCTATTTACCTTATAAAGGAGGAATCGTGTTAGAAATAATACTCAAGCAGCTCCTAAACGGAATAACGGTTGGGAGTATTTATTCTCTGATAGCCCTTGGATATACTATGGTTTATGGTATTATTAAGCTTATTAACTTCGCGCATGGCGATATTTATATGGTTGGTGCTTTTATTGGGCTTATTGTTGCTACTCAGTTAACAAGTAATTTTATAGTTGTTATAGTTGTCGCTATGGCACTTACTGCTATACTTGGTGTTTTAGTTGAAAAAGTGGCTTACAAGCCTGTAAGAAATTCTTCACGGATTTCTGCTCTTATCAGTGCAATCGGTGCTTCTATATTTATCTCTAATTTAGTTGTTTTGATAAATGGGCCTCAAAGAGAGGCATATCCGCAAATATTTCCTGAAATAAATTTTGTAATTGGTGGTATTACAATCTCTTTTCTGCAGATTTTTATAATTTTGGTTTCAATTGCCCTTATGTTCGGGCTTTATTATATAGTTCACAATACAAAAATGGGTGTTGCGATGCGTGCCGTATCTCAAAATATGACAACTGCGCGCCTAATGGGGATTAACTCTGATAAGGTTATTTCGTTTACATTTGCGATAGGCTCATCTTTGGCAGCTGCAGCAGGTGTGCTTGTCGGTACATATTATAGAGCGGTTGACCCTTTAATGGGTTTACTCTTTGGTCTTAAAGCATTTGTTGCTGCAGTTTTGGGCGGCATTGGAAGTATTCCGGGTGCTATGGTCGGCGGTCTTGTTTTAGGACTTGCCGAGGTTATGGGGGTAGCATTTATCTCCCCTTCATTTAGAGATGCAATTGCTTTTGGAATATTGATTTTTATCCTTATTGTGAAGCCTTCCGGACTATTTGGTAAGGCAACTAAAGAAAAAGTGTAGGTGCTTACGATGGATTCAATATTAAATTATCTTTTTAATGATTATATCATACAGGTTGCTACAATCACAGGAATTAATATTATCATGGTCTTAGGACTTAACCTCATAACTGGTGTTACCGGGCAGCTTTCATTGGGGCATGCCGCATTTATGAGTATTGGTGCCTATTCATCTTCTATTATATCAATTAAGCTTGGCGCTCCTTTTATAGTGTCACTGCTTGCAGGTACAGGTTTTGGTGCACTTTTTGGTGCATTGTTAGGTGTGCCTATTCTTAGGCTCAGAGGAGATTATCTCGCAATCGCAACTCTTGGATTTGGTGAGATTGTAAGAGTTGTAATCTTGAATACCCCTTACCTTGGCGGAGCACTTGGTATATATGGTATCCCCCCTTCGACAAATTTGGCAATTACCGCATTCTTTGTGGTTTTTACTATATTTTTTATGTACAGACTCGAAAAATCAAGACACGGTCTTGCTATTAGGAGCATCAGAGAGGATGAGATTGCTGCTGAAATGATGGGTGTTAATATATCAAAATATAAAGTACTGTCTTTTACTATCGGTTCGGCATTTGCAGGGCTTGGTGGCGCATTGTATGCACACTTCTTGTCATATATTAATCCGATAGACTTTGGGTTTATGAAATCAATAGAGCAGCTTTGTATGCTTGTTTTAGGCGGAATGGGCAGTATTACAGGGGCTGTTTTTGGAAGTATCGTTTTGAGTACGGTGCCTGAAATTTTGAGATTTGCATCTGAATACAGGATGGTTACATACGGTATTGTTTTGATACTTATGATGGTATTCAGGCCTCAAGGGCTTTTCGGTAAAATTAAGGTTAATGTGTAAGGTGCTGATATGAGTGAAGCTATTTTGAAAGTAGATAAAGTGTCAATGCATTTTGGTGGTTTGAAAGCCGTAGATAATGTAAGTTTTGATATAAAGCAGGGGGAGATTCTAAGCTTGATTGGGCCTAATGGTGCTGGGAAAACAACTGTTTTTAATGTAATTACCGGAGTATACACTCCGACATTTGGCACTGTAACATTTAAAGGTGAAAATTTAAATGTATTAAAGCCTTATAAGGTTACTGCTTTAGGTATTGCAAGGACATTCCAAAATATCAGGCTCTTTGCACAGTTAACTGTTTTGGATAATATATTGCTTGCAATGCATTGTAGAAGAAAAACAAATTTACTGGAATCTGTATTTAAATTGCCAAGATACAGGTTTGAATCAAAGGCGTGTGTAAAAAAAGCTGAAGAGCTTTTAGATTATATGGGCTTACTTGGCGAGAAGAATGAACAAGCCCAAAATCTTCCATATGGTAAGCAGAGAAAGCTTGAGATAGCAAGGGCTATGGCAACTGATGCCGAGTTATTGCTTCTTGATGAGCCTGCTGCAGGAATGAATCCACAAGAAACAGAAGAATTAATGAACTTAATAAGAAAAATTAGAAAAGATTTAAGCAAAACTATATTCTTAATTGAGCATGATATGAAGCTTGTTATGGGTATTTCTGACAGAATTATTGTTTTTGACCATGGTCAGCTTATTGCTGAAGGGTTGCCTGAAGAGATTAGAGCTAATAAAAGAGTAATTGAAGCATACTTAGGAAAAGAGGTTGATGATGCTGAAACTGCATAAAATACATACTAAATATGGACATATAGAAGCATTAAAAGGTATAGATATTCATGTAAAAGAGGGGGAGATTGTTGCGATAATTGGTGCCAACGGTGCCGGTAAGACAACTACTCTAAACACTATTTCAGGTATTTTAAAGCCTGTAGCCGGTACAATAGAGTATATGAATCATGATATTACTAAATGGCCCACTGATAAAATTGTTGCTGAAGGTCTGATACAGGTACCAGAAGGCAGGCAGATATTCCCATTACTGACAGTAAAAGAAAATCTTATGATGGGTGCCTATCTTAGAAATGACAAGCTTGAGGTCGTAAAAGATTTGGAAATGGTATATAACCTATTTCCAAGACTGAAAGAGCGCGAAAAGCAGTTAGGTGGTACTCTTTCTGGAGGTGAGCAGCAGATGCTTGCTATTGGTAGAGCATTGATGTCAAAACCTGCTCTATTACTACTTGATGAACCATCCCTTGGCCTTGCTCCAATTATTGTTCAAAATATCTTCAAAATTATTGTTGATATTAATAAAAAAGGGACAACAATAATGCTTGTTGAGCAAAATGCTCACATGGCTCTTTCAATAGCTCATAGAGGCTATGTAATGGAGACCGGTAAGATTATACTGGAAGATGATGCGAAAGCATTGTTGAACAATGATGAAGTAAAGAGCGCATATTTAGGCGGTCACTAATACACGGCAGGATACATTTTTGTATCCTGCATTTTTTTATGTTGACTGTTCATTATTTTGAAATTAGTATTAAAATATAATACATTGAACAAAGATTATAAAAAAATAGGAGAGGTGCTTTATGAACAACTATAACAATTCCATAGTAAACATCCCTTTTCCGGAAAACGAAAAGGTCTATGATTATGCTCCTGGCTCACCTGAGAGGGAGAAGCTAATTCAAGCTATAAATGAGCTTAGATCACAAAAAATAGAAATACCTCTAATAATTGGTGGTAAAGAAATAAAAACAGGTAAAACAGCAAAAGTTGTTTGTCCTCATGACCATCAGCATGTGTTGGCTGAATATCATTTGGCCGGAGAAGAAGAGATTAAACTTGCAATTGAAGAGTCTCAAAAGGCTTGGAAAAAATGGCAGGAAATGGCTTGGCAGGATAGGATAAGTATATTTTTGAAGGCTGCTGAGCTATTATCAACAAAATACAGATACATTATGAATGCTGCCACAATGCTTTCTATTAGTAAAAATCCTTATCAGGCTGAAATCGACTCGGCTTGCGAGCTTATCGATTTTTTAAGATTTAATTGCTATTACGCTCAACAAATTTACAAAGACCAACCGATATACAGTCCGAAAGGTATATGGAATTATGTGCAGTACAGACCTCTTGAAGGTTTTATATTTGCCGTTACACCATTTAATTTTACAGCAATAGGTGGTAATTTGCCTACTTCTCCTGCAATTATGGGCAATGTTGTGCTTTGGAAGCCAGCATCAAGTGCAGTTTACGCGCCTTATTTCTTTATGAAGATTTTAAAGGAAGCAGGTCTACCTGACGGTGTAATTAACTTTATACCTGGAAGAGGTTCAATGGTGGGCGATATTGTTTTAAAAAGTGAACATTTTGCGGGTGTTCATTTTACGGGAAGTACAGCAGTATTTCAAAATATGTGGAAGACTATCGGGGAAAATATTGCAAAGTATAGATCATATCCGAGAATTGTTGGTGAGACAGGCGGAAAAGACTTTATTTTTGCTCATAACAGTGCTGATTTAAAAAAGCTTGTTACTGCGGCAATCAGAGGAGCTTATGAGTATCAAGGACAGAAATGTTCTGCTGCATCAAGGATATATATTCCAAAATCTATTTATAACGAATTTTTTGAATTGTTTAAAGCTGATGTTTCAAGGATTAAGATGGGTGGAGTAGAGGATTTCAGCAATTTCTTTAACGCAGTTATTGATGAGTCAGCTTTTGATAATATTGTAGAATACATTGAGTATGCTAAGAAATCAAAAGATGCCGAAGTTTTGATTGGTGGCAATTATGACAAGTCAAAAGGTTACTTTATTGAACCTACATTTATCCTTGCAAAAGACCCCAAATTCAAAACTATGGAAGAAGAAATATTCGGACCTGTATTGACTGCATATGTTTATGAAGATGAAAAAGTTGATGAGGCATTGGAGCTTTGCGACACTACTTCTATGTACGGGCTTACAGGTGCCGTATTTGCAAATGACAGAGAGTTTGTGGCAAAAGCGATGAAAAAGCTTGAACATGCCGCAGGTAACTTCTATATCAATGACAAACCTACAGGTGCAGTTGTGGGTCAGCAGCCGTTTGGCGGCGGTAGGGCTTCCGGTACAAATGATAAAGCAGGAAGCTACTTAAATCTTATAAGATGGGTTTCCACAAGGGCTATTAAAGAAACATTTAATGCTCCTGAATCTTTCGAATATCCTTTTATGAAGTAGGTGATATATGGGCATTTTTAACTTTTTAGTATCTAAAACAATAATGTATATTCCTGCACCTATAGTTAGCATTTTTGCAAAGAGCTATATAGCAGGGCCTACCCTTTACGATGCTGTTAAAGTTACTCACGACTTAAACAAAAAGGGTATGATGGCAACAATTGATGTATTGGGTGAGTTTATAAGCACAAAAGAGGAAGCAATATTTTATAAAAATGAATGTATCAAAATACTTGATGTTATTGCAAAAGAAGGGCTTGATGCAAATTTATCTCTTAAACCTACTCAAATGGGCTTGAATCTTGACAAAGAGTTTGCATTTGAAAATATCAAAGAGATAGTTGCTCATGCAAAAGAATTGAATAACTTTGTTAGGATTGATATGGAAGACACGCCCTGCACAGATGATACATTAGAATTTTTTAGAAGGTTAAGAGAAGAGTTTGCAGGCCATGTGGGGACAGTGTTGCAAGCTTATTTAAGAAGGACTCCTAAAGATATAGAAAATTTGTCTGACGGGCTTCTTAATTTCAGGCTTTGTAAAGGGATTTACAATGAGCCGAGAAAACTTGCCTATAAAGATCCATATATAGTAAACCAAAATTATATTTACTCTCTTGAGAAGCTTTTTCAGAAAAAAGCTTATGTAGGTATTGCGACTCATGACGAGAAACTTGTGTTTGAGGCATTGAGGCTTATTGAAAAATATGGGCTAAAAAGGGATGAGTATGAGTTTCAGATGCTTCTTGGTGTGGATGAAGAGCTTAGAGAGATAATAGTTTCCGGTGGGCACAAACTTAGGGTATATGTTCCGTTTGGTAAAGACTGGCTTCCATACTCAAGAAGAAGACTTAAAGAAAATCCAAATATAGCAAGACACGCATTGAAGCAGTTTTTGGGGATGTGAGAGATAGACAGGGTAAGGCTTTTTGCTTTACCCTGCCTTATTCTACCTGATAAACAAATTGAATAATAGATTTTTCATCAGTGTTGTTGGGGTTTAATGCTCTAACTTCTACACTATAAATTACCAAATCTTTATCTGGAAAAAATTTACTATCAAGAACTTTGGCACAAATGTTAAATCCACCTAAAGAGTTGTAGCCTTTAGATGGTAAATTTATGCAGTTACCTGTATATCCATTGCATTCAGTCATACTTGAGCAAGATATCTCTTCAGAAGATATATTATCAAACTTATCAAGTATTAAGCTCATAATGTATTCGGATGCACCCTTTGATGCCTCCAATGCGGTGGTATACCTAGCCTGAACTCCTGAAATTTTTGTCCCGGAATTTAGCAGGTAATATACGGTGCCTACTAAAAGAAGTGCTATTGCACTTAATATTATTGTAGTAATTAAGGCCATACCTTTGTTATTTTTTTTCATATTATTCACCATATATGTGTGGAGTAACTGATATCTTAGCTATTTTCCATCTATAGTTTTCATAACCTGCAGGTAAGCTAAAGGTGATTCCGTCCATACTGTAAGAATTTGGCGATGTATAATTTTTATCTCTTTGTCCTTCCTGTATTAAAAGATAAATATCAATAAGCTTTAACTTGTTCATGTCTGAATTATTAATAGATAATGTAGTTTGATTACCATCAGGAATACCATCACTGTTGTTATCCAAATGAAACCTAGCTTTGAAGTCTGCTACACAGTTTATAATAGGCATCCCAGCAGAGCTACCTACCTTTCTTAAGAGATTTTTTGTGTTTGGATTACAGGTGTCCAAAGGTTGAGTTGTACTTAACTCGTAAGAAATCTTATTGCAAAATTGACCGGTGCAGCCTGAAGTAGCATTATCATATGGAAATATCATAAATGTAGCATTATCTGTGCAAGGGGTATACAGCTGTGTAGTTTTTAAGTTAAGATTTGGTCTATTTTCCACGAAAGTAAAGTTATCTAAGTTTATTACTACAAAATCTCTAGTTTTTGTGACGTTATCGTCAGCTGAAATTTCAACTACTTGGTCAAGTCTATAAGTTGAATTACTGCCTGCCGTACAATCAACTATAGCATAGCCAAAAGTATCTTGGTTAGTGCTATTTATAGTGCTTCTGATAGTAAGTGTTGTGCCGTCATATTCAATAGCTTTATCATTTGTATCAGAGGCTATTCCATATCCTAAATGCTCTAAGTCAAGTCTTAAAATTTCTAATCCGAGTCCTTTTTCTATTTGAGTTTCTGTTAATTTGGTTTGTTTTTTAAAGTCTGTAAGCACGCTAATATAGGTCAAATACACTGCCGAAAGGGTAATTCCTAATATTAGCATAGTTACCAACAATTCAATAATTGTAACACCTTTATTAATTTTCATCATATTATTCCCTTATAAGTGTCGAAGTCTTGTATTCATATCTCTTACCTTTGTAGTCCCAGCAAAGAGTCATATCTACCTGCTTCATATTCCCACTGACAGCAACATTATCGGTCCTTCCAAATAATATATTAAAATTCCTAAGCTGTCTTGTAAAATTTGAGGAGTTATCATTGGGATCACATGGGGTTGAGCCTATATTTCCAATACCTGTATAGGCTGAATTTCTCAAATCATTGAAAATTTCCTGAGAAGCTTTTATGGCTTCATCTCTAATAATATTTCTGGTATTTATCTCTTTGATATTTATTATTGCACCAAGCATTCCAAGAAGCGCTACAGCAAAAATTGTAAGTGACACTAAAACTTCTATAAGAGTAAATCCGGGTTTATTATTTTGCATTACAATTACTCCCATCACTTGAATAACCGAGCCTTGCTCTCAAGTCTGATATTGCTATACAATTATATTGAGGGTTTAACCCTGAAACTGTAGTAGGTAATATGCTACTGCCTCCAGAGATTATTCCTCGTTTAGTTATGTTAATTGTATTACTTTTAAAGCTGGTTTTTGTACTAATTGAACTTATTACAGACCCATCAGATTTTTTTACAGTGGTAGTGTTGGCATTGACTACTATTGTAATATCTTCTTTTTGAGAAAATGCCTTTGCTCTTGCATCTTGTATTAAAGCATAAATATCTTTTGTGTCGGCTTCAATTTGATACTTGCTCAGCCATTTATTAAAAGATGGAATGGCTATGGCGATAAGCACCGCCATAACCGTTATTGTAACCATAAGCTCAATAAGTGTAATTCCCTTTTTATTCATTATTTTTCTATCCATAACAGTATCTTACCTTTTTTACCAGAGTACGGAGGTGGCAATATAGGTGGTGTCTCAGGTGTAATACCTTTATACCAATCAGTAGTTTTGCCATTATTAAAAGTACCTTTGGTTATGTCTTCTATATTACCTTTGGAAAGTTGTAAATATAAAGTTTGGTTAAACTCTTCAGGGGTATAACTTCCATCTGGACACCCTTCGAAAATACTTCCGCCCGTAGCACAGTTAATTCCCCAAATCCTTGAACGGCCTCCAAAGTCACAAACATTTGTTGATGGTTCAGTAGTAGAGTAGAAAACTATATTCAAATCATTAGTTACTGCAGGGTCGGAAATTAACCTTTCTTTGCCATAACTGCCTGATTTTGGGTCAAGATCAATTTTGTATGCCCAAACTGAATTGTTACTCCCAAGCTCAGTGCAGGAATCGTTGGTATTTTTTGCAGAATTAATACTACAATTACCATCGTCAAGACAACCTGTAACTCTAACGCCGTAAAGCTCTTCGGTATCATTTACATTTTGCCCCATATCATCACCTTTATAAAACCATCTCCCTGTTCCAAAGTAAATATAGTCATTATCAAAGCATTTCATATATTCTACTTTTGAAGTAACTACACCGGTACCATTATTAAATATTTTTTCTACATGCCAATTTGCTGGGTTATCGTTATTAATATATAACATATATAAGTTTCCCTGCCATGAAGTACCATTTTTTTGGTTTATACCGAAAAATACTGCGTCCGTATTACCATCATTGTTATAATCAACACCATTGGTAAATAGTCTTCCACCAAAAGCATTATTAGCGTCAGTAAAGTTATTTACTTTGATCCAATCACCACTTCCATTACCATCAAATTTATTGACAGCAGAAATTTTATAGTTTGAATCAAGGGTTAGCACATACATCCTAAGATCTTGTCCAGCTTGTCCATCGTAGTCAGTAGGTCCAGAGAGAAACATTACATAGCTAATTCCATTTCTCTGAATGAAAGCAGGGCCAGAATAACTAAATCCAAGATATTTATCAGTAAACTCCCATAAGAACTTTGGCGACTTAGGGTCTGTAATATCAAGCGCAAAGTATGAAGATCTACCTGTACAGTTGTCTGCATCTAAATCTGAGCATGTATCTTTAGGCGGGTTAACACAATCATCAGTGTCCTCACCGTCGTCTGTATCAGTGCAACCTGCAACCCCACCGCCAAATCTCATCCCGCCAATTAAAATTCTTTTATCAATAATATCATTGTTGTCTGTATCAAGCTCAACTATATAAGGAGCAAGGTCAACAGAATACACATGGCAATAATCTGGGTCAGCCAAATATCTTAAATATGGCAACGCATTTTTAGGAATAAATGCCCACTCTTCTTTACCGAGCTCATCGAAGTTACAGTCTCCGCTACTGTTACAAAGTTTTGCAACCTGGTAGGGCCCAAGACCACTTGCTGAAATTTTTCCTGCTCTAAAAGCGTGGAGCATACCATCATTTGAGCCGGTAAATACCATAGCATAGTCAGCATATTCTGTTATTTGTGGAGTCGAATATACAATATCACCAAGCTTCCATATTCCATTTCCGGTATCTCTATTTCTACATCCTGAAATATCGTTACCTCTGACATAGTCAATTAAATCATCAGCGCTAATATTTTTTGGAAACGCAGTTGAAGAACCAGTATATGTAGCTGTACCTAAATAGTCAACAAATTCAGTACTATTGGTAGTTGTAAATTCTACAAGAGCAGAATTGTTATCAGCAACCGTGTAAATTGTCCTGTTATCATATGATCTTTGTTTTAATTTTTCTCCAGCTTCCCATAAGTATTTAATATCGTCAAGCTTATCAATTGTACCAGTTTTATTGTCAGGTGTTCCATCAATACAATTACTGTCATATTTATCTATTTGTAAATCTCCGGCATTGTTTACCTGAAAATCTAATATATTATCTACTCCATAACTACTACCGGAACAAACATCTAAATATTTATTTTCATTTGTATCTTCCCTAATATTTTGAGCCGTTAGTGTATTATAAAACCAATATGAAAATAACTGCCCTGTCCAATCAAGACTTGTGTTATCAAAATCTTTTGATGGATAAAAAACTGCTTGACTAATTATAGAACCTTGTTTTTTACGTTCAGAAAGAACTGAAATAGAGGTACCGGAGGAAGTTTCTTTCAGAATATTTTTAAACACTTTATCAAGCTCTTGTTCAAGCTTTAGAGGGTTTACAACATAGAAGTATTTATCTGGCACGCCGTCACCATCGGCATCCCACTCACTATCAGAGCTTGGGAGTCCATCGCCATTATAATCATTAAATCCTCCATATTTAGCTACATACCATAATGGATCTTTTAAGTTTTTTGCGGCAGCAATACTTGTATTTACAGTAAAAGTTTTACTCCAGCTGGTAGGCATATCGCTAACTACTGATGGTGTGTCTTCGTCAGAAATTGAAGAATCAGCATCTCTTACTGCAAGGTAAACACCATCTTCTGTTGTTCCGCTAATTGAAAACCCCATTGCTTGATCTATACAACCTGAAGCATAGTTAGAGTTTAATGTTACAGTTATTGTGCCATTATCATTAACAGTATACTCATATTTAACTATTGCATCCATATCATGGTCAGCACCTTGCTCTACGTCTTCAAAGTTGATACTAAATTGTCCTTCATTAGGATTAATATAGTCAAGATATACGTCAACAATCTGATTAGTAGGGCAGAAAGCACCTGTAGATGCATTAGTAATAGTTAATCCTGAAGAATTATCGTAAGATAAAGTAGTTTTAGCTGCGCAACTATTATAAACACCATAACAGCCACTTACCGATTTACCTAGAGGGGTAAGGGTTACATCAGTATTACCGTCATTGTCAGTATCAATCTCAATATTTGGAATCGGGGATGCAAGGGCTACTGAGTAGGTAGTAATCTCAGATGGCACTGTAGTAGAATTGTCAAAGTTTGATGAAAATTTTGTTTTTGCATATAGTGCCACACCGGCGGAATAATAAGATCCACCTTTTGTAGGCTCTTCCGGGCATATGCCAAGCACTTCGGCAAGCGTAGAAACTGTTTTTGCAGAGCATAAAAAGTCTGTATTTGTACCAGCAACTCCTATGAAGTAGTCTCCGTTAATTGACTCATTTGTGCTTATAGAAGCTGTTTCACTTCCCACATCAAAGTCAGTTAAGTCACCACTATAAGTATTATATTTACTTCCAGGTATTTGGTCCGCATCATAGCTGCTATTCACATCACTTATTGCTATAATAAAAGGTTTTGAGCATACAGGATACGTATCATAAGGTTTATCCCAAGTAGGCTCTGGAAGATTTGCATCATCTACATTATAGTCAGATGTAGGGGAGCCTTTTCCTGCCATATATCTCACTGCTTCGTACATTATTTCTGCTAATGGATTTCCCCACATAACACAATCGTCTGATTCGTCAATCGGACCATCAGTAATCCATCCGCAACTTGAATAAGTATGGTTACTATAATCAAATCCCCTTACGTTAAGATTATTTATTGTATTAATAATACTGCCTTTTGTAGATGAAACACTTTGAATAATACCGTTTGTTATGTCAAGTTCGTTATCAATGGGCCCAAAAAGTTTCCTGACTACTCCACCACTTAGGTTTTTACCGTAGGAGCCGGTTAAAAGTCCAAAATAAATGGCACTTTTTTCAACACATACCCCTTCTCCTGTCCCACAACTTGCATCATTAGTACAGGGTGATAGCGATTGAGTGCATACTTTTGAACCGTCACTTGCTCCATATTTTTGAAGCAGTCCCACAGGTTTATAGCTTGATCCATACTGTTTACAGTTATCTTCAAGCCCAACTGTTTCATCACATACTTTCACCCTTACATAAAATTCAGTAGGCGTGCCAAGTGAATTATCACATACTGGCCTTTCTTTGGACGCCCATTCCCAAATTCTGTTTTGTCTGTTTGTCAGGACTCTTATCTTGTGTGGTGTGTCGGCAGAAGTGGAAGTCATACAAAATAAATTTCTACCTCCTGAAGCGCCACCAACAGTTTCTTTGATAGAATCATTATCTAAATCGAGATTCCCGTCACCTGCTTTTCCGGGTATGCCAGTATTAATAAAGGAGGTTACTTTTACTCTGCAAGTATTATCTATGTATGGAGCAACTAAGGTATTTTTTTTATATTGTTTTAAATTATCTTTTGTAAATTCTCTCCAAGTTGTTGATGTTTTTGGATTTTTGAAATACAGTGTTGCACCATCCTCTCCAGTGTTTTCCCTGAGCCTGACTATTACTGTATGAACTCCTGCTGCAAGATTAATAGACCCATTGTGGTTATTACAATTACAAAATCCGTGTCCACCATAATATGCTGCCACCACTGTTCCATCAACTTCAACTTCTACTCCATCATCACCATCTATTGCAAACTCCCAACTTCCTGCACTTTCAGAACTTACATTTAATCTTGTTACAAAGAAATAGTTGCCTGTATTAATACGGTTTGAGCTTGCAAAGTTAATATTATCAACATACTCATGACGTGAATAATCTAATACACTATAAGAGTTGACAAGATCATCATGGTTATTTCCATCTACTCCACTTTTATCATCATCATAATAGACAAGTAGAATTTTATCATTTTGGTCCCATGTCGCATTATTGGAAGGCAATGTGCATACGGCGCCAGAGGAAGGGTCAGTATAAGGTGTTAGCTTACTGGAATCTGTTCCGGTGTATTCTTTCCCCCAACTATGTGCATCTTGAGGGATATAAGTCCCTTCGAGAATTGTTTCAGTCGTGGTATCAGTTGACCTGTACCCACCATACAATACTTTTCTTAATACATCCATTCTTGACATGGTCATCCAATTTAAGAAATTACCACTCCATTCATTATTACCTGTTGTGCAGTATTTGTCAGCAGTAGTGCTTACTGGGTAAAAATATCCCCCTGAGCTATTATATTTGTAGCATTTGTAAGAGTCAAAATACCCATAGTAATCAAGATTGTGCTTGTATCCGATATCAAGAGTCCCATCTCTGTCAAGATCTGAGGCATCATTATATGCTTCGTAATATAATTTATGGTCTTTCCCCATTACAAGCATTACAAGAGGAGGTATTTTTGATGTTATAAAAGGTGGTGTCGAGCAGTAATTTTGCATACTTGCAAAGGCAGTAGTTAAGGTTATCAAAGTAAAAAATATAGTTAGAGTCAATTTTTTCATTTTAGTTGTCCTCCTCTACTATTTCAAGAATATCATTGGCAATGAGTTTTAATGTAACCTTGTCTCCTGCTCTGATACTTCTTAGTGAGTGCTTTGTTTCATGGAATGCTCTGCCAATTTTGTATCTCCTAAGCACTCTAGTGTTTTTGGTAAAATAAT
Organism: Deferribacteraceae bacterium V6Fe1; assembly: GCA_022813675.1. Lineage (GTDB taxonomy): Bacteria > Chrysiogenota > Deferribacteres > Deferribacterales > Deferrivibrionaceae > Deferrivibrio > Deferrivibrio metallireducens. Next base: position 2,088,763 of record CP063375.1, on the reverse strand, counting down.
ATTCTTTTTCATTTAATACGATTTTCGTAGAGTCAATGGATTCAACTATACCAGTTAGATATCTATGCCCTCTGTCTATTCCTAATATGAAGACAAAAGCTATAAGTATAATAAAATATTTTTTAATCATATGAAACCCCCAATGCTTTTCATAAAATCTTAATACATGTCCATAAAAAAATCGTGAAAATTTAAAATTTTATTTTCACCCAAAAATTTTTATCCCCTTTCCAGCTTAATCTAAAGCCGTTTTTTTGCATTAACTTCTCAGCTACAGTCAGGCCTACTCCAAGCCCGGCTGATTTTATGTCAGGGTTTACATCATTGACAATTATAACATACTTTTTCCCTTTAAACATGACAAATTTTATAAATATCTTTTTAAGTCCGTACTTTATGATATTGTCAAATATAAGGTAAAGGCTGTTGTAGATATCATTTTTTAGCCCTTTTACATAAAAATCTCTGCCTCTTATTTTTACATCAAACTTGTCTGAAATTTGAAGCTCAAGGATAATCGAATGTATGATTTCTTTGATATTCAGATTTTGTTTTTGAAATGACTTTGTGTTTAACTTTTCTGTAATTTTTAATATGTTGTTAAGGTCACTTTCAAGCAAAAGGTGTGAAGATATTAGCCTTTCAATAGGTTCGTGTCTACCTTTTTTAATCAGCTCAAGATTTATTTTGGCTGATGCAAGATAGTTTCTAAGCTTGTGAGAAAATACGAGAAAAGCAGTCTCCATGGTTTTAAGGTATTGTTTTTCCCTGTCAATAGCCCGGTAAATTGTGAGATAATAGAGCAGGGCGACAGAGAAGATTATTATCATATCCCAATACAGCATTAAAAATAGTTTGTCTTTTACTAAGTCCCTAATGTATGTGGATTTGACATAAAAGTAATTGGGTTTTTTGATTTCAAATAGAATATATTTTTCTTGTCCGAAGGTTTTGTCCGTGATTCTCATATAATCGGGGAGATCTATTTTTATTTTATTCTGTATCATCTTTTGATAAAGGGTAATCTCTTTTTTTAGATTTTCCTCAGCCTGAGTCTTGAATGCCTGAATAAATATAATATTAATCATTGAAAGACCTATTGATATTACAATAATCAGGAAAATAAAAAATTTTAATTCAAATCTTAGATTTTTAATTTATAACCCCTTCCTTTGTAAGTGATTATTGAATCTTCAGGCAGTATTTTTCTTAAATTTTTAATATATGTCCTAACTGACTCTGTGCCGACAGGCTTGTCCCCCCATACATTGGTAAGAATTTTTTCAAACTCCACTATTTCCCCTTTATATTTTAACAAAAGGGACAAAAGCTCCCACTCAATTTTTGTTAAATTGACCTCTGTTTCACCGCTGTAGAGTGTTTTTTCTTTTAAATTTATTATAACATTGCCGATGGTTACACAATCTTCACAGTAAACCCTTTTTGCCAAAGCTTCAATCCGTAAAATCAGCTCCTTAGGGTCAAAAGGTTTGACGATATAGTCATCTGCTCCTGTCTTAAAACATACCTCTTTTGAAGCTATGTCATCTTTTGCGGTAATTATTATTACGGGTATATTAATATTTTTCTTTCTGATATTTTTAAGGATATGCTCCCCTTTTTTATCTTTTAGCATCAAGTCAAGCAGAATTATGTCATATTTTTCCAGTTGATAGTACAAGCTTTCATCCACAGGAAAGCAGATATCGACACTAAAAAAATCTTGCAGATAATCCTTTAAAGATTCTGCTAATATGGTATCGTCTTCGATAATTAATATTTTCATAATTTTTTCATTACTGAGTCAACTTTATCAGTCAATTTCCCCTCTCTGTTTTTTCTGTAATCAATTTTAATCGAAATAGAGATTCTGTTGCAATCTTCAAGTGCTTCAACAGCATCGTTGATTACATTAAGTACCTCTTTGGTGGTTTCACCTGCCACAATGGTCCCCATAGGAGTAAGCTGCCACTCAAGCCCGCTCTCTTTTATTACTTTGACAGCTTTTGATACGTATTGAGATACACTTTCGCCTTTATCAAGGGGAGTAATGCTTACATATGCCATCGCTTTCATATATTTGCCTCCTCTGTAAAGAGTATATCAAATTTATCATTTTTTTGCCCATTAATTTTTTGAAATATGGGTGGCTCTACAATAAGTTCAATATTTGCCCCTTTTTTAAATTCCACAAAGACAAGGCGTGCAGGCCTGTCTGAATCCGGGTGAAAAAATCGCATTCTTTTTGGTTCAAGATTAAATTTTCTGCAATTTCCTAAAAGCTCAGCAGTTAAATCAGCATCGTAAGATATGTAGAGACTTCCTAAGTTTTCAAGGTAGCTTCTGGCAAATTTAAAAATATCGATAATTCCAAGCTCATCATCAAATCTTGCTATATTTTCAGCGACAGTGTTGCATATTCGCCCGCTGCTGCTTTTACGATAAGGTGGATTTGAGACCATTATATTATATTTCTTGTGAGGTTTATATTGTTTTAGGTCAATATTTAGCGGGTTTATTATATTTTCACATAAGTTGAGCTTTATTGTTTTGTTGAGACAATGATACATACTTTCCTGATATTCAAGTGCATCTATATTTGTAAAATTATGTAGTTTGTGAAGAAGCAGGGCAATTATTCCGCTACCAGAGCCGATATCGATAATGTTTTTAGCTTTCTTTTTTGCAACAAATCTGGCAAGTAACACAGAATCAAGAGAAAATCTAAAGCCATTTTTGGGCTGACAAACTTTTATCTCTTTATTTAAAATTGTATCTATTGTAGTTTCCAACATACTACACTTATTATATTATCGGCAAAAAATGACAAGGGGAATTTTACCTTTTTTCTTATCTTAAAGTTACTTTGCGATTTCCAAATCTGCCTGAGGTTAACAAATATTGACCTTGGGTTGTTTTTAATGTATAGTTCGCCAAAAACACAAGGGGAAAGTATGAGCAATAGAGGTTTTAGCGGTAAATTAAGCGCAGAAGATAAGAAATACCTGGAAAATTTAGCTACTACTTGCAGAGGTGATATTTTAAAAATGACAACACTGGCTGCAAGTGGGCACCCCGGCGGTTCAATGTCATCTATCGACTTGTATCTTACTGTTTACAAATTTGCCAATATTAATCCTGGCAATGTTAACGCTTTGGATAGAGATAGGGTTGTCGTATCTCACGGGCACACTTCTCCTGGTGTGTACTCTGCACTTGGTAGAAACGGTTTTTTTAATATTGATGATGCTATTGCTTATTTCAGGCTTGCAGGAAGTATTTATGAAGGGCATATCGAAAGGATGGTCAAAGGGGTTGAGTGGACTACAGGTAATTTAGGGCAAGGGCTTTCAGCTGCGTGCGGTATGGCAATTGCAGGAAGAGCAAATAATCTTGATTATAATATCTACGTATTTATGGGGGATGGTGAGCAGCAGAAAGGTCAGATAAGTGAGGCAAGAAGGTTTGCTGTCAAATACAATCTAAAAAATATTACAGCGGTTGTGGATTATAACAGACTTCAAATTAGCGGAGATATAGGCAAGGTGATGCCTCAAAACATAAAAGATGAATATATCGCAGATGGTTGGGTAGTCCTTGAGATTGACGGGCATAATTTTGATGAAATTTACGATGCCTTTTCTAAAGCTCAAACAATAGACAGGCCGGTTATGATTTTGGCAAATACCGTAATGGGCAAAGGCGTATCTTTTATGGAAAATATAGCTGATTATCATGGTAAACCTTTGTCAAAAGAGCAGCTGGCTGACGCATTGAAAGAGCTGGGCGTTGAAAATGATATCGAAAAATATGAAGAGAAAAGAAAAGGTTTTGTATACAATAAAGATGAGCATAAAATTATCAGAAACAGTGTTAAGATTGGCAAGGGTATGCCAAAAGTATACTCTGCCGATACAAAGACTGACAACAGGTCTGCTTTTGGAAATGCCATTGCGGATTTGGTGCATCTTTCAGTTACGGATAAATCATTTACTCCTATAGTTACGTTTGATTGCGATTTGGCTGGTTCTGTAAAGCTTGATAAGGTGATGAAAGAGTTTCCTGAAAGATTTGTGCAATCCGGTATTCAGGAGCACCATACTGCTGTGGCTGCAGGAGCTGCAAGTGTAAATGGAGTAGTTGCCGTATTTGCTGATTTTGGTGTTTTTGGTGTGGATGAAACATATAACCAACAAAGGCTTACGGATATAAATGATGGCAACGTGAAGGTTGTTACTACCCATGTAGGTATTGATGTAGGAGAAGACGGGAAAACTCATCAGTGCGTAGATTATGTCGGCACAATGAGAAATATCCCTAATTTTAAAGTGTTGGTGCCTGCCGACCCTAATCAGACCGACAGGCTTGTAAGATATGCGGTTTCTGAATACGGAAACTATCTTGTGGCTATGGGCAGGTCAAAACTTCCTGTGATTACGAAAGAAGATGGTAGCGTATATTTTGATGAAGATTACGAATATTCTTATGGTAAGATAGATATTGTAAGGGATGGTAAGTATCCGCTGATTACATATGGCACAATGACATCTTACGCCTTGAAGGTAAGAGATCTACTTTTGAAAGACGGGATTGAGCTTGCCGTTATAAATATTGCATCTCCACTCAGCTTTGATATTTTCGAGATTAAAAAATATTTAGATAGCGGGTTTGCTTTTACTTATGAAGATCATTTGTCATATAGTGGTGTCGCCGCGACATTATCTCTTTTAGCTATGGAGAATGGGCTGTCTTTTAAGTTGAAGACTTTTGGTCCTACAAATTATGCTTATTCAGGAAAACCTGAAGAAATCTTTAAGCTTCTTAAAATTGACCCTGCAAGTGTTGCTGAATCTATAAAAGAATTATTGAAATAGAAAAGGGGCAGGCTTATCTGCCCCCTTTTTTTTATTTAATTTCCGCCAAGATAAATAAATCTTAAAATGAATAATACTGCTAATACCCAAACCGGAATACTGACCTCCTTGTGTCTTCCGGCAAGAAGTTTTATGACAGGGTAGAAGATAAAGCCTAATGATATTCCTGTTGCAATGCTGTAGGTGAAAGGCATTGAAACAATTACGATAAATGCAGGAAGACTTTCGGTAAAGTCATTCCAATCTATTGTGGTTACAGATTTTAGCATTAATACACCTACGATTATAAGTGCGGGTGCGGTTGCAAATACTGGAATAGATTCGGCAAGAGGGGAGATAAACATTGACAGTAAAAATAATATTCCGGTAACTACGGCGGTAAGCCCCGTTTTACCACCGGCAGCAATACCTGATGCACTTTCAATATAAGTAGTTACAGTTGATGTACCTAACATACTTCCTGCAACAGTCCCGATAGAGTCAACAGTAAGAGCTCTGTTTACTCGTGGGAATTCGTTATTTTCTTTTATAAAGCCACCTTGTTTTGCTATCCCAACGAGTGTCCCTGTAGTGTCAAAAAGGTCGACAAATAAAAAAGCGAAGATTATTCCGAAAATGCCTATATCAAGAGCACCCCTTATGTCTAATTGAAGAAATACAGGAGAAATATCGGGAGGTGTACCTACTATCCCTTTGAATGTGCTAAGTCCGAATAAAAGTCCGATTACCCATATTATGAGCATACCTATTAATATTGAGCCTTTTACTTTGCGTGCCATCAAAGCTCCTATTATTATGACTCCAAGAAGTGTCATGAGCGGCACAGGGCTCATAATATCTCCTAATGAAACCAATGTAGCAGGATTATCGACAATTATTTTTGCCTCTTCCATGCCGATAAGTGTAATAAATAAACCTATACCGCCTGCTGTTGCAATTTTAATGTTTTCAGGTATGGCATAAACTATTATCTGTCTTATCCTTGCAAATGTTAGCGCTAAAAAGATTACCCCTGAAATAAATACAGCACCCAAAGCTGTTTGCCAAGGGTATCCCATCTGCATAACTACGGTATATGTAAAGTATGCATTTAGCCCCATTCCGGGTGCAAGTGCAAAGGGGTAATTTACCAAAAGCCCCATTAAGATGGTGGTAAATCCGGAAGCCAATACCGTTGCCATCATTACTGCACCGAAATCCATTCCGGTTTTAGATAGGATTGCAGGGTTTACAAAAATAATATAAGCCATGGTCATAAATGTCGTTATCCCTGCAATAATTTCAGTTTTTACGTCAGTATTGTTTTCTTTTAATTTAAACAATTTTTCTAACATAGTTTCCCCTTAATTTTTTTTAGGTAGAATGGTTAACACAATTTCTCTTAAATTTAAATATTAAATTGGTAATTTTATGGATTGATTTTGCATGAATAGTGATTCATAGGTTTTTATGTCTAAGTTTTTCAAAAAATTTAATTATATGTAAAATAATATGGCCGATTAAACTATGTAAAATTTATATTGTTTTACATAATTATACCGTTATTTTAAACTACGGTAGCCCTAATTGATGTTTTAATACTTTTTGATAGGAAAAATATATAAAAAATAAAAATGTTGTAAAATCAAGTTATTCATTTATTTGATTTTTAAACTATTAAATATGTCTTAAATTGTATATAAGTATTTATTTATAGCTAGTTATGAGATAAAATAAATCTATTTTAAGTGATTTATATGAAATTAATATGGAATATTAGAAGGTGTTAAATTTTATGTTTTCAATAATAAAATGACTAATATAGATTTTATCTATTCAATGTTTAATGAACTTGTGATTTAAATTTTATTTGCATTTTCTGTTTACATCATATTAAAGTTGATTTATAGTTTATTATCTTAATGCAAAAAAATGGAGGACAATATGTCAAAAAAATCAAAATTTACTAAAGAGGACGCACTTTTATACCACTCAATGGGACGAAAGGGTAAAATAGAAGTCGTAGCTACAAAGCCTTGTTTTACCCAAAAAGATCTTTCATTGGCTTATAGCCCTGGTGTCGCTTTTCCATGCTTGGAAATAGAGCAGAACCCTGAGCTAGTTTACGAATACACCGCCAAAGGTAACCTGGTGGCAGTTGTGTCAAATGGTACGGCTGTATTAGGTCTTGGTAATATTGGGCCTTTGGCAGGCAAGCCGGTAATGGAGGGGAAAGGGGTTCTTTTCAAAAGATTTGCTGATGTGGATGTGTTTGATATAGAGCTTAATTCTCAAAATCCTGATGATATTATAAAAGCTTGCGAGCTTTTAGAGCCCACTTTTGGCGGAATAAACTTAGAAGATATTAAAGCTCCCGATTGCTTTTATATTGAGGAAACATTGGTAGATAAGTTAAATATCCCTGTTTTTCATGACGACCAGCATGGCACCGCGATTATTTGTGCAGCTGCATTGTTGAATGCTTTGGATTTGGTTAATAAAAAAATTGATAAGATAAGGGTAGTTATTAATGGTGCTGGTGCTGCAGGAATAGCAATTGCAAAGCTTATTGTTTCTTTGGGAGTTAAAAAAGAGAACCTTATTTTGTGCGATACCAAAGGTGTCGTTTATAAGGGCAGAACTGAAGGGATGAATAAGTATAAAGAGCTCTTTGCCATTGAAACTGATCTTAGGACGCTTGAAGATGCTATGGATGGTGCAGACGTATTTTTAGGGCTTTCCGTAAAGGGTGCTGTTACCAAGAAGATGGTTCAGTCTATGTCGAGAAACCCGATTATTTTGGCTATGGCTAACCCTGACCCTGAAATTACCCCTGAAGAGGTAGCTGAGGTAAGAGGGGATGCAATAATGGGTACAGGCCGTTCTGATTATCCAAATCAGGTTAATAATGTTTTGGGATTCCCTTTCATATTTAGAGGTGCTCTTGATGTAAGGGCTAAAAAGATTAATGAAGAGATGAAAATTGCTGCGGTAAAAGCTTTGGCTGAATTGGCGAAAGAAGAGGTGCCAGAGTCAGTTTGTAAAGCTTATGGTTTGAAAAAAATAGAGTTTGGAAAAGACTATATTATTCCAAAACCTTTTGACCCAAGAGCGCTCACAAGGGTAGCACCTGCTGTTGCCAAAGCTGCTATTGATTCTGGTGTAGCAAGGATTACCATAACAGATTGGGATGCATATAAATCTTATCTTGAATCAAGACTTTCTGTTGCCAAAGAATTTACAAGACAAATTATTAATAGAGCAAAAGAAACTCCCAAGAGGATTGTTATGCCTGAAGGGGAATATGATAAGGTCCTTATTGCAGCACACAAAATTGTTGAAGAGGGCATTGGTACTCCGATACTTCTTGGTAATGAAGAAATAATAAAAATGAAGGCTGAAAGACATAATCTTAGTCTTGAAGGGATTGAGATAATCAATCCGGAGAAATCCAATAAGTTGTCTCAATATGCCGACTACTTGTTTAAATTAAGACAGAGAAAAGGTATGACATATATTGAGGCAGAAAGAAGACTTGTTAAAATTTTCAATTATTTTGGCTCTATGATGGTTCTTAATGGTGATGCAGACTGTTTAATAACAGGTTATTCAAGAAGCTATGGTGATTCTATCAAACCTCTCCTTGAAACTGTTCCTCTCAAAAAAGGGTATAAAGTTCCTTCCGGTGCATATTTTATGGTATTTAAAGACAGACTTGTTCTTTGTGCTGATACTACAGTTAATATTGAGCCAGATGCTGAGGCACTTTCACAAATAGCTATTCAGTCAGCTGAGACTTGCAAAAAGTTTGATATTGAGCCTAAAATTGCTATGCTTTCATTTACTAACTTTGGCAGTGTTAAGATACCAAGGACTGTTAAGGTGGCTGAAGCGATGAATCTTGTTAAAGAGAAAGACCCTTCACTTGTAATAGATGGTGATATGCAAGCTGATACCGCAACATATCCGCCTATAGCTGAAGAAGCATTCCCATTTTCTGCCATAAAGGGTGATGCTAATGTATTGGTGTTCCCAAATCTTGAAGCTGGTAACATTGCATACAAGTTGCTTTACAGGTTAGGAAACGGTACAGCTATTGGACCTATTTTGCAGGGTTTTTGTCATTCTGTTCATGTGCTTCAGAGAGGAAGTGATTCGGATGAAATAGTGAATCTGGCTGCAATCGCTGTTGTTGATGCAGAATTTAAAAAGGCAAATAGAGATAAATTGTGTAAATAGAGGGTTTATAGGGAGTGCAGAAAACTGCACTCCCTTTTTATTTGTTAAAGTTAATTTTGTTGCTTATTATACAAGCAATTATCAGCTTAATAAAATCAAATCCAATGGGCAAAAGGAATCCGACTTTCAAAGCAGTCGATAGTGCAAAAGCTTTGTTTTGAATAAAATTTATATTGTAATACAAATACAATACTCCAAGAGAGTATATCAAAATAAGACCGATAAGACCGCCGATAAATTTCCCCTTAAAACCTTCAATCTTTTGTGATAAAAATCCGATAGGTATTGCTGCAAACAAAAAACCAATCAAATAACCAAATGTCGGCTGCAGAAAGTATGACAATCCGCCGCCATTAGCAAAAACGGGCAGCCCAAGCAAGCCTAAAAGAAGATACAAAAATATTCCAATAAATGATATTTTTACTCCAAAAATCATGGGTATCAATAATACTATAAATGGCTGCAAAGTTATTGGCACCGGCTGAAACGGGATTTTGATGAAAGTGCTTACAATCATTAGTGCGGTTGTTATCCCCGCATATGCAATCTTTTTATTGTCCAAGATTTACCTCCCTTAAAATTTTCTTACCTTCTTTATATCCTATTTCAAGAATCTCTTTAGCCTTAGTAAAATCAGTTAGTTTGTAATCATCAAGGTCAGGTTTGACTTCTATTACATTTTTTTGAAATTTAATTTTGTGTTCATAAATACTTTCTTGCATTATGGCAATTGTTTGAACTAAAGTTTCTAACATTGAAGGGTATTTTATTTCCTCATCGTTATTAAAGTTAAATATCTGTTTGATTAAGGTATTAAACGACTCATTTATATTTTTCTTTGTCTTGGTTTGATGATTTTTAAAATATTTTTTTATGAGCTTGTCTTTTACAACAAATGGGCCTACGTCCACAGCAATTTTTACGTCGCATTCCTCAGGTAAAATGTCAGCTGGAACAGGATTTTTGACCCCACCATCTATTAAAAACATCCCGTCATAGTAGACAGGGATAAAGACCCCCGGGAATGAGATACTTGCTCTGATAGCTTTAATTAAATCTCCTTTATTAAAGATGACTTCAAGGCCGGTTAGCGAGTCTGTTGCGACACACGCATATTTTATTTTGAGATTATTTATCTCCCTCTCGTTAATTACAGATTCCAAAAAATCTTCTATTTTTTTGCCATCTACGATGCCGGCTTTTGACAATTTAAAATCTACAATATTTTTAAAAACCCCAAAATCAAGATTTAATATAAACTCCTCTATCTTTTCTATTGGATATCCGGATGCGTAAATACCACCAATTAGAGCACCCATACTGCTCCCAGTTATAGCGTAAGGTTTGACACCTTCTTCTTCAAATGCCTTTAATATTCCTACATGGGCAAGCCCTCTCGCAGCACCGCTACCTAAAGCCAAACCTATTTTCATATAAAATCCTTACAATTTTTTTGGTTTTAACATATAAAGCTTGTATGTATGAACACTTAATTAAGCTACAGAAAAGATTAGCAGAAAAACTCGTTATTTGTCCATATGAAAATGATGTCAAACTTGTTGCTGGGGTTGATGTTTCGTTTGATAGATATTCTAATATAGGTTTTTGTTCGATAGTTGTTTTGGATAAAATGTTTAATATTGTTGAGGCAAAGTTTCATAAAATGGGTGTTAAATTACCTTATATCCCAGGGTTACTTTCGTTTAGAGAATTGCCTTTGATTATGAATACCTTTAAAAAATTAGTAAATGTGCCTGATATTATTATTTGTGATGCTCAAGGGGTTGCTCATCCGAGAGGGCTTGGGCTTGCAAGTCACTTAGGTATTGTATTGAAAATTCCTACAATCGGGTGTGCAAAAAACAGACTTGTTGGTGAATATGACGTCCCACCGGATAAAAAAGGGGCATATTCAATATTATATTATAAAGGTAAAGAGGTGGGGGCTGTACTTAGGATAAAAGAGGGGTGCAGGCCTGTTTTTGTATCACCAGGTAATTTGATTGATATAAATTCATCTTTGACAGTTATTATGAAATACGTTGGCAAATACAAATTACCTGAGCCTACAAGGATTGCACATATCTATTCAAATAAACTCAGGCGTAGTGAATTAATCTAAATCTTCCGGCAGTGTAGTGTAAGTTTTGGGCAAATCACACAGGTCAGGTATTTGAAACGGAATAGGGTATCTTATTCCGGCTTTGTGAGTGCTTTCAAGCCCTTTTATGATTTCATCTTTCATGCTGTATGGGAATCCAATGGCAAGCTCGAAGTCTTGTGCCATTGCAAATCTTCTATCACCAAGGCAAGGGATTTCTATTACAGGTTTTCTTTTGATGTAACTTTCGGCAACTGCCCTTGAACATACCCCTGCGTCCCCTGAAGAATTAAAATTAAATTCCCCCCCTTTTTCATATAAAAATGCCTGTACCATTCTCATTGCTTGAGCGGTGTTGCAGTAAAAAACTACTACATCAGGTGAAATACCATCAATTGGCCTGTTGAGGGGGTAGGTTAATACCGACTTTATCTCTTCAGACACACGAGGCATATTTTCCTGCATTTTTTTTGCTGAAACGATATCTTTTTGATAGATGTTGCAATTTACCTCCCCATTTAGCACCCTTTTGGGAGGTTTTATCAAGCCTGTGCATGATGCCCCAAGGACACAAAAACTATCATCTTTGGTTATCAGGGTTGACCACCCGTAATATCTTGAATATGCTATTTGTTGGCATACGGTTATTTTTCTATCTTTTAATCTTACCTTTACATTGGGCATATCTTTAAGTAAGTTTACTCCGACAGGTATGGTTTGAAGTCTTAAAAAATTGTTAAGGGATTCATAAAGGTTTAACATAACTTTACCTCACTAAAAGCCTTTAAAACGTCACCAAGGGAAATTATCCCCACAAGTTTATCGTCATCAACAACAGGCACGCGGTGGATATATTTTTCCAAAAATATTTTTGCAACATTTCTTATATCCTCATCACTTCTGACAACAATGGGTGGCTTACCCATTACTGTGGAGACAGGAGGTGAGGTTAACTCCTGAACATCTACCATCGGTATTTTATCAGCTTCTTCTAAAATATCCGGAAGCTTGTCCAAAATGTTTGATTCGCTAAAAACACCTACAACTTTACCGCTTTCATCTAATACAGGAGCTCCTGATATTTTATTTCTCCTTAGAATAATAACGGCATCTTTAATTGGTAGTGTGTCTCTGATTGAGATAACATTCTTTGTCATAATCTCTTTTACTTTCATTTTTATTCTCCCTTCAATAAATAATATTTATTTTGTGTTTTAAATATAACAATATTTCAAAATTGTAAAGTATTAGTTATGGTAAAATTGAGTTTATAGTCCTACAATTCTTGCAAAGTGTCTCCTTGTGCTGTCTTGAAGTTTGTCCGCTACCTTAAATGCCTCTTTTAATGCCTCCTGCTCATCCTTCGGAAGACTATATGGGTCAAGATAGTGGCTTGGCTTTTTATTTTCACCAATAAGCCTTAGCTCATTTTTTAATCTTATGTAAGTAAAAAATTCAAAAGCTGCCTTGATATGGTCTACAGTAGTTGAGTTGAAAATATTCATTGCGTGTAGTTTGTCAAGCCTTTCCATTGTATTTTGAGATGGTATCCCATGTTCAAGGCAATACATTCTAATGCAGTCTACTATAAATATACTGCCATTTTCTTTAACGGAAAGTTCTCCCTTATGTTCTTCCTCACTTGATGTTATAAATCTGTTTAAAAGACCAAGAGGGACTTTGTGTTTGTAATCTAACTCCATCATTTGATAAAGAAAAATTAAATTCTTTTTTATTTCGGTAAAAATATGCTCTCTCAGCTCACTACACAGTTTGGAATCGCCTATTAGAGAATAAAGATCAAAGAATATTGTAGAAAACCTTACTCTTTGAGGCTCAGGAACAGTTATCCATTTGCTGACACGCTTTTTCCAATCGGATATTTTGCCTCTCCAAATTGGATTGTTGGCCATTACCTTTCCGTTGCAAAGCGTGTAGCCTACTGTGTCAAGAGCTTGAACTAATTTTTCAGTAAACGGAACAAAAAAATTACTGACTTCTGCTTCAAGTTCATCAGGATAATCTTCAAATATAATTCCGTTATCCTGATCAGGGCCGAGAAGCATTTCTCGTCTTCCTCCGCTGCCCATAATTATAAAAGAATATTTGATGTCAGGTAGTTTGCACCCGCTGTTTATTGCTTCATTTAAAACAATCTCAAAGCATCTGCGTATGATATTGTGGTGAATGTACGAAATAATTTCCATTGTTTCCACATGTGACCTATTTTCCATTAATAGCACTTTGGCAACTGTAGCTATCTCTGCCTTAATTGACTTTAGTTCATCAATTGATGCGGCTTCTTTGGTTTTGCCTATTAAAAGCACTGTTTTTTGACTTCTAAACCGCATTAAATCTCTAATGGTTACGATACCGGCAATGGTGTTGTTATCTAATACTGGCAGGTGTCTTATGTTATGACTTAGCATAAAGGTAGCTGCCTCATACATGTAAGTGTCAGGTGTTACAGAAAAGGGATTTGGTGTCATGATATCTTTAGCTTTTAAATCTCTCAAACATTGCCCAATATCTCTTGCCAATACCTTAGTGACAAGATCTCTTTCAGTAATAATTCCCTTTAGATTTTGATCTTCATCACAGACCAAAACCGAGCCAATCCCTTTTATGGTGAGTATTTTGGCAACTTCTCCCACAGAAATGTTTTCCGAGCAAGTCTCGGCAGGAGACGACATGATTTCCCTTACCTGCTTCTGGAAAGGGTATGCTTCAATTTGTAATATAGGGTCAGATGATTGTGATTTGACTACATCTTGATACAGCTTTCTGATTTTGGAAAAAACAGCTTTACTGAAAAAACGTGTAATTTCAGGATATGTTCTTGCTAATTCGAGTATTAAATCTTTTGGTATTAAAAGGCATTCTGTTTTTTCTGCCGCTCTGGCACCAGCAGAATAACCGCCATCCGTAAATATAGGTGTCCAGCCAAAAAAATCACCGTTTCTTCTATAGTCAACGGTTATTTCAACCCCTTCGTCCGTTTCAGATATAATTTCAACAAGTCCGTTATTTATAAAATACAAATACCCCGTAGGTGCATCTTTTTGAGAAAAAATCAATGTGTTTTCTTCGTAAGATTGTATTAAACATTTATCATCAAGTAATTTATAATTCTCTTCAGATATTACATTAAAAGGTTCGACAGACCTAAGGTAATTAAGTACGGCTCTCATGGGTTTAACCTAATTTTTTTTTGTTTTAAAAAAAGGATGTGCCTGTGTTTTTATAATATATTCCCCAAATATTTTAAACCAAATTGTGACTCCTGCAATGCCTGTCCATTGCTGATAAGGGTAGGCAAAAAATAAAACACCTGCAATTGCCCATACTATGGCAATACCTGCACATAAATTTAAAAGTCCAACAAAAGGCGCCCACTTTTTTGGATTTTTTGGGGGTTCGCCCCGTTTAAGTGCAACATTTGAATAATCCTTTCTAATTAAGACGGTATATGCATTTTTAAGCCAAATAAAAGCCAAAGGGAAAAGAGCAATAAATAAAATCCAAGTAACTGCAATGTTTGTATCGATAATTAAGTTGTCCATAATCACCTCATATGTATTATTATAACAAAGATATTTTAAAATCAAACCAAAATAACTATTTAAATATAAAAAAAAGGCCTCCGATAGGAGGCCTAAAATATCTTAGTAAATATTTTAGTGATCTGCAACTGCAGCACCGGCACCTTTAGGATAGCGAACACTCTCTACCATTTCAGCTATGTCATGTGGAACAGGTGCAGTCATATTTTTAACTGCAAAAGCTACTATAAAGTTTACGATTGCTCCGATTGTTCCAAAAGCATTTGGCTCTATTCCGAAGAAAAAGTTTTGTTTGCCTCCAAAAAGTCCTAAGAACTCTGTGCCTTTGATAAAGAAGATACCTTTATGTGCAAAAACGTAGAGCATTGTGATACCAATCCCAGCTATCATACCAGCAATGGCACCTTGCCTGTTCATAGTTTTGCTGAAAATTCCCATCATAAGAGCAGGGAAGATTGAGCTTGCAGCAAGACCAAATGCGATAGCAACAGTACCTGCAGCAAAATCAGGTGGATTCATCCCAAGGTAACCTGCAACTACAATAGCACAAACCATTGCAATCCTACCGGCCATAAGTTCACCTTTTTCGGATAAGTCTTTCATAAACATGTTTTTCAAAAGGTCATGTGAAATTGCTGATGATATTGCAAGCAACAGACCTGCAGCTGTTGAAAGAGCAGCGGCAAGACCACCTGCTGCAACAAGGCCGATTACCCAGTTAGGAAGTTTTGCAATTTCAGGGTTTGCAAGAACCATAATATCGTTATTGACGTAAAGTTCATTCCCTTTCCAACCTGCCGCTTCTGCTTTGGCTAAGAACTCTTGATTTTTAGACTTGTCATTATAATATTGAATACGGCCATCCCCGTTTTTATCGCTAAACTTTAATAGCCCTGTAACTTCCCAACGCTGCATCCATTTTGGTCTTTCTTCAAACTTTATACTTGCTTCAGGAGCAAATACGTCACCGCCCTTGAGCACAGCCTTGTTAACAGTCGCGTGAAGGTTTAATCTTGCCATTGCAGCAACTGAAGGCGCAGTAGTGTAAAGGATTGCTATGAAAACAAGTGCCCAACCTGCTGAGCTTCTTGCATCTTTAACCTTTGGCACTGTAAAGAATCTGATAATAACGTGAGGAAGGCCTGCTGTACCTATCATTAGTGATAATGTGTAAACAAACATATTAAGCTTGCTTAATCTCGGAGTTGCGATATATGAAGCAAAACCAAGATCTTTTACAATGTGGTCAAGTTTTTCAAGGAGATACATGTCAGAACCTTGAAAGCCTGAGCTAAGACCAAATTGAGGAATAGGGTTACCTGTCAAATGTAAAGATATGAAAATTGCCGGAATAGTGTAAGCTAATATTAAAACACAATACTGAGCAACCTGAGTATAAGTAATACCTTTCATTCCGCCAAAAACAGCATATACGAAAACTATAGCCATACCGATTAAAACACCAAGATTGTTGGAAACTCCCAAGAATCTTGAAAATGCAACGCCAACACCGGTCATCTGACCAATAATGTAAGTGGTTGAAGCGATAAGAAGGCATATAACAGCAACTATTGCCGCGCCGTCAGAATAATATCTTGTCTTAAAAAATTCAGGCACGGTATATTTACCAAACTTTCTTAAATAAGGAGCGAGTAAAAGAGCAAGTAAAACGTAACCGCCTGTCCAACCAAGCAAGAATACTGCACCGCCGTACCCCATGAAAGCGATAAGACCTGCCATAGATATGAAAGAGGCTGCTGACATCCAGTCTGCACCGGTTGCCATACCGTTAAGTATTGGGTGAACTCCACCGCCTGCTACATAAAACTCTTTAGTGCTGCCTGCTCTTGACCAGATAGCAATACCGATGTAAAGTGCAAATGTTAAACCGACAATTATATACGTTGTAAGTTGTAAACTCATATTGTCCCCTCCTTAATCTTCTTCTACGTCGAATTCTTTGTCAATTTTTCCAATAAGTTTTGCGTAGATAAAAATCAGTGCTACGAAAACATAAATTGAGCCTTGATGAGCAAACCAAAATCCAAGAGGGGTACCGCCTAACTTAATATTGTTCAGCGGTTCAACAAAAAGGATAGTTAAAACATATCCAAATATAAACCAGATGATTAAAATGTTTCGAATTAGACCTAAGTTTTTTTTCCAGTAGGCTTCGAGCCTTTCCTTATCGACCATAAAAACACCTCTCTAAAAATTATTAAAAAAACAAACAAGTTACCTTAAAGCACCTGCCGACCTATTTGTTTTATCACCTCCTTACTTTTTGCTTCCAAGGTGAAAAATTATATTTTAAACCCCCTGAGTTGTTTTATTAATATAATAATGTTTTATTGCTGTCAATAATTAAATTTTAATAAAATTGTAGTTTAGTAAACATAAAGTATACAGTGTACTGTATACAGTATACTAAAGTAAGTAAAATATTGTTATAATAGTATTTTTTTTAGTATTTTTTCAATACATTGTTATATAAATAGCTAAATAAAAAAATAAAAAGTATAACATTTTTTTATTATAATTTTGATTAATTTTAATTATGAAAATTTTTCTGTTGTTTTTTTAGCCTATGTGCTATTATAAATATGAATGATTAATACATTATGTTGCATCTGATAATTTCAAAAGAGGTATGCGGTATGATTTATGAAAGCATAACTAAGGCAAACAAAAACTATAAAAGAGATTTCTTACAACCGGAAGAGATTCAAGAATTAATGGAAAAGCCTTACATGGAAGTCGCTGACTATGTTGGTAAGAATTTTTTAGAATGGATTGAACCTTATAGTGAGGTGTTTGAATATACAAAAGCTCCAAGATATCAGTTTTTCAAAGGGGGGAAGATTGACCCTTTCTATAATATTATCGAAAAGCATCTAAATTCAAAAAATAAAAATAAAGCCGCAGTTATCTGGAGAGGGTCTGACTATACCGAGAAAATATACACTTATCAATCTCTCGCATTTGAAGCATCAAAACTTGCATATGCATTTAAAAAGCTTGGGGTAAAAAAAGGGGATAAGGTGTTACTTTACATACCAAATATACCTGAGGCAATTATTGTCATGCTTGCTTGTGTCAGAATAGGAGCTATACATGCTTTTTTTCATTTTAGTTATTCTGCAGATGCACTTGCTGAAAGGGTAGATGATTGTAGGCCGAGCCTGATAGTAACAGCCAATTATAGTCTTACAGGCAATGAACTTGATATCAAAACTAAGGTCGATGCAGCATTAAAAATAGCTGAGCATCAACCAAAACATGTGGTTGTGGTGGAACGAATTCCAAAAAAGGTACATATGAAGCCATTAAGAGATATTTGGTACCACGACCTGCTTAGTGATACGGACTTTAAGGAAGCAGTTAATTTGGAGTCGACTATATTAAATCATGATGACCCTCTGTTTATTATGATTACTACCACTCACTTTCCAGAACCAAAAGGTCTAATTTACAGTGCTGCCGGATTTTTGGGCTGGGCACACTTTACATTTAAGCTGATATTTGATCCTAAAGATGGGGATACTATTTGGAATACTACTGATGTTGCATGGATGAATAGTCATAACTATAAAATTTACGGGCCGTTAATGGCAGGTGCCACTTCGGTGATGTTTGAAGACTCCATACAGATGCAAAATGCCAGACGTTTTTATGGTATTGTAGAGAGATACAATATCAACAAGTGCTATATGTCCCCGAGGATTATTAAAGCACTTATGAATGCAGATATGAAAAAAAGGATTTTTGAGCGGGTCGATAGTCTTGAACTTTTTTTTCTTGGTGGAGAGCCTATAGAAGAAGATGTACTTCATTGGCTTTACAGAAAACTTGGCAAAGATAAACTTCCAGTTTTAAATATTTATTCTGTGACAGAGCTTGGCTCAGCGGTTGCGGCACAATTGCCGGGTTTTTCAAAGGTTAAGAAAGATTCGGTAGGACAGCCCATCCCCGGGGTAGACCTTGCAATCTATGACAGTATAACTAAAACAAAAATTAAATACCAACATGAGAAAGGTTTGGTATCCATTGAAAAACCTTTAATGTCCATGTGTACAAAATTATGTCATGGTGAAGAGTTGTTTTACAAGACATTTTGGAAGTATTTTGAGGAAAAATATGTTTTTAGGGTAGGGGATGCAGGATGTTTTGACGAAGAAAGTCATTTTTATTTATCTGGAAGGGTTGATGATATTGTTCATGTTGCAGGCAAGAGAATAAATCTTCAACAGATAGAAGAGACAATAAATAAACATAAATTAATAAAAGAATCTGCGATTATCATATTAAACGATGAAAAGAAGGGTGATTCACTGATAGCATTTTGTGTTTTGAACAAAAATGTAGATGAAAGTAACTATAGTCTGATTATTGATGAAATAAACGAAGTTATTATTGAGGAGTTGGGTGAGCCTGTTTTACCTCAACATATTAAATTTGTCAGAATATTGCCTAAGGGTGCTGACGGTGCTGTTTTGAGGGACTTATTAAAAGAGATTGCTATGCAGATGTGATTATCTTTGGGCAAATGGACATAAGTTAACAAATTCGCAGTTTAAGCACTTACTTGAATCCGAAGAGATACATTTATTGACTATGCCTAATCTTGTGATAGGGAAGTCAAACTTTAGAGGGTCATTTGGTGCAATTTTTTTAAAAAACGATGTTATCGCCAAACTGTTTTTATGTGTACCGGATTCGGAGCTAATTATTTGCAATTTTTTTGAACATTTTAGAATGTGCGTGTCAAGGGGATATAATAATTCTGATTTGTTATATTTTTTCCATAATCCGAAATCTATATCGGTATCCCTTATCATCCATCTGAGAAACATCCTCATCCTTTTTAAAGCTGACCTTCCATACGTCGGAAATAGAAAAAAATATCCTGTTCCGGCATTGTTTTCTTTACCAAAGTCTTTAGCGAGTAAAATAAAATTGTTGAGACTCTCTTCAATGTTATCGGATAGACTGTAAAAACATCCTTCGATACTACCGTAATCCTTGTATATCTTATTTAGAAATTTTACTAAGAGATAAATATCTTCTTCTGTTTGAAATCTGTAATAGATATTTTTTTTAGGTAGGAGGTTTGATTTGCACTCTGTGCCATATGCTTCAAAGAAATTTTTTAAAAAATTTTGAATTAACTTTACCTGCCCATAGGCAAACAATGAGGAGACAAAAGCTATATATTCTGTGTTACCTCTATATGTTTTGGGAAATATGATCGGGTCAGTGCTGAGATAGCTCTCAGCACTGTATTTTTGATAAATTTTCTCAAAGAAAAGGTTTAAATTATTGTTTTTTGTCAAAAGTCCCTGATTCTCCGCATTGAGGACACTTTTTTGGTTTACATCTACCTTCTTTTTCATATCCGCACTTTGAGCATGCAAATACTGCCATCAATTACCCCCTTTTTTACATTTTTCACATGTGCCAAAAAGGTTTAGCTGATATTCTTCTACTTCACCTAATAATCCCGAAAAGCCTATATTTATATCAAATATATCATGAACACTGCCACATTTTTTGCAGTAAAAATGGCCATGATTTGTCAAATCTGGATCAAATCTACTGCATTTAGGGTCTGTAGAAATCTGCCTTACAACCCCTGATTTTACCAAAACGTCAAGAGTATTGTAAACTGTAGCAAATGAGAAGCTTTTATCTTTTGACCTGAGCTGTTCGTAAATCTCAACTGCTGACGGGTGTGAAGTATTGTTATCAAGAAACTCAACAATCCATTTTCTCGGCTTCGTAATCTTAAAACCTTCTTTTTTCAGTGCCTCAATTGCCCTTTCAGTAAACATAATCTTCTCCTCTATTAGTTATAGTAATTCTTCAAAAGGGGTTAAACTTTTGCGCGTTATTTTAATTTTAGAAATATTATAGTTTAAATATTTAAAAAATTCAACAAAATTAAACGTCCCGAGGTTGGAAACCTTCAATTTTAAATAATTTTCGCCAATTTCAAAAAGGTAATCAATCAGTTTAATATCTTTCATATTTCCATTTTTACCTTTTTTCTGATAAAAAGCCTGGTTTTTATCTATATATGATTTGATTATATCAAAAGACAATTTGTCGAATTCATATTCCGCAATAAAGTCGGCAGAAAGATTGATAGAGTCTGCATTATAGTATGTTTTGAAATATAATCCCTTTGGTAATATATCATTAAGTTTTTGCAACTTTTCGTTTAAATTATCAGTATTGATTTTAGTAAGTAAAATTTCATTTTCACCTTCAACTCCAACGGGAAGAGGGTAAAGGTAGCTAAGCTTTGGTTGGGGGTTAAAACCCTTTGAGTAGGCAAGCTCTATCCCGGCAATATTGAATGATTGGGAAAGGATTCTGTTTAAGTCTATTGCGGAAAATAGTGAGCTGATATCTTTCTTAGTGAACACAAAAGCAATCTTTTCAAATACTTTTTCTCCTGTTAAGTTGTCTTTTTGTTTAAAGGATGATTTTATAGCATCGATGTTTTTGATTTCTTTAAAGTCGCAAATACCGCAACCTTTACAGTCTGTTTCACGGCAATCGTCAGTAGTTTTTTCGTATTTTGATTTTTCGTATTCTTGCCATAAAAATTCTTTTGAAACGCCGGTATCAATATTATCCCATGGCAAAGTATCAGCTTTATCAAATGACTTCATTGCAGTTTCTTCAAAAGTTAAGCCAGCCTGTTCAAAACTTTTGAGCCAATTGTCAAAATTAAAATGTTCTGACCAACCGTCATAAATATTTCCGATATTTAAAGCATTTTTTAATACCCTACCCATCCTCCTGTCACCGCGGGATATTGCTCCTTCAAGTATACTTTGATAAGGGTCGTGAAATTTGTATCTGATTTTAGAATTGTGCAAGGCTTCGCTTATGATTCGCTGTTTCCTTTTAATTTCATCTATACCATTTTGGGGAAACCACTGAAACGGGGTAAAAGGTTTTGGAACAAAGTTAGAGACGGATACGGTAACGTTAAAGCTTTTTCTTACTTTTCTTTTTATTTTTAAGGCCAAGTTTGCTATCTCCAAAACATCTTCGTCGGTTTCAAATGGCAAGCCAATCATAAAGTATAGCTTTGCACCGTTAAAACCATTATTGGAAGCACAAACCACCGCATCAATAATCTCTTCTTCTGTCAAATTTTTATTAATTATATTTCGCATCCTTTGGCTTCCTGCTTCAGGTGCAATTGTGAATCCAGACTTTCTTACCTTTTTTAATTCTTGAAAAATATAATCTTTTACCCTGTCTGCTCTTATGGATGGAAGACTTAGAGAAACTTTATTATCTGAAAGTGCTTCTGAAAGTTTTATCAGAAGTTCTTCAAGACATGAGTAGTCAGCAGCGGAAAGTGACAAAAGGGAGACTTCTAAGTAGCCTGTATTCTTAATTTGTTCAATGGCATTTTCTATAATATCAGAAACACTTCTTTCCCTTGAAGGCCTATAAATCATACCCGCTTGACAAAATCTGCAACCTCTTGTGCAACCTCTTGAAATTTCAATTGTTACTCTGTCCTGAACAATTGGCATGAGGGGGACAACAGGTTTTATTACCGTATAATCATTATGAAAATTTTTATATATATTTTTTTTGACCACTTTGTCTTTTTGGAGAGCCGGTGTGTAAGTAAAATCGTATCTATTAATCTTCTCAAGTTTTTCACTTCTTGTCAGTTTTTTATCGTTAATATCATTTAAAACTTTTATCAGTTCCTCTTCCATTTCACCTATGAAAAATACATCTATAAATTCTTCGATTGGTGCAGGGTTTACCACACAAGGTCCTCCTGCAAAGACTATTGGAGAATTTTCACTTCTATCCTCCGATAATAGAGGTATATTACTTTCAGATAATATTTTTAGCACATTTGTATAGGAAAGCTCATACTGTAAAGAAAACCCTATTATGTCAAATTTTGATAAAGGAGTTTGGCTTTCAAGGGATACAAACATTTCTTTACCAAACTCATCAAGAGCATCAACCCAAGGCATAAAGAATCTTTCGCAAATAATATTTTTTTCCTGATTAAGGCGTTCATATAGTATTTTTATGCCCAAGTGAGACATACCTACTTCATAAACATCAGGGAAAATAAGGCAAAACTTAAGTGCATCGGGGTCGTTTTTATGGTATGAGTTAAACTCATTGTTAATATATCTCAGAGGTTTGTTGACATTTAATAGTTTTAAATATTCCATATATAGTCCTTAATTATTTTTTAATATTCCGAAGGGGAATTAAATTTTCTCATTTTTGCGGAATTAACAAGACCCATCATTGCCATAAATGTTAACATTGATGAACCCCCGTAGCTTATGAAAGGCATAGGTATTCCAACCACGGGCATTAATGATACAGTCATTGCTGAATTAACAAAAACTTGAAAGAATGTAACGGAAGCAACAGCAATACAAAGTATTTTTGCCGTTGGCTCACTTGTTTCAGTGGCATTTTGAATAATTCTGTATATTAGCAGGATAAATAATAATAGTATTATACTGCCACCAATTAGTCCAAATTCTTCGTTAATAAGTGAAAATATAAAATCCGTATGTCTTTCAGGTAAAAATTTTAAGTGAGTTTGCGTACCTTGAAGAAACCCTTTTCCAAAAATCCCTCCTGAGCCTATAGCGACTTTAGACTGTATTACATGGTAGCCACTTCCAAAAGGGTCTCTTTCAGGATTTAAAAAAGTGAGTACTCTGTTTTTCTGGTATTCTTTTAGGTTAAACCATAATACCGGCATACTTAAAACAAATGTGAAAAGACTGATAAGAAAAGTCCATTTTGTAACCCCTCTGTATAGTAAAACCATACCCCATACGGCCAAAAATATTACAGCTGTGCCAAGGTCTGGTTGTAAGAAAATAAGTAGAAAAGGGGGGAACAAAATTAAAGACTTTTTTATGATATCAATAAGTGTCAGATTATTTTCGGATAAATCCCGAAAGTTGTAAGCTAAAATAATGACAAATATTATTTTAAATGTTTCGGAAGGTTGTAGTCTAAAACCGCCGATATTTATCCATCTTTGGGCACCCATACCTACATGTCCTATTATTAAGACGAGAATCAGAAGAATGATACCCAATGCATATAAAACATATGCGTATTCTATCCATCTCTTATAGCTAACTGCAGAAAAGAATAAAAAGGTCAATATCCCTATGATAAACCATAGTATCTGTTTTTTGTAATATGCATCAAATGTCCCATCAGCCATATCATACGAAGCGCTGTAAATTGCTAAAATACCACATATATTAATTAAAAAAATTATTAATACCAATATGACGTCAAAGTTTTTAAGCTGTCTTTTATCAATCTGAAACATAATTTAAGTCCACCATTTTATTTATTATTGCACCGGCAAGAGCTGCGGCACTCTGGCTGCCCGAGCCTCCGTGCTCAACCATTGCAATGAGAGCGTATTGAGGTTGTTGTGCGGGGAAGACCGCTGCAAACCAAGAATGGTCTCTATATTTTTCAGGAATTTTATCATCGTCATATTTTTCGGTTTTTTTAAGGCTGACTACTTGTGCTGTCCCTGTTTTTCCTGCAACGGATATTGATTCTACCCTTGCCCTGTAAGATGTGCCGTGTCTGCCATAGACCGCCTCCGTCATCCCTTCGAGAATGGATTTTTTTATCTTTTCCGGAATTGTAATAGTGTCGTAGATTTCTGTTTTGGTTAAAGTTTCTCCGTTATCATCTATTATTGACTTTACAATATGAGGTTTTAGTATTTTTCCTCCGTTGAAAATTCCCGCAAACATATTGACCAATTGAATAGGGGTTACACTGATATACCCCTGACCAATTGAAGTTATAATTGTTTCTCCTGGAAACCATATTTGGTTAAAAGCATTTTTTTTCCAATCTCTATTAGGGAATATCCCACTTTTTTCATTAGGTATATCTACATTTGTGTATTCACCCAATTTAAATCTCTTTGCATATTCTGAAATTTTATCTATTCCCAACTGTAGCCCCAAATTATAAAAGTATACGTCGCATGATTCAGCTATTGCCTTTTTTAAATCCACATCTCCGTGCCCTGCAGTTTTCCAGCATTTGTATTCATAGTTACCAAACTCAAGTTTACCATTACAAAAAAATTCCGTATTTGGGGTAATGACTTTTTCCTTTAGCCCTATAAGTGCCATTAGTATTTTAAAGATAGAGCCCGGCGGGTAATGGCTTTCAATAGCCCTGTTAAGTAGCGGTTTTTTGTTATCCTTTATAAGTTTGTCCCAGTTTTCTTGTGTGATATATGGTACAAAATCATTAAGGTCGTATGTGGGGGAAGAAAATAATAGTATTAATTCACCGGTTTGAACATCTTCAACGACTATAGACCCGCGCTTATTCCCAAAAAGCTTTTGAGCAAACTTTTGAAGCCTGTAGTCTACTGAAAGCTTAAGAGATTTTCCGTTAATCGGGGGCTGAAATTCTATGGTATTTATAGTTTGACCCAAGCTGTCTACTTCAATAAACTTTTTCCCGTCTTTCCCCTTTAGTATATCTTCATAAAAATATTCAACACCGGTTTTGCCAATTAAGTCCCCGCCGAAGTAATTTGGCTTTGTTTTTAAATCCTGCTCTGTAGTTTCCCCAAGATATCCGATTATATGGCTCATTGAAGTGCTATCCAGATAGTCTCTTACCGGGTCAAGTTTTATACTTACCCCCTGTAAGTCTTCAATATTTTCACTGAAATATGACAACTCTTCAAAAGTTAACCCTCTATATGCAAGAACTTCTTGATAGTAGTATGCTTTTTTTAATCTTTTTTCTATTAATTCTCTATCGATAGGTATCTTTTGGTTTATTAAATTTAATAAATTATTTTTATCTTCAATATCTTCTCTTACGAGATAAAGGTTATAGCTTGGTTTATTTTTTACAATAATATTATCATTTCTATCATAAATAAATCCGCGATCTGCTTTTACTCTGACAACTCTTATTCTGTTGTTGTCTGCTATTTTTTTATATTTGTCATAGTTAATAACTTGCAGATAAAGTAGTCTAAGAAAGATAATGAAAAAGCCGATAAGTAAAAACGCAAAAAAAACTACAGACTTTTTGTTGTAAATTAAGTTAATCTTGTCTTCAAGCTTTCTAAATAACAACTTCTTGCCTCACTAAATAAAAGTTTACCAAGTAATATATAGATAAATCTACGGCTGCCGAAATTAACAATTTAATTATTTCCATATCTTGAGCCTTCATAACGAAAAATACAAGTATAGATTTATAAAATAAAATTGATATGATTATAAAAGGGAAGTAGCTGTGACTTTTTTCGCTGGTAAAAAATTTATCGTAAAAACTTTTAAATATAAACATTACATAAAATATAAAAAAACCTACGCCAAAATAGCTCGGATATAAGTAGTCAAAAAATAAACCGCCAATAAATATGTAATAGATAAAGTCCTTAAATTTTTTCCCGGTGGTTAAATAAAGTAAGAAAAAAATGACTAAAAAATCAAAGTGCTTCACAAAACGGTTGTAAATTAAAAATACAACAGTACCGATAAAACATAAAGTAGCATATTGTAAATATTTATTTCTTAACATTTTTTATAATAAGGGCGTTTTCTATTTTATTAAAGTTGATTAGTGGCTTTAGTATAATTTTTTGAAATAGATTACTTTCAGAATCTTCTATCTTAATTACTGTGCCAACAGGTATCCCTTTTGGATAAACTCCACCTAATCCGGTCGTTATGAAAAGGTCGTTTATTTGAACGGGCTCCAATTTATCATAGTAATCTACATAAATACCACCTTTGCCATCCCCTTTAAGTATACCGGTAGTCCGCGTTTCAAAATTCATAACACTTACATTATTTGTTATATCAAGTATAACTTTGACTAAAGATGAATTGATATATACGTCATCTACTTTGCCTACAAGCCCCGTGTGCCCGACAATGGTATCATTTACCTTAATATTGTCTTTCATCCCTTTATCGATAATAAAATAGCTAAGTGAGTCTGTTAAGTTTTTACCAATTATATTACAAGCCACCGTATCAAAATTATAAGCATCTTTAAATTCTAAAAGTTGTTTTAGTCTTTCGTAATCTGTTAGCTTTTCTTTCAAAATACTTATTTCAAATTTGTAATTGTTCAGCTCTTTTTTTAAAAGCTCATTCTCTTTTTTTACATTAACGAGAAATATATAATTGTTTACTAAATTACCTATTGAATTTGAGGTAACATAATAAGTATAGACAATTGGATTTAATATATTTCCCAAAATACCTCTGAATGGTCCGGTAATCTTTGGGTTTTTAACTTGTACAATAATTAAGGCTGATACGAAAGCTAATATCAGAAAAAGGTATCTTTTTTTTACCATCAATTATTTAGTAGAAACATACTTTCTTTAGCAATTTTAATTCGTCAAGTGCCTTCCCTGATCCAAGGGCGACGGCAGTTAGCGGGTCATCAGCAATAATTATTGGCAGACCAGTTTCGCTTGACAATCTTTTATCAAGCCCTTTTAGCAGAGCACCGCCACCTGTCAAAACTATCCCTCTGTCAACAATATCTGCAGATAATTCAGGCGGAGTTTTTTCAAGTGCAACTTTTACCGCTTCAATAATTTTTGAAACAGCATATTCTATGGCTTCTCTAATCTCAGCATCAGTGATTTCGATTGTTTTTGGTATACCGTTTACTAAGTCCCTACCTTTTATCTCAATACTCAAACTTTCTTCCAGCTCAAATGCAGAGCCAATTTTTATTTTTATTTGTTCGGCGGTATACGTTCCGATGAGCAGATTGTATTTCCTTTTGATATAGTTGATAATTGCTTCATCCATTTCATCTCCGCCAACCCTTACGGAATTGGAGTATACTATACCTGATAATGATATCACTGCAATCTCAGTTGTCCCTCCGCCAATATCCACTATCATATTTCCGCAAGGCTCCTCAATAGGAAGACCAGCACCTATTGCTGCAGCCATAGGTTCTTCTATCAGGTAGACTTCCCTTGCACCTGCCTGTATTGCAGAGTCTTTGACGGCTCTTTTTTCAACTTGAGTCCCACCTGAAGGGACACAAATGATAATTCTCGGCCTTACTAAAGACCTCCTTTGATTAACTTTTTGAATGAAATATCTAATCATTTTTTCGGTTATTTCAAAATTGGCAATAACTCCGTCTTTCATTGGTCTTATTGCAACAATATTTGCAGGAGTCCTTCCCAACATACTTTTTGCTTCATTTCCTACTGCAAGTACCTCTTTTGTATCGTTGTTAATAGCTACAACGGAAGGTTCGCTACAGACAATCCCTTTACCCTTTATATAAATGAGTGTATTGGCAGTACCCAAATCTATTGCCATATCATTAGAAAATATATCTAATATTTTTCCAAACATAAATCCTCCATCTTAAAATTCTAAATAAATATAATATCAGAATGTAATTTATAATTCAATGTATATTCCATAAAAATTATTATTTTATGCCATAAGTATATCTTCAATTTCTGCCAGGGAATCGATAACAAACTTAATATGCTCATCTTTATCAATACCGAGTTCTAAAATCCCCTTTTCGATGTCATCTCTGTTGACACCTTTTGCAAAAGATTTGTCTTTTAGTTTTTTCTTAACACTTTTGACTTCCAGATTTGATATTTTTTTGTCAGGTCTTACGTAGCCACAAGCCATTAAAAAACCACAAAGTTCATCAACTGCAAAAAGTGTTTTTGCCATAAGTGTGTTTCTGGGTGTATTGGTATAATCTGCATGCCCTAAAATGGCTTGCAATATATCTTCATCTACCCCTTTCTCCTTCAGTATTTCCACCCCCTTAGAAGGATGTTCATCGATACTTGGGTACATTTCATAATCAAAATCGTGCAGCAGTCCGGTAAAGCCCCACTTTTCGGTATCTTCACCAAACTTTTTGGCATAAGATTTCATCGCTTGCTCTACAGCAAATGCATGTTTCAAAAGAGAATTGGATTTAGTATATTCCTGTAAAACTGATAGTGCGGTTTCTCTATCTGTTTTCACTTGTTCCCCCTTTGTATAGAATAATGGCTCCTATAATTACCATTGCCATACTTGCCAAATGAGGTGCTCTGAAAATTCCAATCATAAGATCATCTGCTCTGAAAGTGGTGACAAAACCTCTTATGATTCCGTAAAGTATCAGGTAAAGCCCAGTGATTTTTCCCGCCCCAAGATTTTTATCATTTTTCCACAATATTATTAAAAAAGCGGCCCCAATGAAGTTTAAAATCATTTCATAAAAAAAGGTGGGGTGAACAGGAAGTGTTCCAAAATCTTGGTAGGCAGGGGGGAAGTATTTTTTAGGAAAACTTATCCCCCAAGGCACATAATATTTTAATTCGTAAGCTTTGTTTTCAAATATGACAGTTATTTTTTTACCGCTATCGATTAACTCTTTTATGGTAGAAACAGATATCGGGTTGTTTTCTATCTTTAGTGTAGCTAATACCGTAGCCCAAAATTCGGGAAATTTGTTTTTTAGGGAAAATATTATGGATAACGGAGTAATTGTTGGGACTCCGTGGGCTTCACCGTTGGCAAAATTCCCAAATCTTCCAATCCCTTGAGCTAAAAGCAAAAATGGTAAAATTAAATCCCCGAGAAAGAGTAATTTTATTTTCTTGAGTTTTGTGATTAAAAGTAGAGTCAAAAAACCGCCTATTATTCCGCCGTGTATTGCAAGACCGCCGTGCCATACAGCCAATATTTCAAAAGGTGTATTCTTATAAAATTCCCACTTTAATAGCACATAATAGATTCTTGCCCCTAATATCCCCCCCATAAATGTAAAAAGGATTATGTTTTCTATTTCATCAGGGTTATAGTGCAATTTTTTAGCCTTTTTTTTGGTAAAATAGATTGCAAGTAATATTCCTATTAGATACATAAGGCTGTAATAACGGATTTCAAAGTTACCTATTTTAAAAATATACGGAAACATTACCTAAGCTCCTTATTTATTTGGCAGCTTTTTTAGATGCTATAAGTATTGCCATAAATATTAGAATTATTCCTACAAATTGATATTTGTCAATCTTTTCTCCAAAAAAAAGATAGCCAAGCATTGCAGCACCAATCGGCTCACCTAAAGTGACAATTGCAACCATGCTGCTTTTGAGGTGTTTTAAAGCCCAATTTAACGATGTATGTCCAATCAGCTGAGGGATGATAGCTAAAAGAAACATAAAAGTGTATGAAGACGGCTTGTATCCGATAAATACTTGTCCGGACAAAATTGAGATTAATAATAGTGTTAAAGCGCTGGCTGTGTATGTTATTGTTATGTAAGGTATTATGTCAAGGTTTTCTCTTACTTTACTCCCAATCATCATGTATATCGCTGCAGCAATAGCACCAATTACGGCAAAAATATCTCCGATTAAAGCATTTTTGTCAAAGCTCAATGCATTATTTATATTAATATCACCCATTGTTAAAATTGTGCTCCCAATAATAGACAATGCTATCCCTACAATAATATTTATGTTCTGTTTTTCTTTTAATAAAAAAAATGAAAAAATGCCGACAAAGATAGGGCTTGTTGTGACTAATACTACGCTGCTTGCTATGGAGGTAAGTTTTATTGAGGTAAACCATGTGTAAAAATGGGCAGAAAGTATTACCCCGGATATTATTGACAGAATAAAGTCTTTTTTGGTTATTGAGCTTATGGTATAATGTTTAAATTTAAAAATAGAGATAATTATTATACTTGCAAAAATAAGCCTGTATGTTGCAATCATAAGAGGGGGTACATCGTCACAAAATCTCACAAAAATTGCAGCAAAGGATATTGAGATAACACCTGACAATAGTATAAAAAAGATTTTCAGTTTCATCTCTTACTCCTTATTAATGCACTGCCTACTTCACTGACAAGCATAGCAATAATAATTATTGATGCACCGATATATTGATTAAATGTCAATATCTCTTTCCCTATTAAATAGCCAAAAATGGCAGAGGATACAGGCTCAAGTGTAAAAAGGATTGCTGCTTTTGTGGGTGTTGTATATTTTTGCATGGCAGTTTGTATGAAGAAAGCCACTACAGTTGCCAAAAATCCGGTTAGAATCAACGCAAAGATTATATCTTTTTCAGGTTTTATTTTTATATCAATACCTGATGCGTAGGTAAAGATGATGGATAAAAAAGTTACAACCATAATTTGTATCGCCGTTAATACAGTGGTATCATATTTTTTTGAGTAATAGTCTGTAAGTATGATATGAACTGCAATACCAAAAGCATTTATTAGTGCAAAAACTTCTCCAACCCCAAAGTTAAGGGTGTTTTGAAAAGAGATAAGGTATAAACCTATTGTTGACAAAAAGACGGCGACTATTGAGGTAGGATAAGGTTTTTTGCGTAAGAATACATATGATAATATGGGGACAAATAATGTATAAATACCTGTCAAAAAGCCGGTGACTGATGCAGTAATATATTTTAAAGCAAAGGTTTGAAAATAAAATACGGTAAATAAAACCGCACCTATAAAAAGTCCTGCTAAAACAGAATCTTTGTTAACTTTATCTTTTTTAATGATTAGAAAAGGCAAAAGTATTAGGGAGGCTATTAAAAACCTGTAACTGATAAATAAACTTGGCTCTACTTTTTCTATACTTTCTTTAACTATAATAAAAGTGCTGCCCCAGATTAAAGCAATAAGTAAAAGTGATAAATCCGCCAAATATTCAAGAGCTTTTTTGTTCATAAGTCATAAACCTTAGCTTTTTTAGTTGCGGTAGCAAGATTGATATTAATATTAGAGTCATTCCGGCTACTTTTATGGAATTGACTTTTTCAGAAAGTATGACAACGGATGCCAATACCGTAATAACGGGCTCTATAGATGAAAATATTGATGCGTAAACGGCCCCAATGATTTCTATTGATACATACAAAAGAGAAATTGCCAAAAAAGTTGATACAAAAGAGAGTCCTAAAATAAGTAGTATGGTATTATGATTGACAGGCATTGAGTAATCCGCATTAAAGGCAAATGTTATTGAAGCAAAAAGTATTACATAAAAACTAAATGTGAGTGGTTTTTGGGTTTGCAAGGAGTATTGAATAAAAATAAGATAAAACGAGAATGTTGTTGCTGCGCCTAAAGCACACAAAATACCAAAAAAAGAATATTTGTTGGCAAAGGCATCATAAAATATTAGGCAGCTGCCTAATATTATTAACCCTAACGATATCGATGTTACTGTATTTAGTTTGTATTTGAAAATTATTATAGATAAAATAGTTACAAAAAGCGGATACATATATAAAATCAAAGATGCCGTTGAAACCGAGATATTTTTGACAGCGAGAAAAAATAGATTACTTTGAGTAAAGTAGAGAAATGAACCGGCAAAAAATGCTTTCAGTAAATTTATTTTTTTTATAAAAAACAGGTTATAATCTTTAATTAAAAAATATATAGTAAAAGTTAAAAAGCCTAAGGCAAATCTAAAAAAAAGCATATCGGACGTACTGATGCCAAGATTGTAGCCTAATTTTGCAAAAATTGCCAAAAATGCAAAACAAACAGCCGAAACAATTGCGGCAGCAACCCCTTTAAACATTTTACCGTCCTTTAAAAAAGTTAATATGTCATAATTGATTATTATAACAAAATCAAATACATTTTGGGGTAATTTTACATGTGTTCATAATTTAAATTAAGTGGCATTTATCAATCAGTATAAGTATGTGCCTTTGTGTTTGTTGTGTTGTTTGGAGTAGAAAAAAGTTCTATTGAGTAATTTTGTATAAATTGTTATAATATTGTTAAGTATTACTTTCAAAAAGTTAAAAATAACTTGACAGGAAGTAATGTTTGATTAAAATAAAATATAATTATATTTTGGAGGCCAATATGTCTTTGATGGAAAAGTTTTGGGAAATGGCGAAAGAAAGGAAGGGTACTGTGGTGTTACCCGAAGGGAATGATGAGCGGACAATTGATGCTGCTCATACTATTTCAAAAAATGGTTTGGCAAAAGTTATTGTACTTGGCGAACAAGAAAAGGTTGAGCAAATTTTTAAATCAAAAGGTTATGCTATTGATTGTGAAATAATCGAACCAAAAAACAGCAAATACTATAATGATTTTGTTAATGAATATTATGAAAGAAGAAAATCCAAAGGGATGACTCTGGAAGAAGCACAGGCTGCTATGTGTGATGTTAATTATTTTGGTTGTATGCTTGTGGAAAAGGGGGTCGCAAATGGTGCTGTTACAGGGGCTTGCCATACTACTGCTGATGTTTTGAGAGCAGCTATAAGGGTTATTGGCACAAAGCCAGGCATGAAAACAGTTTCAAGCTGTTTTATTATGGTTACCCCAAAGAAAGAATTTGGTAAAGATGGGGCGGTTATATTTGCAGACTGCGCAGTTAACCCAAATCCTGATGCAAGGACTTTGGCTGAAATAGCACTTGCCACAGCTGA
The DNA here is from genome assembly GCA_022813675.1 of Deferribacteraceae bacterium V6Fe1. GTDB lineage: Bacteria > Chrysiogenota > Deferribacteres > Deferribacterales > Deferrivibrionaceae > Deferrivibrio > Deferrivibrio metallireducens. Next base: position 2,055,486 of record CP063375.1, on the reverse strand, counting down.
TAGCTGTAAGGCTTTTTTGGAAGTTGAACCTAAGGTTGCAATGTTATCTTTTTCTACAAAGGGGAGCGCGAGTCATCCGGATGTGGATAAAGTTTTAGAAGCTTTAAAGATTGTCAAAGAGATGAATCCTGAGCTTAAAGTTGATGGTGAGCTTCAGGCTGATGCCGCATTAATTAAAAGTGTAGGGGAGAGAAAAGCCCCGGGCAGCGATGTGGCCGGTAGTGCCAATGTTTTAATATTCCCTGATTTGGATTCAGGTAATATTGGTTATAAATTAGTTGAAAGGGTAGCTTCTGCAGAGGCTATAGGCCCGATTATTCAGGGGTTGAAAAAGCCTGTAAATGACTTATCACGGGGTTGTAAATATATGGATATAGTAAATGTAGCTGCTATTACTATGGTTCAATCATAGGGGGTAATGATGAAAATTCTTGCATTAAATTGTGGAAGTTCTTCAGTTAAATATCAGCTTTTTGATTGGGAAGCTAAGCAGGTTGTTGCAAAAGGTATGGTTGAAAGGGTTGGTATAGGCGACTCATTTATTATACATGAAGTCCCTGGTAGAGAAACTTACAGAAATGAATATGAGTGCCATGACCATAACACAGCCATTAACCTAATTGTTAATACGCTTGAAAGTAAAGAGCATGGTGTCATTGAAAAGATAGTTGAAATCTCAGCTGTCGGTCATAGGGTAGTACACGGTGGTGAAAGGTTTAAGAGCAGCGTTCTTATAGATGATGAGGTGATTAAGGCTATTGAAGATGTTCAACATCTTGCACCGCTTCATAATCCGCCAAACCTTGCGGGGATAAGAGCTGCTAAGGCCGTTTTACCTGATGTGCCGCATGTGGCTATTTTTGATACTGCGTTTCATCAATCAATGCCTGATTATGCTTATACCTATGCTGTCCCTTATGAGTGGTATAAAGATTTTGGGGTAAGAAGGTATGGTTTTCATGGGACAAGTCATTTGTATGTATCCAAAAGGGCTGCCGTACTTCTTGGCAAAGACCCAAAAGATTGCAACATTATAACAATGCATATTGGTAACGGGGTTTCCCATACTGCCATAAAAAATGGAAAATCTGTCGATACGTCAATGGGATTAACACCTCTTGAAGGTGCGGTTATGGGGACGAGATGCGGTGACTTGGACCCTGCTGTTCCACTGTTTATGCAACAGCAGTTGAATGTTGGTGCAAAAGAGATGGATAATATACTAAATAAAAAATCGGGCATTTTGGGTATTACTGGGAAATATACTGACAGGCGTGATGTTTTGGAGCATGTTGACAGTGAAGAAAGGTGCAGGCTTGCCATAGAAATAGAGGCTTATAGGTTGAAAAAATATATCGGTGCCTATTATGCCGTATTAGGGCGGGTTGATGCTATTGTTTTTACTGCCGGAGTTGGTGAAAATGCCGGTGTTATAAGGCAGAAAGCTCTTGAAGGGTTGGAAGATTTGGGAATAAAGGTTGATAAAGAGAAAAATTTAAAAACATTCAGCAAGTCAGGTGAAACTGAGATTTCTACACCCGATTCAAAGGTAAAAGTTTTTGTAATACCGACAAACGAAGAATTAGTGTTTGTTGAAGACGTTGTGGCGATCTTGCAAAATACATATAAAGACCACACGGAATATCCTTACAGTTTTTTAAAATAACAGATAGCCGCCATTAGGCGGCTATCTTATTTGTCTTTTTTGATAAAATTATTTAATAATTCAATAGGAATTGGAAAGACTATTGTGGAGTTTTTTTCTGAGGCTATTTCGTTCAGTGTTTGCAAGTATCTAAGCTGAATGGTTATGGCATTTTTGGACATAATTTCACTTGCTTGAGAGAGTTTTTCCGCAGATTGTAGTTCACCTTCGGCATGTATGATTTTTGAGCGCCTTTCCCTTTCTGCTTCAGCCTGTTTAGCCATAGCTCTTTGCATTTCTTGAGGCAGGTCAATATGTTTTATCTCAACAGCTGTGACTTTTACCCCCCAAGGATCTGTCTGTTTGTCTATAACATCTTGCAGCTCAAGGTTTATCTTTTCTCTATTGGAAAGCAGGTCGTCAAGTTCGAATTGACCTAAAATACTTCTCAAAGTTGTTTGAGATATTTGACTGGTAGCATAATAAAAATCTTCCACTTCCAAAATTGCTTTTTCAGGGGATACGACTCTAAAATAAACAACTGCATTAACCTTGATTGAGACATTATCCTTTGTAATTACATCTTGCGGTGGGACATCCATTACAATTGTTCTTAAATTTATTTTAACCATTTTTTCAATCCCGGGGATAAGTATAATAAGCCCAGGACCTCTTACGGCAACATACCTCCCAAGCCTGAATACTACACCTCTTTCATATTCTTTAAGTATTTTTACGGTATTGAACACCACAATCAGAAGCAAAATAAAAATGATTATAGGCAAACTAAACATATTGACCTCCAAGATTTATTTATGTATTATTCGGTTCAATTTTATATAATACAGAATATTATACTATTTTACATAAAGATAAAGAGGAATTTTATGATTGTGAGCATGACAGGTTACGGGAGTGTAACCAGGCACTTTGAGCTGTTTGATATCACTGTTTCTGTAAAGGCGGTTAACAGCAAATATTCCGATATAAAGATTAAATTGCCTAAATTTTTATATCTTAAAGAAGTGGAGCTGACTAATATCATTAAAAATGAGCTTTTAAGGGGTAAGATTGATGTAATGATAGATGTCTTTCTTCGTAAACCATTGAAGAAAGCAAAGCTCAATACAGAATATTTTAATATGTATATGGATGTTTTAAGGGAGATACAGATTAAAAGTGAGATTTTAGATGATATAAAGATTGAGCATATTCTTAAATTTGAAAATATTATTGATTATGTTGATGAGTCCGATGTTACCGATTTTGTAGACAAAGAAGTAGTTGCCGTATTGATGGAAGCCCTAAATTCAGTAAAAGAAATGCGAAATGCTGAAGGGAATAATTTACAGTTGGCCATTATGGATTCTTTAAATAAGCTCGCGCAATTAAACCAATCAATCAACACTTTTAGGGAAGAGGTCTATAAAATTAATTTTGAAAAATACAAAAAGAGAATCGAAGAGTTGGTATCTAAAGTAAATGAAGACAGGATCATTACCGAAGCCGGGATAATATCCGAGCGACTTGATATTTCAGAAGAGGTGGAAAGGATTAATTCGCATTTGCAGCAGATGAAGAATGTTATTGAAAATGAGTTCCCATGTGGTAAAAAGCTTGACTTTTTTTGTCAGGAGCTTAACAGGGAGTTTAATACTATTGGGTCGAAGTCATCTCAAATCGAAGTCATCAACAGTGTGGTAAATGCCAAAACTGAAATTGACAAAATAAGAGAACAGGTTCAGAATATAATATGAATGATTTAGGTAAGCTTTTTGTAATAAGTGCACCAAGCGGTGCAGGCAAGACCTCTTTGTGTAATGAGCTACTAAAAACATATGATAACCTTGAGTATTCTATTTCTGTTACGACAAGAAAACCAAGAGCAGATGAAATTGAAGGTAAAGATTACTTTTTTGTAAATGAGGATACTTTTAGAAAAATGATTCAGGATGATGAGTTTTTAGAATGGGCAGAGGTACACGGAAATCTTTATGGTACGCCTAAAAAATTTATAAATGAAAAGTTGGAGTCAGGGGTTAATATTTTACTTGATATAGACCCTCAGGGGGCAAGGCAGTTGAAAAGTAAGCTGAATTTTGGAATATATGTTTTTATAATTGCCCCAAGCTTAAAAGATTTGGAAGAGCGGCTTAGAAACAGAAGAACAGAGTCAGAAGAAAAACTCAGATTAAGACTTGAAAATGCCAAAAAAGAGGTTAGATATTATAAGGACTATGATTATATTATAATAAACAAAAATTTTAAAAAGGCATTTAACGAGCTTAATGCAATTTACATTGCTGAACATTTAAGATCTAAAGATGTGAAAAAAATAGAAGATATAATGAACCTGGAGGTTTAAAGTGGCACTTATTAATATTGAACAACTTGTTGAAAGAGAAGATATCAAAGGTAAGTATAGGCTTAACCGTATTTTAAGCCTGAGGGCAAGAGAAATTATTGAGGCAAGAGAAGGCACTTTGCCGCCTCAAGTAGAGTGTGGCACTAAGCCAACCACAAAAGCTATCTTTGAGCTGGTTGAAAATAAGATAAAGATAGAGAAGATTGAAGAGGCAGATGAGTAATATTTTAATAGGGGTAACGGGCGGTATTGCCGCCTATAAAATTCCCCTTCTTTGCAGAAAATTTATTCAAAATGGAGACAGCGTTAAAGTTATTCTGACAGAGAATGCTGCAAAGTTTGTCACACCTATTACACTTGAGACTTTAACAAAAAATAGAGTTTACATTGACGATTTTAAGGTTGATGTCAGCCCGAAAGATATTGAACACATAGATTTAGCTACTTGGGCTGATCTGTTTATTATTGCACCGGCAACTGCCAACACGATTGCTAAAATTGCTTATGGTATTGCAGATAACCTTCTGACATCTACAATTTTAGCTTATGAAAAAAATAAGCCGGTATATATTTGCCCAGCTATGAATACTAATATGTATATAAATCCTATCACTACTGATAATATTAATAAACTTAAAGATAGAGGGTTTGTGATAATTCCTCCCGTTGAGGGCGAGCTTGCGTGTAAAGACGTTGGTATAGGTAAGATGCAGGAGCCTGACAAAATTTTTGAGTTTGTGCTTTCCAGTTTGACTAAAGGGCAAATTTTAAAGGGTAAAAAAGTGATTGTCACTGCTGGCCCAACTGTTGAAGATATTGACCCTGTAAGGTATATTTCAAACAGAAGTAGTGGGAAAATGGGCTATTCTCTGGCCGAAACAGCCAAGAAGTTTGGTGCTGAAGTATTGCTTGTTTCTGGTCCCGTTAATATTAAAACTTCTCTTCCTATTGTACATGTGAAAAGTGCAGTTGAAATGTTGACTGTTTTGAAGGATAAAATATTTGACTATGATATTTTAATTATGGCTGCTGCCGTAGCAGACTATAGAGTTGAAAATGTTTCCGTTGAGAAAATAAAAAAAGACGGAGATGAGTTACTTATCAAACTTGTCAAAAATCCTGATATTCTTACAGAGCTTTCTAAATTAAAAAAGGAAGGTCAAATATTTGTGGGATTTGCAGCTGAATCCAACGATTTAGAAAGATATGCCAAAGATAAGCTTGAAAGGAAAAAGCTTGATATGATTGTCGCAAACGATATTTCAAGAAAGGATATCGCATTTGACTCTGATTTTAATGAGGTTTTTGTTTTTAAAAAAGATGGTAGTAAAAAGCATATATTAAAAGAAAGAAAAGAAAAAATATCTGAGATAATTCTTTCTGAAATAGTAGAATACTTGCAATGAGCAAATTTATAGAAGAAAATTTTATAAAAGACGTTTATGGTGTGGACGAAATCTTAATAGACAGATGTGCCAATATCGAATCAGGCCCTTTTGATGCACTTATTGAAAGAGTAAAATCTTGCCAAAAATGCCAATTGGCAAAATCGCGTCAAAACATTGTATTTGGTGAAGGAAATGTGAGCGCAGATTTGATGTTTATTGGAGAAGGGCCAGGGGCTGAAGAGGATAAACAAGGGAGACCGTTTGTAGGGCGAGCAGGCCAACTTTTAACAAAAATGATTCAAGCTATGGGGCTTAAAAGGGAAGATGTGTACATAGCTAACATTGTTAAGTGCAGACCTCCGGATAATAGAAACCCTTTCAAGGAAGAAGCTCAGTCTTGTATTGAATACCTGATGGAGCAGATAAAAATTGTAAGACCAAAAGTTATTATTTGTCTTGGCAGTGTAGCTGCTACTTATCTTTTAAACACTGAAAAACAGATTTCAAAACTTCGAGGCCAATTTACTAATTTTAATGATATTAAGGTCATGCCTACATTTCATCCTGCCTATTTATTAAGAAACCCCTCCAAAAAAAAGGAAACTTGGGAAGATTTAAAAAAAGTTATTGAATTTTTAAATTTGAAGTGATTTTTTTTTATACAGTGGTATAATTTATTACCTAAGAGTTATTATTAAAAATGAAGGGGGTTTCAAATGAAGTATTTCAAAATTTTTGTTATAGTCTCATCTCTGTCTTTTATGATGTTTGCGTGTGCACCACCAAAGATCGACCCGGGTAGTATGCAGGTTACTCCTGCTGACACTGAGCAGGTAAATATACCTCAAATATGTATGCCTCAATATGAAAACAAAAAGATTACAGTTGCTATTTTACCTTTTACCAACAACACGACATTTGGTAAAATGGAAGGGGTCAACACTCAAATACAAGGTGAAGCTACAAGGACTCACACTTCAGCGGGTGCTGCTGGTATAGTTGCTGCTCCCGGAGCTGTAGGTGTCGGTTATGTGGGTGCCAGTAAGACTAAGATTAACTATTCTAAAGACATCAACACATTTTACAGGCAAATTTCTCCACAGTTAGGTGAATTTGCCCAATCAGCCGTGGAAGATACAATAGTAAATATTGGCGGAGCCGAAGTTTTCAGTCGCTCTCAAATGGAAAAGATATTACAAGAGCAAGGTTTTCAAATGAATGTGGCAGATCCTAATACCGTAGCACAATTTGGAAAGATTGCTGGTGTCAGCTATGTTATTACCGGTACTGTTGATAATATTAATGCCAAGTATGTGCCAAAGACTAGCAGTCAAGATACGGGCAATGTTTGGCTAAACCTTGCACTTGCAGCTGGTAAATCTATGACAGAAGGGTGGAACGTTACTACTGATATGACTGTTCAGCTGCTTGATGTTGCTACTGGAAAGATAATTTTATCTAAGAAGGTAAGCGGAAGGGAGCTTGGCGGCACTCAACCAGGTTTTAATCCTGAACTGGTAGTTACTGCCGCAAAAAAAGCTATGGCTGAATCAGTTGATGATATAAAGCCTGCTTTTTCCGATTATTTTTCAGCTAAGGCTCATATAGTACAGTTAAGAGGCAATAAGTCTGCTGCAATGGTTTCCGTTGGGAAAAATGGCGGACTAAAACCGGGAGATAAATTGGAAGCTTATGAGTTTTTGGAAATCCAAGATTTTATGACTAAGAAAAGCAGTTGTACCAAATCTAAAATTCCTGTTGAGCTGACAGTAAGCAATCAGGTTGACGATTCAAGTGCTTGGGTGCTTGTTGAAGGCGAGCCTAATGCTAAAATGAGATTGAAATTAGGTACACTTGTTAAACGTGCTCCGCTTTCAGGGCAAAGTGTAATAAAAAAATTATGGTAGAGTAAAATGATAAAAAAAATATTAATACTATTTTTTCTGTTTGGGTTTCTCACTCAATCCTTTGCCGAATGTAAAGTTGTTGAGTCCACAGGCGAAGCCCTTATTCAGAATGGAGATTTAGGTGCGGCAAAAAATCAGGCTATTATCAGAGCTAAATGGGCTGCCCTTGAAAATGCTGCTCAAGTTAATATCAAAGTAGAAACAATCGTTCAGAATGCTATTTTAGTGGATGAATCTATCAAATCTGAAGTTTCAGGTGCGGTCAAGAACTTCACAATTTTGGACGAAGGCAAAGATGGAGATACCTATTGGGTGAAAATAAAGGCTGAGGTTGAGCCGAAAGATGCAGTTAAGACTGTAAGTATCTTTGCAAAAAATACATCTATTTCTGTGTTATTGCCCGTTGTATTTCCCGACGGAAGGGTGTTGGAATCTTCACCTTTGTCTGAGAAGATAATTAATGAACTTGTATTGCAGAATTTTGAAGTCGTTGACATTGCTTCTCTTGGAAATCCGTATTCTATAGAGCAGCTTAGTAATGCAATGAAAAATAATGATTTTTTAACATTAAGAAGCCTGGCATATAGAGCTTTATCAGGAGTCCTTTTGGTTGGTAAAGTAGAAAGTATTGCAACGGCAAAGGAGGGGAAGAATATTGGGTACGGGATTAATCTCCCCTTTAATATAGTAAACGGTAAACTTACATACAGGCTTATAGGGACAAAAGACGGACAAAAAATCATATTAGATAGTGGTTATGTGTCTGCCAGAGGGCAAGCTGCTTCAGTAGATGATGCCGTTTATAACATGTTGGAAAACTTGAGCTATGAGGTAACTAATAGGATAATTTCCAGTATTTCTGAAAAAATAAGGGGGATTGAAAATAAAAAAGTTGAGATTGTCCTTGCAGGGAATACCGATGTTGATAAGCTTTTACAGCTTAAAAATGATTTGCAATATATTGCTTGGGTTTTGAATATCGAAACACAGGGTACAGATAAATTAGTTTTGGATTATCCTGAAAAGGTTGTATATCTTGCAAATGCCATTGAACAAAAAAGAGGCTATAGCATTAAAAAGATTAATGACAGACAAATAATCTTGGAAGAAAACAGATAACTTAATGCTGCAGCATTATGCTGCAGCTTTTTTCTTACTTTCAGAGACCTCTTAAATATTTTTATCTTACTTTTGTAACAATTAGCTTAACTTTCTTGACATTAATGTAAATTAAGACTATTATTGTCTTAAAATAAAGCTATATAAAACATATGAGGATATTTTATGAAAATTACAAGAGCCGGAGACTATGCTTTAAAGGTAATGGCATATATGGCATCTCAAGAAAGAAATAAGCTTTTTATGCGTAATGAATTGTCAGAGAAGTGTAATATTCCTGACAGTTTTTTAGGTAAAATATTGCAGTCTTTAGCAAGAAATAGTTTGCTGTATTCCGAAAGAGGCAAGAATGGTGGATTTAAAATGGTAAAAGAGCCGAGTGAGATAACGTTATACGATATCATAAAGGCAGTTGAAGGTGAAATTAAAATAAACGATTGCTTGGTTGATCCGGATTTTTGTACAGGGCTTGATAGCTGTAATATTCATAATGTATTAAATAAAATAAGAGATTCTTTTATAAATGAGCTTAAAAAATATACCCTTGAGAATATTGTCAAAAATTAAAATAAGTTATAAGGTTATGGTTTATAACTTATTGATAACAAAATAAATATTTTATGTTCTTTTTTACCATAAACTTATAGATTTTAATCTTTTTTGGTATTGAAAATATAAAATAATAGGTTACAATCTGTCAGTTAATTTTAAAAAGTTATTTGGAGGAAAGTTTAAATGATCAAAACAGATTTATTGGAGAAGATGAATACAGAACCAAAATTAAGCGCAAATGCCATTACAGTTTTGAAGAAGAGGTATTTAAAAAAGGACGAAACCGGTAATGTGGTGGAAACACCTAAAGAGATGTTTCAGCGAGTCGCCATAAATATTGCCACTGCGGAAAAAAAATATGGGTCTGATAAAGATTTTGAAGAATGTGCAATTAAGTTTTATGACATAATGACTGAACTTAAATTTTTACCTAACTCTCCTACTTTGATGAATGCAGGGAAAGAGTTGCAGCAGTTGTCTGCTTGTTTTGTCTTACCAGTGGAAGATTCTCTTGATAAGATTTTCGAATCTGTAAAGCACACTGCTCTTATTCATAAGTCCGGTGGCGGTACAGGGTTTTCATTTTCAAGGCTAAGACCTAAAGATGATGTGGTTAAGACTACTAAAGGGGTATCAAGTGGCCCTGTTTCTTTTATGAGTGTATTTGATTCTGCGACAGAGACTATAAAGCAGGGTGGTACAAGAAGGGGAGCTAATATGGGTATCCTTAGAGTTGACCATCCGGATATTATGGAGTTTATTTATGCTAAGCAGGATAAAAGCAAACTTACGAATTTTAACCTTTCAGTAGCCATTACTGAAGAGTTTATGGAAAAAGCCCTTAAAAATGAGGAATATGAGTTAAAAAATCCTAAGACCGGTAAGACAGTAAAGAAATTGAATGCAAAAGATGTCTTTGACCAGATGGTAAAACTTGCATGGGAAGGTGGAGACCCGGGTATTGTTTTTATCGACAGGATCAATAAATTTAATCCTACACCAAAAGAGGGGGAGATGGAAAGTACTAACCCTTGTGGTGAGCAGCCCCTTTTACCTTATGAATCATGTAATTTGGGTTCAATTAATCTCGGTCGCTTTGTGAAAGGAAATGATATCGATTGGGATGATTTGAGATATGTGGTGCACACTGGTGTAAGGTTTTTGGATGACGTAATTGATATGAATTCTTACCCGATCAAAGAAATTGAACAAATGACTAAGAAGAATAGAAAGATAGGCCTTGGTGTTATGGGCTTTGCTGATATGTTAGCAATGCTTGATATCCCATATAACAGTGAAGAAGCGATTGAAATGGCTGAAAAGGTTATGAAATTTATACAGGAAGAAGGGAGAATAGCTTCAAGCGAACTTGCCAAAGAAAGGGGTAATTTCCCTAATTTTGATGACAGTATTTATCCTGGCATGGGTTTTTCAAATATGAGGAATGCTACTGTTACAACTATTGCACCTACCGGTACTATTTCAATTATTGGCGGTTGTTCAAGTGGTGTTGAACCATACTTTGCAATAGCTTTTTATAGAAATGTGATGGATAACAACAAACTTGTGGAAGTAAATCCTATATTTAAAGAAAGGGCGAAGAAAGAGGGCTTTTTTACTAAAGAGTTAATGGATAAAATAGCAGAGCAGGGCACTCTTCATGATATAGATGAAGTTCCTTCTCATATTAAAAAAGTATTTGTTACTGCACATGAGATTTCCCCTATCTGGCACGTTAGAATGCAGGCTGCATTTCAAAAATATACTGATAATGCCGTTAGCAAGACAGTTAATTTCCCTAATGAGGCAACGGTTGATGATGTTAGAGAAGTTTATGTATTGGCGTACAAGCAAGGGTGCAAAGGTATTACTATTTATCGTGATGGCAGTCGTGATGCTCAGGTAATTAACTTGGGTACAAAGGAAAAGTCAGCTAAAGAAGAGGTGGCTCAGGAATATCACGGAGTTTTTAGACCTAGACCAAGACCAAAGGTATTGTTTGGCAAGACGTTGGAAATGATGACAGGATGTGGGAAGTTGTATGTGACAATAAATTTTGATGAAAATAACGAGCCTTTTGAAGTCTTTACGAGTATGGGTAAGGCAGGTGGTTGTGCTCAGAGTCAGTGTGAGGCAATAGGTAGGTTGATATCACTTGTTTTTAGGAGTGGTGGTGACCATGACATTATAGTGAAGCAATTAAAAGGGATATCTTGCCATATGAGATACGGTTTTGGCCAGAATCAGATTTTAAGTTGTGCCGATGCCGTAGGAAAAGCTATCGAAAAGGCGATTATGATGGGTTCGGAGTTTAAGGTTATTAATCAGGAAAAATTAACTGTTGATAAATTACTTGCTGAAGCGGAGAAAAAGGTTTCAGGTGCGGTTGAGCAACAAATTAGAAATGGCGCATGTCCTGAGTGTGGTGGACCCATTCAGTACATAGAAGGGTGTGATGTTTGCCACTCTTGTGGCTATTCTCACTGCAGTTAGTTCGATTAAATTAAATAGGGGCGTAACTTGCTACGCCCTTATATCATATAGTATATTATCAAGACAAATAGTATGTAGTAAATTAGTTCATATTTTTTTAAGTTAGCTTTATTTCTAAAATATAGTATCGAAAACAACGGCAGAAAAATTATTGAGCCCCTAATCCCCATAGACAGATAGCTCCACTTTAATATTTTGGACTGCATCCCCATCATGACTATCAAGAATGATGTTAAAACTACAACGGTGTTTACAAGACGAATTATTTTTATTTCGTTTTTAAAATTTTGGTTTGATAGAAAATCTTTAAAAATATTTGTTGTAACCCCCACTACAAGTCCTGATGCTGTCCCCAAAATAATAAATAGAATAAAAGCAAGTATTATGGAACTAATTGTTGATGGGAAGTGAGAGCTTATGAAATATGGGAAAACTTCTGCTCCGCTTTGAGTGGCAAAACCATTCGCTCTTACATACATACCGATATAAACGCCAAGAAAACCTATGGGGGGGATCAATACAGCACTTAATATGCTTCCCAATATTGCATCTTTTTTACTTTTGGCTGAGAAGATAGCTTGCAAATAAACTTGTGTCGAAAGAACACCAATTATCATAAATATAATATCAAATATTGCTTTTTTCCTACCATAACTGAATAAGCTTAGCCAGTCAGTGTTTTTGGGAAGCTTGTCAAAAATTTCCAAACCGCTATGCCTAAATGCTTCCACAAAACTTACGGTCATAACAAAGTATATGACAAATATTTTTATTTTTCCAATTACTGATGAGCCTTTTACTCCGCCATATACTGAATAAGTTAAGATTAATACAGAAGAGATAAGTGAACCTATGACCAAATTTGTATTAAAAAAAAATGAAATTATTGCACCTGATGCAATAATTTGAGCGATAATATGAATGTATATGCCAAGTGTACTAAAAAAACTGCTAATTTTTTTAAACCTTTCCCCAAAATAGTTGCCAATAAATTCAGTTACAGTTGTTATTTTATAATCATATAGTTTGTTAGAAAAAAAAAGCCCTAAAATAAGACATGCGATTCCTGAACCGAGAGTAAAAATGACCCCTGCAATCCCATAATAATAGGCCATCTGAACGGTTCCGATTGTGGATGCACCACCGACAAGGGTTCCTATAATAACTCCGGCTACCCCGAAATAGCTGAGGTTTCTTCCTGCCAACATAAAATCATTACTGTTGTTAGCTTTGTGTTTTGAGCTGAAAATCTGAAAACTTAATATTAATGAAAATATTATGAATATCAATTTTTGTGTCATTTAAACCCATTACTAATAGTTTTGTATGTATCTTTAAATATGTTAAAATCTTCTTCGGTAAACAGACATATATAACAATATTTGATTTTATTGTTATATATTTTTTTAAATTCAAACATTGAAGTTAATATAATGTGGGCCGCTTCTTTGATTGGATAGCCAAATATCCCTGTGGATATAGCAGGGAATGCAATAGAAGATAAATTGTATTTATTGGCAAGCTTTAATGCATTATACACAGCGTTATGTAGTTTTATTTCAGGTTGTTTGTCTATGTTATATCTCGGGCCAACGGCGTGAATGACATATTTCGCTTTTAGACTACCGCCTGATGTTATGACAGCATTTCCAACCTCGCAGTGGCCTATTTTATTGCACTCCAACTGAATTTTTTCTCCGCCTTTTTGCCGTATCGCACCTGCAACTCCACCGCCAAGTATCAACTCGCTGTTAGCCGGATTTACTATACATTCAACGTCAAGTTCAGTAATATCGCCTTTTAGTAATTTTATTTCCATATTTTATGATAGCATTAAACAGTAAAAATTTACTACAAAAATTTTTGATTTAACTTATAGGAAATTTATATATACCTGTATTTAAATATAAATCTTGACAATTTAGAAATAATGTTTTAAAAAAAGAAAACAAAAGGAATGGTTATGAAAATAGGGTGTTCGCAGAGAATAATTAAAACAGGGTTTGTCGAGGATAACTTGACCCATTTTGTTAATGACTTATCGTTTTATAGCGATGAAGGTGTGAACCTTGTCGTTTTCCCTGAAATGTGGGCAACTGGGTTTGATTATAAGAATATTGTAACTCATGCGGAAGCGTCAGAGAATATAGTTGAGCAAGTTTCTAAAAAGCTTAGCAATAATCAGTTGGCAGTATTATCGTTACCTGAAAAATCCGCAGACAAAGTTTACAACACTATCTTTGCAGTTACAAATAATGGAATCGTTGTAAAATATAGAAAAACTTTTCTTTTTTCCCCTTTAAAAGAAGATATCTATTTCTCCAGGGGGGATATGGACATCCCTGTGTTTAACTTCAGCGATTTTAATATATCGTTACATACTTGCTATGAGATAAGATTCCCCGAAGTTTTTAGAATTGCTGCTTATAATGGAGCTGATTTGATGATAGTTCCGGCCATATGGCCCGAGTTTAAAAAATATCATTGGTTAACACTTTTAAGGGCAAGGGCTATTGAAAATCAGTCATATGTTGTTGGTTGTAATGCTGCTGAGGTCATTAATGATGCGAAAACGATTGTATGCGGTAATTCTGCCGTGTTTGATTCATGGGGTGAGTCTGTGGGGTATATTGAAAAAGGCTCAAGTAGGTTGATAGTGGAGATTGTAAAAGAGAAGGTCACTGAAGTAAGACAGGCTATTCCGAGCCTTAACGATGCGAAAAAATTTTTCAAAATAAATAAAAGCAAAGATGTCCATTAGTGGCAAATAAGGAGGAATGTATGTCAGAATTAGAAAAGCGTATTAGAAAGAAAAGTCTTTTATCCAAAGTAATGAAGCCGGAAGATACTGTTAAGTTTTTTGCTGAGGCTGGTGCCGGTAAAAAAGTTTTAAATCTTGGGTGGTCAGGTTTTACTCCGGTTGGTTATCCGAAAGTAGTGCCAATAGCTTTGGCTGATTATGTTGAGCAAAACGGTTTGCAGGGTAAATGGAAATTCAATCTGTTTATAGGTGCATCTGTTGGTGTAGAAACTGAAGACAGATGGGCTACACTTGATATGATTGACAGAAGGTGGCCATATCAAACCGGTAAAAACATTCAAAAAAGTATTAATTCAGGTAAAATTAGATTTGGTGACAAACACTTATCTATGTTTGCTCAAGATTTAAAATACGGTTTTTATACAAAAGATGAAGGTGGTAAACTTGACTTTGCTTTAATTGAAGCTTCTGCAATTACTGAGGATGGTGGTATAGTCCTTGCCGGCTCTATTGGAGCAGCTCCTGAAATTATTGATGTAGCTGATAGAATTATAGTTGAGATAAATACCGGTGTGCCATCTTTTGAAGGTATTCATGATATAGTTTCTACCGAATTACCACCTAACAGGAAGCCTTATCTTATTACTAAGGTTACTGACAGGATAGGTACAACATATGTCCCTGTTGATGATAAAAAGATTGTCGCAATCGTTGAATCTAAAATGCCTGATAACGGTAGGGCACTAACTGAGCCTGATGATTTGTCAAACACTATTGCAGGGCATATTATGGATTTTTTTAAACATGAAATTAAAATGGGTAGATTACCTAAAAATCTATTACCGCTTCAGTCAGGTGTTGGTAATATTGCAAATGCAGTTGTAGGTGGTCTTGTTAATGGTGATTTTAAAAATCTTACAGTTTTTACTGAAGTTTTACAAGATACAATGCTTGACCTTTTTGATAGCGGAAAGCTTGATTTTGCCAATGCAACGTCACTTTCACTTTCTGCAAAAGGTTTTGAGAGATTCTTTGCAAAATTTGACGAATACACTAGTAAGATTATATTAAGACCTCAGCAAATTTCCAATAACCCTGAGTGTATCAGAAGACTTGGTGTTATCGGTATGAATACACCTGTAGAGTTTGATATTTATGCTCATGCCAACTCAACTTGTGTGGGCGGGACAAGAATGATTAATGGTCTTGGTGGTTCAGGTGACTTTGAGAGGAATGCATATATTTCTATCATGCATACACCTTCATGCAGAGCATCCAAAACTGATGAGTTTGGTATTTCTGCCGTTGTGCCTAAGGCTCCACATGTTGACCATACAGAGCATGATATAGATGTCCTTGTTACTGAGCAGGGTCTTGCAGATCTTAGAGGTATGGCTCCAAAAGAAAGAGCTCGTGAAATCATTAAAAAGTGTGCCCATCCGGCTTATAAAGATTACCTTATGGATTATCTTGAAAGAGCTGAAAAAGCTACTGGCTATGCTCATGAACCACAGCTTCTCGATGAGTGTTATAAAATGCACTTAAGCTTGGCTGAAAATGGTACAATGAGATTCTGGAATAAATAATAAATTTAAACCCGCCTTTAAGGCGGGTTTTTTTATAAGAAAAAATAAGGATCTACATCAATTTTAAAGTTTAGTGTAGATAGCTTAAGCTTATCCACTTCGTTTTTAACGAGTCTCACCGTTTTTCTTATGTCGTTATGATTTTTAGATTTGATTACTAAATGAAATCTGTATCTGTTTTTGATTTTATATATTGGTGCCGGCACTGCCGGAAGTATTTTTAAGTCTAAGTTTAACCCCTTTGTAAAATATTCTATTTTTTTGCAGGATTCTTTTGCAATATGCTCTTTTATGTGAGAAAAAACAAATCTAACTACTTTAAAATATGGCGGGTATGAAAACATTTCTCTATTGTTTAGTTCATATTCATAAAATTTTTCATCATTAACGAGACCAAAAACCGGTAACTCAGGGTTGAAAGTCTGTATTATCACTTCCCCTTTTTTTTCAAATCGGCCAGCCCTACCTGCTACTTGAGTAAGTAGTTGATAAGCCCTCTCGTTATTTCTGAAATCAGGAAGTGAAAATATATTGTCAATATTTAAAATCCCAACAAGTGTTACATTTGGAAAATTTAACCCTTTTGCTATAAGCTGTGTCCCTAATAGAATCTTAAATTTATTTTTTTCAAAATCCTTTAATACTGCATTCAGTCTTTTTTGAGAGGTAATGGTATCAGCATCAAGTTTGACCACTTCTCCTGGAAAAAGGTTTTCAAGTATTAAATATGCTTTTTCAGTCCCAACTCCAAAATCCATAAAATTGTTACTTCCGCATTTACATTGCAGGTATTTTAACTTTTCACCGCAATAATGACATCTGGCTGTTTCATCACTTTTATAGTAGGTCATTGTTACAGCACAGTTTTGACAAAATAGTGTTTCTCCGCAGCTTTGACATATGAGTTGGGATGAATACCCTTTTCTGTTTAAAAAAAGGATGGTTTGCTCATTGTTTTGAATACGTTTGTGTATTGCATCATACAACGTGAGAGATAAAAATCCTGACAGTTTGTCTTCTTCTTTTAGATCAATAATCTTAAGTGATGAATCGCTACCACCGTGGAACTTGTTGGTAAGTTTAAAGTACCTATATTTACCAATCTTAGCGTTGTAGTATGATTCAAGAGAAGGGGTAGCACTGCCCAAGATTATGGGAATATTAAAAACTTTTGCCTTTAAAACGGCGGCATCTCTTAAATTGTAACAAGGAGCTTCCTCTTGTTTAAAGCTGTTTTCGTGCTCTTCATCAATGATAATAAGTCCCAAGTCGTTTGATGGAATAAACAGGCTGCTTCTCGCACCTATTATAATTGGGATGTGACCATCTCTGAAGCCTACTATTACTTTTTCCCTTTGTTTTTGAGTCAGCTTACTATGATAACTTTCGACAATTATCCCTAATCTGTCAGATACCCTTTGTATGAGTTGTGGGGTCAAAGATATCTCAGGCACAATAAATAATACTTGTTTATTTTTTTGTATAAAATGTTTGATTACTTCAATATAAATTTCTGTTTTACCGCTGCCGGCCACTCCGTGTATCAAAGAACAGTTAAATTTGTCGTTTTTTATAATTTCTTCGTATATTTTTTGTTGTTCAATATTTAATTTGGCTAGTTTTGAGTGCGATGATATATCCTGATTATACTCTGTGCTGGAGATTTCTAAAATTTTTTTTGAGATGATTCCTGCAAAGACATTTCCCAGCGAATACCCATAATATGCTGATAATTTTTCTAAAAAAATAATATCATTTGCTTTGAAAAATGGTTTATTGTCAAGAATCTCTTTAATCTCTTTAATTTCATATTCAAATTCACTTTTTTCAGATTGTTTGTAAACAATGCCGGTAGCATTTCTTCTTCCTAAAGGGACTACTACACGTAGCCCTTTATCAAGTATTTTTTCACTTTTATAGGTTAAAATGTAACTTTTTGGTATTGGTAGCAATACATCATAAAATTTCATTTAAAAATTATTACTGAACTCTTTTTTTTAGTCAATGAAATAAATATAAGTCTTGTTTGTTCTTTATTAAAAAATTTTAAATAAACGATGTATAGGAGAGTAGAAAATGTTGCTTTATAATATATCTGTTAGTATAATTTGTTAGGAGGATGCCATGAGAAAGTTGACATTGTTTTTTGCTCTTTTCTTATTTGCAGGAAATATTTTTGCAGCCGGACTATCAGACAATAAATCGTGCGTTGGCGAAGTTACCGAATATAAAGGGATTTTGAAACTATTTAAAGAGAATGATTTTAGAGGGTTAATTGTAAGTGATAATAACACCAAGCTATTTAGTGGTTATGCCCTTAGAACTGGAAGAAAATCCGAGGCAAAAATTGTGTTAATAGACAATACAGGTATAATTTTGACAGAAAAGTCATCATTGACATTCCCACAATACAATAAAATTATTGCGGATAACGGTACTGTTTTATTTAAAGTAACAAAAAGGGATGAAGTGCAAGGCTTTACTGTTCAGACTAAAACTGCAACCATAGGTGTTAAAGGGACTCAATTTGCTGTAGCTGTAGATAATGAGAGTGTAAAAGTGTTTTGTAAAGAAGGGAGTGTAGGGCTAAAATCGATTAAAGGGGAATTTAAACGGTATGTTAAAAAGGAGCTTGATGAATATAATCAGTTTTTAAAAGATCAATTCCAGGATTATACTCAGTATAAAAAAGAGTTAAAAGAAGAGTTTGTTAAATTTGTTAAAGAGTTTGATATGAAGCCTAATATGGCCGTTGTGATATCTGATTCCAATGAGGTCAAAAACATAGATTTTCCGGAAAACATTAATGAGCTTTTTGAAGAGCTAAATAAGTTTTAAAATTTAAGTTTACTATTTTGTTTTTGCGGTATAAGCACCGTTCCAGTTTTCTTCCGGAGGATTTGACATATAGCCCTTACATCTTTCTATGAAAACTGCAGATGTTGGGTCATTAAATTTATTGTAAATATAGTCAAATTTTATCAAAGCATCATAAAACTGCTTTGAGAAGTAAAGTGTCATGGCATTATTAAACAGGTCGCTTAACTCATAATTTAAAGCATTATTTTCCAGAAGCTGATATATTGTGACAGGTGTTTCTTTCCCTTTTACAATCACTTTATCAAGCAATCTGAAGCAGTAACTATCCAGAAGTTTTTCTACAACAAATTCACTTATAATAATATGTGTCTTATATATTTTATTAAGACCTTCAAGTCGAGATGCAAGATTTACAGGATCACCAATTGCTGTGTAGTCAAATCTAACATCGCTTCCGATATTTCCAACGGTAGCCATTCCCGTATTAATACCTATCCCGATATCTACCGATGGCAACCCCTCAGATTTGAATTTTTCATTAACTTTTCTGACAATGTCTATCATTTCAAGAGAAGCCTTACAAGCCATGTCAGCATGATTAGAAACATTCACGGGTGCATTGAAAATTGCCATAATTGCATCACCTATATATTTATCAAGCAAACCTTTGTGCTTTAAAATAGCATGAGTAAGCGGAGAATTAAGCTGATTTAGCATGTAGACAACTTCCTCAGATTTTAAGCCTTCCGAAAGTGTAGTAAATCCTCTTATATCGGTAAAAATAATAGTGATTTCTCTTGTTTCTCCCCCAAGTTTTAATTTGTCAGGGTTTTCTGTCATTATTTCAACTACATCCGGTGACACGTATGATGAAAAGGCTTTTTTTATGCCAATTGCTTTCATGTCGGTAAGTATAAAAAGGATTAATTCGATTGATACAGCACTTAAAGCAAATGTAAAAGTAAAGTAAAAATCGTTTAACCACAAGTGGTTATGTATGAAAAGGTATGCGCTGGTCGAATAAAGTATAAAAAAGAGAATAGTGTATGATGCAACTCTGAATAGAATTTTTCGTATAAAACTTACAAGAAAAACAAATAAGCAGCTAAGTAAAATCGATATTCGATTAAGGATGGGTTTTTCATATATTAGATTATTATCGATAAAGTTAGAAATAAAAGTTGCATGAAGCGATACTCCAGGTGTGACAGTATCTATTGGGGTAGGCCGTAAATCAAATATTCCTGTTTCAGTTACACCCACAATTACAATTTTGTTTTTTAAGTCATTATCTTTAACTGCACCATTTAAAATGTCATAAGCTGAAATATAGTTTATTTTGTTATAGAAATTAAGTCTTAGAGTGTTGGCATTTTCATACTTTAGATTTCCAAGCACAAACTTTTTCAAACCGTTTCTGTCAAAGGTGGCCTCAATGTCTGTATTTAAGTAAAATCTGAGCATTTGCATACCGAGTGATGGAAAAATTAATCCTTTATGCAGATAGAAAAAAGGGTAATTTCTATAAAGTCCGTCAAGGTCAGGCTCTATAGTAAAAAAAGCTGAGGCAGCCAAACTTTCGGTTATTTCAGGGATATTTGGCTCGATATATTTAAATTCTTTTATGCCAATAGTTTTATCTATAAGTTTTACTCTGAAAATTGCGGAGTCAGAAAGCACATCAAGCAAAGATTCGTTTGCAGTTTCTGTTGCCTCACTCCTAAAAAATACTCCACCAATTATATTTCCATTTTCCATAATTACATCTGCTAAGAGATTATCATCTGTTTTATTTGATGGTTCAGAAAATACAATATCTAAGCCAACAGTAGCAGCAGGTTTTAGCTTTGAAAATAGTTCGGCTATCTTTTTTCTGTCCCAAGGCCATCTTCCCAATTTATTAATACTTTTTTCATCAACCGCCACAATAACTATGTCTTTATTTATCTCAGAAGGGGCAAAATAGGACTTTATCTTGTATTTATAATCATTTACGCCAAGTGATATTTTTTCTAAAAAGCTATATCTTTGATGGTAAAAAAATAAACCAATAAATGCTATAAGCAAGATTGCCGATATTTTGTATATCAATACCCTTTTCATAATATCTCCAATATGGTATAGTATAACATAAAATATTTAAGGAGGAAAAATGTTTTTAAGAATATTATTTGTAATTATTTGTGCTTTGCTAATTATCTCCGGCTGTTCTTACACAAAGCCTTATATTAAACAAAATACTGTTTCACACCAGCAAGCTGAGGCTGATAAAGCCTTTAATGAGCTGGATCAGGAAACGGGGGAGCCTCAAATCAAAGAGCCTATATTTGAAAAAGATGTGGATAAACCTGTTTTAGACAAGCCTTCTATAATAGAAGAGAAAAAAGCTCCTTCTAATGTAAAGGACAAAAAGCAATCAAATGATACAAAATTCCCTTTAAAAGATGGACGACCTGTATGGTTTTATGATGCAAATTATGACGGATATTTCGGGGCGATCGGTATTGCAAGAAAATCATCTGTAAGGGGTGGATATGCTGCTCAGAAAAGGCTTGCTAAAACGTTAGCTCAAGCCGAGCTTGCCAAACAGTTGAAAGTTTTCGTCAGTACAGAACTTAAAATAGAAAGGACAAGGATACTTTCCAAACTAAGCGACACGTATACAAGTAAATTAAGCTCACTCTCCGTTCACAAGTCTGAAGAGATATTGCAAAATGCTGTTATTCTTGACGAATGGGTTGACCCTAATAATGGAGATTTGTATGTGTGGTTGGTGATAGAGAAGTAACATGTATAATTGTTATTAAAGATTTCTCATTGAATTTGATATGTTATGTCTATAAATTTGTATTATTGGGTTTGCTACAAGAGAAATACAACTATTATTGGAGGTGTAAAAATGGGTAAAAAAATTGGTGTTGTTTTAAGTGGTTGTGGAGTATTTGACGGAAGTGAGATTCATGAAGCCGTTTTGACACTTTTGTATCTTGATAAAAAAAGTGCTGATATAGTAATGATGGCGCCAAACATTGAACAGATGCATGTTGTAAATCATCTTACAGGTGAGGTAAGTAAAGGTGAAAAAAGAAATGTATTGGTTGAGTCAGCAAGGATTGCAAGAGGCAATATAAAGGATATCAAAGAGGTATCCGTGAATGATATCGATGCGCTTGTTTTCCCTGGCGGATTTGGTGCCGCTAAAAACCTTTCCACTTTTGCGGTAGATGGTCCTGACTGCAAAATAGATAAAGATGTAAAGAGATTGGTCAAAGAAGTGATACAGGCTAAAAAGCCTCTTGTGGCTATCTGCATAGCCCCTGTGTTGGTAGCAAAGGCACTTGAAGGGACTGATATCAAGTCATCAATTACAATAGGTACTGACGAAGGTGTTGCCGGCGCAATAGAATCACTTGGAGCTACACATGTATCATGTCCGGTAAAAGAAGCTGTAGTGGATAAAGAAAATAAGATTGTAACTACACCTGCATATATGCTTGGACAAAGTATTTCAGAAGTGGCTGCTGGGATTGAAAAAACTATAGATAAACTTTTTGAGCTTTTTTAAAAAATGCGGGAGCTTAGTCTCCCGCCAAATTTGAGGAGGTATTTATTTATAGCTTTAATTCTGATTTGGATGTGGCAACAATCATTCTGTGATTATTAAAAATTTCTTTGGCAACATTTTTCAAATCGTCTATCGTTACTGAGTTAATTTTATCAGTGTAGTTGAAGTAGTAGTCTTTGATATCAAGTGTAAATGAGTATCCTATGTCATTTGCCTCAGACGATGTTTTTTCTCTTTGAAAAACCATTTGACTTTTTAGTCTGTTTTTGGCTCTTACAAGCATATCGTTGTTTATATCTCCGTCCATTATGTTTTTTAGTATTTTATCAGTTTCAACGATAACTTTATTAAAATTATCATCATCGGCAGTAAAATAGATTACAAAGCTTCCCACAAATTTTTGTCCCATTGAGCCTGCATAAATAGAAGTTACTAAATTGAGCTCATTTTTCAACTTGGATTTTAAAATTGAATTTTCTCCACTGCTTAAAATTTCAGTCAATACGTCAAGTGCATAAGTTCGTTTGTCTGTAATAGGAAAAGCAGGATATACAATTGCAGCATAGGTTTGGGTTAAATCTTTCTTGAAAAGTTTAAACTCGTCTTTGTTAAGCTTTATTGTTTGGTCAAAAGAGTAACCTTTTCCGGGGCTTACCTCTCTAAATTTTTCAAAATATTGACCGGCAAGTGCTTTAGCTTCTTCATATGGAATGTCACCTACAACTACCAAAGTCATATTTTTAGGGTGATAATATTTATTGTAGTAGTCAACTATCTGCTTTCTTGAAAAATTTCTTATATTATCCTCAGTGCCGATAATTTCCATGGAGTAGGGGGTGTCTGAATAAAGAGTATCAGAAATATATTTCCACATATCGAATGTCGGGTTATCATATTTTCTTTTGATTTCCTGTATAACCACAGGTCTTTCCTTGTCTATTTCATCTTTAATAAAGGTTGCATTGAAGACCATTTCACTTAGGACTTCAAATGCAACCTTTGAATTGTAAGTTGGTATTGTGATGTAGTAAAAAGTGTAATCTTTGCTTGTAGCTGCATTCATTTGGCCGCCGTTTGATTCTACTACTAAATCTATTTCATCAGGCTTGAACTTTGAAGTCCCTTTAAAAACAAGATGCTCCAAAAAGTGAGAAATTCCGTTTATGTCCTGGGTCTCGTTAACAGAGCCTGTTTTCATCCAAACCTGAACGGAAGTAACCTTAACATTGGGAATATACTTGTATACAAAGTCTACACCGTTTTTTAAGGTTGTTTCTTTAACAGCAGCAGTCAATGCGACCTCCATAAATAGTATTATGAGCAAAACAAACAAAGATTTTTTCAACACTTCTTAACCTCAGCATTATTTTGAGTTTAACATATTAAATAGAGAGTCAAGCATTACATTATAAGGTATAAGGCTGTTAAACTCTCCTGCACTGATAGATTCCAAAAACTTATTATAGTTCACAAAAAATATTTGTTCTTCCTTTTCCAATGATTTTAACCAACTTTCTCCATACTCAGTGTATTTTCGACAAAAATCTTTTTGGAATAGTTTAATTCTGTTTAATAAATTGTCTTTGTTAATTCTATCCCAAGTAGTTGTTATATTAGTTTGTTTTATCCCCTTTATAAAGAGAGGAAGGTTAAATAGTGAGCCTATATTAAAGTAATTTTTAACAGTTTTTGACATATCGAGTTTATTTTTTAAGATAATTTCAAAAAGGTCAAATGCAGGTTTCATAAATTTGATATCACAAACTGCTTTTGAGATTCCAGGTTTACAGTTACAAGATGTTAATTCCCCAAAAAGTGAATCATAATTTTCTTTAAACTTGCCTTTAAGGTTTCCTGTTACAATTTTTGATACATTCTTAAATGTATCCATGTTTTCGTTAATTAACTTGAAATTATTGTCATTAATAAGCCAATTTGTTGCTACCTTTAATGTTTTTTCAAGCTCAATTAGCATTGTATATTGGACTTTTGTATCAACTTTTAAGTCAAGCTCTTCTATTTTTTTCCTTATTTCTGAAGTTTCAAGGAGTTTGTCTGCAAAAAGATACCTTTCTATAAGTTTGGCATAAGGCTGCCCCGTTGATTTGTGAAGCTCTATGAAGAAAGGTATTCCTGCTTGATTTACCGCTTTATTAACTGCAACTGTTGCTGTTATTTCATTTTTTAGTTTGTGTTCGTCAAAATACTTAGAGTAATTTTTTATGACTGTTTTAGGGTAATATTGAATGTACTCCTGTTTAAGTAGCTCTGAATCATGATTAAACTCATTTACCGTGCTATCAAATAACATTATTTTTGTATAAGCTAAAAGGACAGCCAATTCAGGCCTTGTTATCTGCCTTTTCTCTTTTATGAAGTTAATATTTTCTATTTTAAAGTTTAATAGCCCTATACTTTGTAAATACTCTGCAGTATCAACATATGAAATTATGTTGCTTTCAGACTTCATTAAATCACAACTTATAGTTTGAGTTTGTAAGTAATTATCCCTTAAGACAAGTTCAGTTACTTCAGGAGTTAGTTTGGCTATGAGAGAATTTCTGGACTTCATATCTTTCAGTTCGTTATTCTTCATTAGCACATCAAATAAGATTTTTAAGTTTACTTCGTGGTCCGACATATCAACACCCGCAGAGTTGTCAATGGCATCAGTGTTTATCAGACCTCCGTTTAATGCAAACCTTATACGTGCTTTTTGGGTAAGACCCAGGTTGCCACCTTCACCAATTACTTTCACTCTTAAATCGGAAGCATTAACCCTCACATTGTCGTTTGCCTTATCTCCAACCTCTTCATTGGTTTCAAAGTCATCTTTAATATATGTCCCGATTCCGCCATTCCATAAAAGCTCAGCTTTGGCTTTTAATATATATCTGATTAATTCTTCCCCTGAAACTACATCAGTAGGTATATCGAAAACCTCTTTAATTTCAGGAGAAATTTCAATTTTTTTTGCACTTCTTTCAAATATTCCTCCACCTTTTGATATTAGTTCAGGATTGTAATCTTTCCATGTGGATCTTGGAAGTTTGAACATTCTGAGCCTTTCAATATAGCTTGTTTCGGGGTCAGGATTAGGGTCAACGAATATATGTATGTGGTTGAAAGCTGCTAACAGCTTAATTTTGTCTGAAAGTAGCATACCGTTACCAAAAACATCTCCTGCCATATCTCCAATACCAATGACTGTAAACGGCTCACTTTGAGTATCTTTTCCAAGCTCTCTAAAGTGTCTTTTTACAGATTCCCAAGCCCCTTTTGCAGTAATACCTACTTTTTTATGGTCATATCCGGCACTACCGCCTGAAGCAAAAGCATCCCCCAGCCAAAAGCCATATTCGATGGAAACACTATTTGCAATATCACTAAATGTCGCCGTACCCTTGTCTGCTGCAACTACCAAATAAGGGTCTTTTTCATCGTAAATTACCACATTATCAGGGTGAACCACTTTTTTCCCCTTATAATTGTCAGTAATGTCAAGAAGCCCTTTTATGAGTGTTTTATATTGATTAATAACGTGTTCTTTATCTAATTCTCTATCTTCAAATCTTTTTTTGACAATAAACCCGCCTTTTGAGCCTACAGGGACGATTACTGTGTTTTTTACCATTTGGGTTTTTACCAATCCTAATATTTCCGTTCTGAAATCATCAGGTCTGTCACTGAATCTTAACCCGCCTCTTGCAACCTTTCCGCCTCTCAAATGTATACCTTCCATTTGAGCACTGTGTACATAAATCTCAAACATTGGTCTTGGTTCAGGCACGATATCAAGCTCTTTTGACTTAATCTTAAATGAAATATAGTTTTTACCGGGTATAAAGTAGTTTGTCCTGACAATTGCAGTTATAACTTTGTAAAAATGCCTTAGTATGTTATCTTCTTGTACCGATACGACCTTATCAATATTGTTTAAAATATTATTTTCTACTGTGACAAAGTCCCTCTTTTTTTGCCCCGGGTTAAATTTTTCGTGGAGATAATCAATAAATAGTTTGGATATTTGACTGTTATTTATAAGAGCTTCATTCAAGCTTACCCTTCGATATAAAGGATTTATTTGTTCAATATAGTTTCTTACAGCTCTCAAAAAGTCGATTTCACGATAATTTAAGTTTTCGATGATGCATAAGCTGTTAATCTTGTCATTTTCCACTTTCTCAGTGATTACATTTATTATGAGCTCGGGCAAAATTTTGGAATATTGCTCTTTGAATTGTTTTGGTTCATGGATGTCAGCAAGATGAATTGAGTTTATAAAATAGTTGTCATTGTCACATTTTACTTTGTAAGTGAACTCTTCATTGACTTTTATCCCGATATTGTCAATTACTGGCATTATATCTGTTAACAGAATCCTTTCTTTGGTGTACAGTTTTATTGTAGTTTTAGTGTCATCGGTATAAAGATTAGCTTTAATTTCTGATAAATTATCAAGAAAAGATATATCTTCACCCGCTTCATGAGGTGTGCATTTGGTTTTATAAGTTTCTGAAAAAGCGTTTCCAAATTTTTGGAATAGCTGATCACTTTTTATTCCAGAAAATCTGATTTTTAATTCTTCATATAGCTCGTCTTTCCAATCTTTAATAAGCTCTTTTATTTGAGTTTCTATTTTTGCTAAATTCAGTTTTTCAAGTGATTTGATATCTTTTATGTAAAAATGAAAATGGGCAAAAACATAACCGTGATCATCATTTCTTACAGAAATATCCAAAGTATAAGCATCAAGTGCATTTTGAAAAATAGATTTTATTGCAATTAAGGTTTCGGTTGAAAACTTTTCCTGTGGAAATGTCATAAACACGTAATAATTTTTTAGAGGTTTAAAGTTTTTTGTATAGAAAATGACTTGATTTTTCCCGTGCATGGAGAAAACGGTTTTGAAAATATTAATTAAAGTTTCTTTATCAAGAGATATAATTTCGGTTTTAGGAAATGCGTCAAGCATATCAATAAGCCATTTGTGATCATGAGAGCCATTAACGAATCCGAAATGGTCTACAATTTCATCCATTTTATGCTTTACTATGGAGATATTGTAAGGAGGTGTTTTTAATGCATCTTTCGAAAAAATTCCAACCATCGATATTAAAGTTAAGGAATCCCCTTTGTCGTCAACGAGAATAATTCTATCATAATTTTTTCTTTTTTTAACCTTTGAGGAATAAAGCGCCTTATCAACAACGATAGGATAGCCGTTCACAAATTTAAAAGATTTATTTTTAAGGGCTTTTATCATATTAGGGATTATCCCTAAAGTTCTATTGAGCTTGTAGACCCCATATTGCTCAAGTTTGTAAGTTTCATCTTTTAAATTGATATCGTTTAATATTCTTATCCCTTGGAGAATGAAATTGTTGTTATTTATCCATTGCAAGAAAGATGAGACTTCATTTGATTTGTTTTTGTAATAAAGGGTTAAGTTATCAAGCATTCTGCTCATTTCTGGATAATCATCAACGGCAAGGCAGACTTCGTCATAGATTTTGTTTAATTCGTCAGATATATTTTTTAAATCTGCTGGCTGTGCATCTTGAATGAAAATAACAACAAATGATTCATTTTTTGTGCCGATTTGTGGTTTATCTACTTCTGTAATATCACCTTTAGCGTTTCTTTTTACGCTAAAAATTGGGTGAAGGATAAATTGGCTGTTTAAGTTTATTTCATAAAAATATTCTCTAATACTATCAACAAGAAAAGGTCTGTCATCAGTATTCATCACTATTATTGAAAAATTACCGATAAAGAAATCATTGTTATATGGCTCAATAACAGTTTGTAAATATTTTTTCTTTTTTCTGCCGTTAAATGCATCGAAAAGCTTTAATGCAAAATTTAAAACATCTTTATTACTAAGGATTTCGATAAGGTTGTAAGGAACACTTTTTATGAATATTTTGGCAAAATTATAAAAAGGTTCGTTGGATTTTTTGAAGTCACTGAAGATTTTGTTAATTTTTTCTTCGTAAAATAATTCATGTTTTTTATACTCTGCTTCTGAGTCTTTTGAGAATGTAATGTTATACATGTTACACCCCTTATTTTATTTGTTAATTACTTTTATATTAAAAACCATTTAATGACAAGCAATTAATTTTATTAGTATAAAATTATTTTATTAACTATTAAAACATTATCTTGTTAGAAAACTAACCGCCCATTCATTATTATATCATAAAAAATGGCATAAAATTATTATTTTAAGTATTCTGAAACAATTTTAAGAAGCTTTGAAAGTATCCTTCCGGTAAGCCCCCAGATAATGAGGTCTTTGTAAGGGTAAAAATGAACGGTAACTTTATCATCTTTCCTGACCCAAGTTTCTTTCCAATGCTGGCAGGTTAAGAAATATTCTATAGGCACAGAAAATACTCTTTCCACTTCACACTTTTGAAACTTCAGATCTTCAATTTTAGTATTGGCGTTGATGTAACCTAAAAAAGGGGCAACTTTAAATTTATGTATGGACATCTCATCATCAAGCCTGCCGATTATTTCAATATGGTTTGCGTTTATTCCAATCTCTTCCACTGTTTCTCTTATGGCAGTGGCCTCCAGTGAAGGGTCATTTTTTTCTTTAATTCCACCTGGAAATGAAACTTCCCCCGCATGAGTGGGCAAGTTGTTATGCCTTTTTGTAAAAATGATTTCATACCCAAAGTTAGACTTTATAAGAGGAATCATTACGGCAGCTAATCTTTCATCCTGATTAATAAATACTGGTTTCTTTTTGCTTAAATCTTTTTTTAATTTATGCAATATCATAATGTAAAAAGAAGGCTGGCAAAAGCCAGCCGATTATATTAACTCATAAAATTTTTTGATTGCATTATCTATTTTAGTAATATCTTTTCCGCCAGCTTGTGCAAGGTCTTTTTTTCCACCGCCTCCACCGCCTGTAACTTTTGCTACCTCTTTTACAATGTCGCCGGCACTGTATTTATCTGTAAGATCATCCGTTACTCCGCATAAAAATGTTACTTTGTCATTTGTGGCACTAACAATGAGTATTACTCCGCTCTTTATTTTAGATTTTGCAATATCCATTGTATTTCTTAAGTGGGAAACGTCAGCTTCTTCAAGTTTTAGGACGAGTGTATTTATCTTATTTATGATTTTAATATTTTCAAGAAAAGCATCAATTTTGCCTGCTTCCTCTTTTGACTTTAGTTTTTCAATCTCTTTAGTCAGTTGCCTAATATTTGATGTAAGCTCTTCTACTTTATTTAGTATATTTTCTCTTTTTGTTTTAAGTGCTACTTCAAGTTCAGACACAATCTGTTCACTGTCTGACAGAAAATTAAATGCTTGAAGTCCCGTAACAGCTTCAATTCTTCTTACTCCTGCAGCAACACTTGATTCGTTTATTATTTTTAACAATCCAATTTCCCCTGTGTTATCAACATGGCAGCCGCCACAAAGCTCGGTAGAAAAATTCTCAACACTAACTACTCTGACAGTTTGTCCGTACTTTTCCCCAAAAAGCGCCATTGCTCCTGATTTAATAGCATCTTCAATGTTACTATAACTTTTTGTCACTTTAAAGTTTCTTTGAATTTCTGTGTTTACTATTTCTTCAATACGTTTAATCTCTTCTTTTGAAAGGGGGGAGAAATGTGCAAAGTCAAATCTTAATCTTTCCGGTGTCACCAATGAACCGGCTTGTCTTACATGGTCACCCAACACCATTTGCAAGGCTTTGTGTAGCAAATGTGTAGCTGTATGATTTTTTTCAGTAGCTTTTCTTAAATTATTATCAACAACAGCTTCTGCTATATCTCCAATACTAAATTTCCCTTTTAAAACTTTACCTTCATGAATAATCAGCTTATCGGCAATTTTTTTAGTATTTTCAACTGTAAAGATTCCATCTTCGGTTTTGATAATCCCTTTGTCTCCTACTTGCCCACCCCCTTCAGGGTAAAATGTGGTCTTTTCAATAATAATCGCACCTGTTTCGCCTTCAGACAATGTGTTAGCTTCTTTGTTGTTTTTTATTAAAGCTTTGATTTCAGCATCTAACGACAGCTTTGTATAGCCATCAAACTCAGTTTTTATTTTAGATGCAATATTCAGAAAAATTTCTGCAATTTTTTCTTCACCGCTACCAGCCCAAGATTTTTTTGCTTTTTCTTGTTGTTTTAACATCTCTTCATTAAATCCTACCATGTCAAGGGCAAAGCCGTTATCTTCGGCAATATCTTGCAAAAGGTCTGTTGGAAAGCCATATGTATCATAGAGCTTAAATATTTCTGCCCCCGGGAGTTCTCTTTTATTTTTATACTTTTCAAGTAATTCACCTATTATTTTAAGACCTGTTTCAAGTGTATTTTTAAATCTTAATTCCTCATTTAAAACTACTTTGGAGATATAAGATTTTTTATCAATAAGTTCTATGTAGTGGTCACCCATAAAATCAACGACAAATTCACACACTTTATGAAAAAATGTGTTATCAAAACCTAACATTTTGCCATGACGCATTGCCCTTCTCATGATTCTTCTTAAAACGTATCCTCTGCCTTCATTTGAAGGGATAACACCATCGGATATCAGAAAAGTAGTCGAGCGGCTATGGTCGGCAATGACGCGGATACTTACGTCATCTTTTTCGTTGATTCCATATTTTTTCCCTGCAAGACTTGCGATATGCTCTAATATCGGTTTGAAAAGGTCAGTATCGTAATTGCTGTTAACTTTTTGGACAACGGTAGTAATTCTTTCAAGCCCCATTCCTGTGTCGATACTAGGTTTTGGAAGAGGGGTAAGTTTACCGCTTTCATCCCTGTTGTATTGCATAAACACAAGATTCCAAAGCTCCAAATGTCTGTCACATTCGCAGTCAGGATTACAGTCAGGTCTCTTACAGCCTACATCAGGGCCTTGATCTATATGAATTTCAGAACAGGGACCGCATGGACCTGTGTCACCCATTGACCAAAAATTATCTTTCTCCCCGCGTCTTTCGATTTTGTGTGCCGGGATACCGATTGTTTTATTCCAAATTTCGAAGGCCTCATCATCGTCCTTGTAAACGGAAACAAAAAGTTTGTCTTTAGGAAGATTGAGCCATTCTGTTAAAAACTCCCAAGCAAATTTTATCGCATCCTCTTTGAAATAGTCACCGAAAGAAAAGTTGCCGAGCATTTCAAAAAATGTATGATGCCTCGCTGTCCTTCCTACATTTTCAAGGTCGTTATGTTTCCCGCCTGCTCTCACGACCTTTTGACAAGTTACGGCTCTATTATAATCCCTCTTTTCGTTGCCAAGAAATACATCTTTAAATTGATTCATTCCCGCATTTGTAAAAAGTAAAGTCGGATCATTTTCCGGTACTAATGAAGATGAGGCGACTCGAGTGTGCCCTTTTTCTTCAAAAAACTTCAAAAATAACTCTCTTATTTCTTTGCCTGTCATAAATTCTCCTATATATTCACTTGTTTTTTAAGTTTTCGAGATACTCTGCCCACTCAATAGGGAGCATATATTTTTTTTTGTTGTTGCACTCTTTACAAGCAGGGACAACATTCCCCTTAGTGGTTTTGCCACCCCTTATAAGCGGGACAATATGATCCATAGTTAATTCTTCAGGTGAAAATTTTTCACCACAATAATGGCAAATACCTCGTGATATTTGATTTTTCCACCACTGTTTTTTTCTTAAAGCCCTAGCTTTTTCTTTCTCTTTTTTTATTTCGTTATCTGAAACTCCAGCTATGAAAAACTCGTTTGCAAACATCTCGCAATTATAATACAATATGTTGCAATTTCAACATAATTTTTAAAAGGGGGAACTATGAAAAAGCTTGTTTACGATGAGTATGGTTTTAAAAATATTGCCTATGTAAACAGAAATCTTACAACCCCGGCTCTTTATGAGGCGATAGTTAAAAGAAGTGAGGGGATTATTGCTCACTTGGGACCCATTGTAGTTAGAACCGGTCATCATACGGGAAGGTCAGCAAACGATAAATATATTGTTGATTTGCCTGGTACAAGCGATGTGTATTGGTCTAAGGATAACAAACCGATAAGCAAAGAGTCTTTTGAAAAAATATATAGCAAGATTAAGGCTTATTTGCAGACAAAAGAGATTTTTGTTCAGGATTGCTACGCCGGGAGTGATGAAGAAACAAGACTTAAAGTAAGAGTGATTTCTGAGTATGCATGGCATTCACTCTTTGCAAGAAATATGTTTATAAGGGAGCTTAATAATGAAAAGCTTGAAAATTTCAAGCCGGATTTTACTGTAATTGATCTTCCGAGATTTCATGCTAATCCTGAGGAGGATGGCACAAATTCCGAAACATTTATAATAGTAAATTTTGACGAAAAACTTGTCTTAATCGGTGGGACAAGTTATGCCGGTGAAATAAAAAAATCTATTTTTACCGTAATGAATTACTTGCTGCCAAAGAAAGATATCATGTCGATGCATTGTTCTGCCAATATTGGTGAAAAAGGGGATGTGGCACTGTTTTTTGGCCTTTCCGGTACCGGTAAAACAACTCTGTCCACTGACCCTGAAAGATATTTGATAGGTGATGATGAGCATGGTTGGAATGATAGTGGTGTTTTCAATATTGAAGGTGGATGTTATGCAAAGGTGATTAATCTTTCCAAAGA
This sequence comes from Deferribacteraceae bacterium V6Fe1, assembly GCA_022813675.1. Classification (GTDB taxonomy): domain Bacteria; phylum Chrysiogenota; class Deferribacteres; order Deferribacterales; family Deferrivibrionaceae; genus Deferrivibrio; species Deferrivibrio metallireducens. Next base: position 2,022,629 of record CP063375.1, on the reverse strand, counting down.
AGCTGAGCCTGATATATTTGAAACCACTAGAAAATTTGGGACAATTTTGGAAAATGTTGCAATTGACGTTGAAACAAGGAGAATTAATCTTGATGATGATTCTCTGACAGAGAATACAAGGGCTTCTTACCCTATAACTCACCTTTCAAAAATTGTAAAAGACGGTAAAGGGGGGCATCCCAAAAATATAATATTTTTGACTTATGATGCGTTTGGAGTATTGCCACCAGTGGCAAAATTAAGTAAAGAGCAGGCAATGTATCACTTTGTCTCAGGCTATACTGCTAAAGTTGCGGGGACTGAAAAAGGGGTTACGGAGCCTAAGGCGGTATTTAGTGCATGTTTTGGGGCTCCTTTTATGGTCCATCACCCATTCAGGTATGCTAAGCTGTTGGGGGATAAAATAACGAAACACAATGTTACTTGCTGGTTAGTAAACACAGGGCTTACCGGCGGGCCATACGGAGTAGGGGAGAGATTCAAAATTAAGCATACAAGGGCAATTATAAAATCTATCTTGGATGGAAGCTTGGAAAAGGCTGACTTTGTCAGGAATGAGGTTTTTGGATTCGGTATTCCTAAAGAAATCCCTGGTATTCCTGAAAATGTAGTCCATCCTGAGCTTGCGTGGAAAGACAGAGATAAGTACAAAGAGAGTTTAAAAAACTTGGCGAAAAATTTTGTTGAAAATTTTAAAAAGTTTGAATCCCACGATAAAACAGATGTTGTTAAAGGCGGGCCTGAAATATAAAAAAGGGCAGTTAAACTGCCCTTTTTTTATCTAAAGTGAATTTAGTTCTTTTTCAAAAAGTTCTTTATATTCATTCATAGAATTCAAGTCAGTGGCTTCAAATCTCATTACTAATACCGGTTGGGTGTTGCTTGCTCTTAATAGTCCCCAACCGTTTTTAAAGATAACTCTAATCCCGTCAATTGTAATAATATCTTTTACACCAAAGTTATTACTCTTTTTATATTCCTCAAATTTTTTGGCTAAATTTTCAACTATTTCAAATTTTCTTGATTCGTCACACTCAAATCTTATTTCCGGAGTATTGTAAACTTTTGGGACATTTTTCAAAAGGTCTGAAACTTTTGTAATGTTACCGGACAAGAGCTCATCTACATAAGATTCTAAAAATCTCACCGATGAGTATATGGCGTCATCGTATCCAAAATATCTGTCTGCGAAAAATATGTGGCCGCTCATTTCACCAGCCAACTCAGCGTTTGTTTCTTTTAATTTTGATTTAATCAGGGAATGTCCGGTCTTCCACATAATTGCGTTTATACCGTCTTTTTTTAGTTCATCAAATAATACCTGAGAAGCCTTTACATCTGCGATAATTGTGGGTCTTGCTACAGTTTTTGCTATTGCTTTTGCAAGGATAAGTATTAACATATCCCCCCATATCACATTTTGTTCATTGTCTACAATCCCAATTCTGTCAGCATCTCCATCATAAGCTACGGCAAAGTCAGCACCTGTTTCCTTCACTTTATTTTTAGCGTCTGTTAAATTTTCCTCAACCGTTGGGTCCGGGTGGTGATTTGGAAAGTTGCCGTCATATTCACAAAACAATTCAATTACATTAACACCTAAGCTTTTGAAGATTTCAGGCGCCACGTCCGATGCCACTCCATTTCCTGCATCTATTACAACAGTCAAATTTTTATTGAGCTTGCCAAGCTTTTCTTTCAAGCTTGCAAAATGTTCAAGAGTCCATTTTATATATTCTTTTTTTATGTCATAAGTTGTATAGTTCCCTTTATTTTTTTCAACTCTGTATCCATATGTTGAGAAGTCTTCATATAAAGATGTGATAAGCTCTGAGTGATATGTAGATTTTCCTATACCAAGCTTCATTCCGTTATAGTCAGACGGATTGTGACTCCCTGTAATCATTAAAAAAGCATCAGTGTTAAGATGAAAAGCGCTAAAATATGTTACAGGGGTAGGGCAGTGCCCAAGCTCTATAGCATTACACCCTGCATCGTTGAGCCCTTTTAAAACACCCTTAAAAATATCGTCTGATGAGAGCCTTACATCTCTGCCGACTGCAACTACTGGATTATCTTTTTTAAGCTTCTTTTTTACTTGATATCCAAAAGCATTTGCGATATTACACGCTATTTCTTGGTTAAAAGTTTTTGGAACAACACCTCTTATGTCATATTGTCTGAAAATTTCTTTTGGTAACATAAGCCCTCCTTAATCCTTTAATATAAAATTCAAAAAAAAGTTTATTTTGTTAAAATTTATGTTATAATTAACGTATGAAAAAAATAGCATGTTTTATTGAAAATTACAACATACTTCAAAAAGTTCAACATTATAGTGAGCTTGAAGAGATTGAGTGTGTTAATTTTGTAGATAATCCCTGTGAAATCGACTACGGCTTTATTTTTTACATTACCGATGTCGTGGATTCTGAAAAAAAATTTGATTGCGGTGATTTGCCTGTCGTTATTATCGGGCAGAAGGACTCGAAAAAATGTGTATACGAATTAAGTGAATCATTTGATATTATTCAATTTAGAATGTTGATAGACACTATTTATCATGGTGGTAAGATCGGTTTTTTTTCAGATGGGTTTTATCCAAATTTTATTCATAAAGAATTTATTATACGTAACAATATTTTTGAAGTTGATAAAATAGTCTACAATATTACAAAAGAGTTGAGTTGTTTTTGTGGTATATCAGATATTCAGAAACTTAGAATCGGGTTATCTGAAATTATTACCAACGGGATTGAGCATGGTAACCTTGAAATAACCGGAGATGAAAAATTTGAAAGTACGGAAAAAGGAACCTATACGGATATGCTGAATGAAAGGCTTCAAAGGGAAGACTTTTCTAAAAGATACGTTACTGTCAATATCTTTTACAATAATGAATATTTTGAAGCAAAAGTTACGGATATGGGTAAAGGTTTTGAGGTTAAGAAAGCCAGTGAAAAAAATGAAGATGATTTATTAAAGTTACATGGCAGAGGAATAATGATAGCTAAGATGTATTTTGATGAAATAGAATATAATGACAAAGGCAACTCCGTTAAACTATATAAGAGGTTTAAGTGCTAAAAATCTTAGGTTGCCGCGGTACTAACAGTGTGTATGGTATAGGATTTAATAAATATGGGTCTTACACATCATCCCTTATTGCTACAGTGAAAGGTACAGCCATTTTATTTGATATGGGGACTGGCGTTCAGAGCATAGACAAGAAGGACTTAGATGAAATTACTGAGTTTAATATTTTTTTTTCACATTTACACTGGGATCATTTAATAGGGATATTAGGGTTTAAACCCTTATTTTATAAGAATGTTAGAATTAATTTTTATATTAGTGAAAAGTATGGCTTTAAAGGGATTGATGAGTTTTTGTCACATATTTATAAAAAACCATTTTTCCCTGTTGGGATAGAAGTATTTAATGCAAAATTGAGCCTTCAAGTGATTTCAAGTCAGAAAAAATTTTCCTTTGATGGTATTGAGATAGAATATATAGATGGAAATCACCCTAACGGTGCTTTGATTTATAAGATTTTTTTAAATGGTAAGAAGTATGTTTATGCAACAGATTACGAACATTCAGAGCAATCCGATAATGATTTGATAGAGTTTGCACAAGGAGTTGATTATTTAATATTTGATACCACATATTTCCCTGATGATTATGATGGCTTGAATGATGGTGTATCTAAAAAAGGGTGGGGGCATTCTACTTATGTAAAGGGTTGCGAAATAGCCAAGAAAGCAAACGTGAAGAGTTTGGTATTATTTCATCATAACCCTGAATATTCAGATAAAGAGCTTGAAAGGATGCATTTATTGGCACTAAAAATCTGCCCAAACACAATTATTGCAAAAGATGGAATGTTCATATAGCATCAGTAAAAAATTAAAATCCAATGGTCATATGTCTTATTAGTACTTGCCTTTGATAAGGGTAGAAATCCTTATAAATAAAAAAGGCCCCTTTCGGGGCCTTAGATATATTACTTTTTAATTCCTGCGATTTCTTCAAGCATATCAGTGGTAACAGATTTTGGTCTTTCAATAGCATAACCAAGAGCCCTGTCCCAAGTGATATTAGCAAGAACACCGAGAGCACGACCAACACCAAACAATACAGTATAGAAATCATATTCAGTAACACCGTAGTACCACTGAATAACACCAGACTGAGCGTCAACGTTTGGCCATGGGTTTTTAGCTTTACCATGCTCCATAAGTACTTTTGGAGCTACTTCGTAAATCATGCTGACAAGCTGGAACAATGGATAGTCCTTAAGTCCAGGAGTCTTGAGACAGAATTCTCTTTGTGAAGTATATCTTGGGTCAGTCTTTCTAAGAACAGCGTGACCATATCCAGGGATAACCTGACCTGAGTTAAGTGTATCCCAAAGAGCTTTCTCCAACTCCTCTTTTGTAGGAAGCTTACCGCCAAGTTTTTGCATAAAGTTTTGTGTCCAAGCAAGAACTTCTTGGTTAGCAAGACCGTGTAAAGGACCTGCAAGACCGTTGATACCAGCTGAAAGTGAGTAGTATGCGTCAGAAAGAGCTGAAGCAACAAGGTGAGTAGTGTGCGCTGATACGTTTCCTGATTCGTGGTCGGAGTGAAGAATGAAATACATTCTTGCAACATCGTCATAAGGTTTATCTATGCCCATCATGTGAGCAAAGTTTCCACCCCAGTCAAGCTCAGGATTTGGAGCAATAGGAGTATCCCCTTTATACTTCATTCTGTAGATATAAGCAGCAATTGTTGGTAATTTTGCAAGAAGATTATTACAATCTTCATACATATCTTCCCAGCAAGTCATTTTATTAAACTTACCGGCTGCATAATTTTTAGCGAAAATAGACTCTCTCTGCATAGCAAGAATTGCCGCTGAGAACATAGTCATAGGGTGAGTGTCTCTTGGCATAGTTCTTAAAATATCCCAAACATACTCAGGAACTTGTGAACGTTTTTTCCAATCAGCTACAACTTCGAGAGTTTGCTCCATAGTAGGAACATCGCCGGTAAGAAGTAACCACCAGAAACCTTCAACATATGGGTATTCTGAGCCTGGTACTTTTGGCAAAGCTGCAAAAGTCTCAGGAATTGTCATCCCTCTAAAGCGAATACCTTCCATAGGATCAAGGTAAGAAATATCTGTAACTAATGATTTTATTCCTCTCATCCCACCAATAACTTGCGAAATTGTAACCTCTCCAACCTTAACATCACCATACTCTTTAACAAGTCTGGCAGTTCTGGGTCTGTGCGCTTCAATCTTCTTGGCTAATACTTCCTTTAATGACATATAAACCTCCTTGGAATTAGTGTTCTTGTTTTTTAAACCGTTGTTTATTTTTTAGCATTATAATTTTCTATTGTCAACGATTTTATTGTATATTGTATACAAAATAACAGAATTCTTTATGTATTATAGGCTTAATTTGATTAGTAAATAAAGGGTATTTGTAAATTTTATCGAGTGTGCGGTTAGCTTTATAACGATGGTATGATAAATAAACGTTTTTTGAATATAATGCTTGATTTATAATTAAATCAGAATTATTAAAAATAACTATGGTAGGATTTATATTAGTTGTTTTTAGTGCCTTTACTCATTCATGTTGGAATATGTTATTAAAAAAATCTAATAATAAATACATATTTAATTACCAGATGCATTTGGTTAATCTTTTTGTTTTTACAATTGTTGTTGGATTTTTTTTTAGAGACAGTTTGTTTTTAGACTTGAAAACAATATCTTTCGGGTTGATGGCAGCTGTATGTTTTACACTATATCATCTTTGTTTATCAAGTAGTTATAATCTAACTGATGCTTCACTTGCATACCCTATTACAACTGCATCACCGCTGCTGGTTGTTATATGGGCCAGACTGTTTATTGGTGAAAAAGTTACCTCTTTTGGGTTATTTGGAATATTAATAATACTTATTGGTGTAATGATAATACATTCTACCAAAACAAAAATCAGTCTTGATACTAAAGGGATAACTTTTGCCGTTTTATCTGCTATGTTTTATTCTTTTGGAGCTATTGTTGATAAGTTTGGGGTGTCTGATAGAAGTTTTATGCTATATGTTTACTCACTGGTAATTTTTATGACACTATTTTTGACTATTCAGGCAAAATTAAGATATAAGAATCATTTAGTTGAGTTTAGTAAAAATAAAATGTATGTTTTAATTGGTGGGGTAATAATATTTATGTCATTCTTGAGTTATAGACTGGGACTTATATATATGAATGTTTCTTATGCGACATCTTTGCGACAAATAAACGCTGTTTTTGGAGTATTGCTTGGAATTTATTTTTTAAAAGAAAAATTATATTTTAGAAGGGTTGTTGGTGCTATAATTATTTTTTTAGGAGCATTTATAATAAAGCTAAACATATAATGGCATAAATTGTGCTATAATGTAATCGGCAGTAGTGGAACAACCACGCTGTTAGAAGGATCGTCCATTGCCGGCTGGATGCCGGCTTCTTTTTTAACGACTTATTCTGCAATAATAATAACTTCTTTCCCTTTTAATGACTCGAGCTCTTTTAAAGCTAATTCGGTTGTTATTACCATTGTAGTTTTTCCATTTTCTTCTATTCTGCCCGGTCTAATATGAATAACTTTCCCGTTAAAGCGGAATTTTTTTCTCACTTCACTTTTTAAATAGTTATTATTGCCAGTATTTCCTATGACTGCAATAGTAGGAAAAAGTATATTGTTCATATTGACCTCTTAATTTCAATCGGAAATTAAATAACAAACTTTAGCTATATAATGGAATTAGTTAGAAAAATAAAAGAAAGGTACTGCTTAATTAATCATAAAATTCATCTATAAAAGTGTGATCTAATATTCCTAAGGCTTCTCTTTGAGCTTTATATTCATTAATATATTTTTCTTTTAATTTTAACATTTTCTCAATCTTAATTTTAGATTTAGCTGTTTTATTTTGTACATTTTCCAAAACTCTATTGTATATTTTTTTCTTTATCCGTCTCAATGTTGGTATTTTTTTTTCAATCTTAAAAAGTATTTTTTCATTTCGATATAAGAAACGTTTTTCTTTTTCTATTAATGTGCAGATTATATCTACCTTTTTTCCATATCTGGAAAGTGTTTCAGATTTCATCATGTTGATTTCATTGTTTAGTTGTGATAAGTCAAACATAACTATATTATTTCAAAAAGGTTTGACAAATGCAAGAAAGAATAAATCCTGCCATCACCCCATTTTTTGCACCTTTAAGCTACAAGTAAACTTTTCTTTCTTTTCATTTTTCCTAACTCATTAATCCGATGTCTTTTTTCCTTAATCTTAAAATAATAATCCAATTTAAAATAACACACTTTATCTGATTCATAAATCTTTTCCCTAAACCTAAAAAGTCGTTCTTTAGATGATAATAACAAGTTCATTAACCCATCTGAAATTCGATAATAAATAAATTTACATACAACCTTACCCTTACTATTAAATTTCTCCCTTTTTGCCATATTCTCTAAAAGTTTTGAAACAATTGTATCTTTCTCTATTTGGCTTAATACATTCCAACAAAAGGATACTAACGATAATATAGTCTTTAAAGATTCAAACTTCCTCACAAGACACTTTTCCAGCCCAAATTGCTGTTTCATAAATCTATAGCTTTCTTCTATTTTCCATCTCTTAAAATAAGATTTAATCCTAAAGTAAGCCTCCTTACTGCTACTTATGTGGCCTTCACATAAAAAATAAAGTTTATTCTTATTACCATGAAAGCTCACACTAATAACTGTAACTGCTCGATTGTTGTAGTAACATTTTGCATAACCATAAGAAATACCACCCTTCTTGTAACGCCTGTTTATTATACCATTGCAAATTTTATATACTGACATCTTCTCGCCCTTATATTCTAAATGCCTCTTACCTGTGCTCCTAATAACAAAATTTAAATCTTCTCGAAGAAGATATCTTAAAATTACTCCCCTGTCATAACCCCTATCAAATACAAATAAACCCTTATTTCGAAACTTATCTTTTAATTTATCCAGCATATTTAAGGTCTCTGTATTCTCACTTTTAAAGTCTTGAGATTTAGAACTATAAGCATCTAAATATAATGAAAATAAACGTTTGCTACTGGGGCTATAACACACTGCATGATTTAAATGGAAGCCATTAGCAATACGACCACTACTACCATCGTGGACTTTACCAATAAGCTCAAAGTTTCTACCATAATTGTGAACCAAATCTCCACCATCAATTGATATTATTAACCTGGAATCTGATTCTGTTTCTTTAAGTGCGTAATCAATATTATATGCATTTGAAATAGCAAGTAGATGTGAATAATTAAATGTATTTCTTTGCAACCGCTTTAATGTGTGTTTAATTCCACACTTCTCATTTAAATAACCAGATATGGCAGTAAGATTTAAACTGCGAGTAGCAAAACAACCTGAAATAATCTCAAGAATATACTTTTGTTGCGGCTTTGTGAGATAATCATGAAGGTTTCTTGTAGTGTTTAACATTTTTCCCTTCACATTTTTAGTAATTTCACCTATCATAAACTGCCTCCATTTTGTTGTTATTGTTGCTTTTTTCGTTAAAATCATAATACAACATCTTGGAGGCATTATCAATTATAAATACCTGTCAAATAACATTTCTTATGTAAAAATGGGGTGATGCCAGAGAATAAATCAAGTATATTTATTACTTGAAGGGTATTATGGAAAAACCGGTTGGTGGCCTGCCGAATCGATATTGGAGATAATCGTGGGGGCTGTTTTGACACAAAATACCAGCTGGTCAAATGTCGAGAAAAGTATCAAAAATCTTAAAGTCAATAGTATGCTTGATTTTGAAAAATTAATCAATGCCGATGATGAATTATTGAAATCTTTGATTAAATCTTCTGGATTTTATAATTTGAAAGCTAAGAGATTAAAAAATGTGCTTAATTTTTTTGAGCGTTTTTGTGGCGGTGATTTTGATAATATAAAAAATATAGATGTCTACGATATCAGGAAAAGTCTGCTGACAGTGAATGGCGTAGGCAAGGAAACTGCCGATTCAATAATTTTGTATGCTTTAGGTTTGCCAATATTTGTTATCGACGCATATACCAAAAGATTATTTAAAAGACTTGGGATTAATGATTCGGAAGATTATGATAACTTACAAGAAATGTTTCATAAATGTGTGGAGCCAAAGGTAGATGTTTTTAAAGAATATCATGCATTAATTGTGAATCTTTGTAAGGATTTTTGTAAAAAAAAGCCTAATTGTGAATTTTGCCCTTTAAAATCTCTTTGTAATTACTATAATAATCGTTGCTGGTCGGGTGATCGCTCGAGATAATTTCGGGAGGAAAGTCCGGACACCGCAGAGCAGGGTAATCGGTAACACCGATACGTCGAAAGGCGTGGAAAGTGCCACAGAAAATATACCGCCGAGCACCTATTTATTCAAGACAGAATATGGTTAGGATATTTTGTTTTGTGAATTTAGGTGCTTGGTAAGGGTGAAAAGGGGAGGTAAGAGCTCACCGCCTGTCTGGTGACAGTCAGGGCATGGTAAACCCTACCCGGTGCAAGGCCAAATAGGCAAGTGTTTGAGGGCTGCTCGTCCGATGCTTGCGGGTAGGCTGCTTGAGGCAAGCAGCAATGCTTGTCCCAGATAAATGATCACCACCTAAGAAATTAGGTACAGAATCCGGCTTACAGACCAGCAAAAAAGCAGCCTATTTAGGCTGCTTTTTTTACATTAAAGTATCACTCCAAATATTTTCAGCCCAGCTGAGCTGATGTTTGGCATCAATTTTTGATCTTGTCTTAGGTGTCCCGGAAGCGCCTTTTATTGTAATAGTTCTTTTTGTATTTTCATCATATTCGTATACTGCAGTTACCCAGATAGCTTCGGTATCACTTACCATGCTGTAACATGCATTTGCCATAAATGGTTTTGGTGGAGTTTTTCCATTGAGCGAAGCTACTACAGATTCAGCTACTACTTTGCCCATAGAATTTGCAATGTAGCCGGATTTTGGAACAGTCCCTACACTGCCGGTATTTGTAGAATCGCCGACTACATATACATCTTTAACCATTTCTGATTCAAAGGTGTATGAATTTACAAATGCCCAAAGCTTATCTTCTTTAACAAGACCGAGCTTAAACGCAGTATTTGAAGCTTTTTGATCAGGAATAAAGTTAATTATGTCAGCTTTAATTTTCCCTTTATTTGTATCTATTATCATATTTTCGGTATCAATGTTTTGAACGTCAACTTGGCTGAAATATTCGAGTTCTCTGCGGTAAAAATCATCCCAGGCAGCTTTGAACAGTTTACCTTTAGAGGTAACATCATCATTAGAATCAAGGATTATTATTTTACCGCCCAAATTATTCCTTTTTATAAAATTGGCAATTAATGATGCTCTTTCATAGGGTCCCGGTGGGCACCTGTAAGGAGATTTTGGCACTCTTAAAATGACAGTGCCCCCTTTCTTAAGTTCGCTTAGCTGTCGTCTTAATATTTCAGTTTGCCTACCGGCTTTCCACGCATGTGGGATTTTGTCAGTTAGGTTTAATGAGTAACCAATACTTTTATCTTCAATAAAACCTACGCCGGGAGATAAAATCAGTTTGTCATATTTTAGTGCACCTTTTGTAGTAATAAGGGTGTTATTTTCTGAATTCAGCTCCAAGGCTTCTGTCTGCAATACTTTTATCCCGTAATTTTTTTCCAGTAAGTCGTACTTAAATGTAATATAATTCATATCCTTTAAACCCACAATTACGAGGTTAGAAATAGGGCAAGAAACAAAATGGCTATTTTTTTCTACTAAAATGACTTCGATGGAAGGGTCGTTGAGTTTGATATATTTTGCCGCTGTGCAGCCTCCAAATCCACCACCAACAACGATTACTCTTTTTTCTTTCTTAGGTATAAATTCAGAACGATACTTGCCAGCACATCCAACTATTGATAGCCCTGCTACACCAATTGCGGTATTTTTGATAAAGCTTCTTCTGTTAATATTTAGCATATTATCCCTCCTATCGCCTTATTGAAGAGAAATAATTTGCAAGTGCTTCCAAGTCAACATCGCTATACTCGCTCACAAATGACATTTCATCACTTTTTAACACACCATTTTTATAGTCGAATAATACCTGTTTTAAGTAAAAGACAGGCTGACCAGCTATTCTTGGGAATGCTTCAATACCTTCCCCGAGTTTGCCATGACAGTCATAACATACGTCAGCTATTTTTTTCCCTTTATCGGCCAAATTCTTATCGAAAGGTTTATTGGTATTTACCCATTGTTTGTTTGAAAAATAATTAGCAACAAAATCAATTCTTTCATCATGATACCCTTTTGCTATTTTCGGCATGACGGAGCCGACTTTTTTATCATTTTTATACTCCATCATAACCTTTTTTAAATAAGAGGCTTTTTGCCCTCCAATTATAGGGATTGAATCACCTACAGATGCTCCATTCGTGCCATGACAACCGGCGCATACGATTACAATTCTTTTTTCATAGGTTTCTGCGAAAACAAAACTTGCGGCAATTAAAAATAGGAAAACAAGGAAAATAAATCTTACTTTCATATATACCTCCTACAAAATTACTAAGATATTATACCATATTTTAGATTTGTGGGGTGCATAAATTAGAAAAAATTTAATTTAATTGTTTTGTAGATTTAATAGGGTAGGGTGTGCCAACGGGAATTTATTGAATCTGTCAAATGCGACCTGTTTTAACATATTAATATCTATGCTCAGGTCAACAAACTCACTAAAATAAACTGCATTTATAACAAACATACCAAAAGCCGAGTAAATTGCTTCATCAAAAGTATCAAATACCGAGTGACTTTTGTCAAAGTACAAAATACCATCTTTAAAAAATAACTTATTTGCCGACTCGATTAATTGTTTTGCTAACGTTTTTAGTTTGGCATCTTTAGTAATGTCAAATATCTTTTGGGTAGCCGCAAGGAGATATGAGTAGTCTTCGAGGCAGCTATGTTCAAAAAGGGTATCATTGTATCTTATTCTATACAAGTTTACTCCGTCAAAATGTTGCTTGAGTTTGCCAAAAAGATTAAGTGCTGTATTATAGTAAAAATCATCGGCGGATACTTCAAAGTAGTCTAACATTGCAATTATAAGGAGACTGTTCCAGCTTATAATTACCTTATTGTCTTTGTCCGGAGATTTTTTAGTTTTATTCAGCTTAGCAAGAATTGTATGAGCTTTTAATATATCTTTATATTCGTTTGATTGTATATTTATGACGTTATTTTTTAAAAATATTTTTTCGGATATGAATATTGTTTCATTTTCTTCAAGCACTTTTATGTCATTTTCACTTATCTTATAATAAAATCCTTCTGAATTATTCCCATCAAAATCTTCACTTTCAGCGTTCATAGATGATATGAAACCGTGTTCAGTAAAAAATTCATCCATTAAAAAGTCAAGTGTCATTTCAGCCGTGTGCAAATATGTTTTGTTGTTTGTCAGTTCATACATTTTTGAAAGAAAACTTACATTCAAGGCATTGTCGTAAAGCATTTTTTCAAAATGAGGCACATACCAATTTTCATCTATGCAATATCTGAAAAAACCCCCGTTAATATGGTCAAATATTCCCGATGTGCATAGTTTTGAAGCAGTTAAATTTAAAAAATCTTTTATTTTTTTGTTGCGGTAGAAATATTCACTTGTTAGAGCAATTACCGTAGGGATATTTGGAAATTTTGTGGTGCCTTTCAGTCCACCATTAGTCATATCTAATAATCTGTATATCCCTTCTTCAAATGTTTTTGTGTTTAACGCGTCAAAGCTATCTATCTTTTTTTGCTCTGTCAAAATATTAAAATACCCTTCTCGTATTTTTTTTAATTTTTCTTTGTCGTTTTTGTAAAAATTTGATACTTGACTCAAGATATCTATAAATCCAGGGATTCCGTAACTTTCATTAGGGGGGAAATAAGTCCCGGCAAAAAAAGGAATGCCATCATCGTCCGTAAAAACTGAGAGCGGCCACCCGCCATTTTTCCCTAAAAGCTGAATGTAAAGTTGGTATTTTTTGTCAATATCAGGGTATTCTTCCCTGTCTACTTTTACCGAGATATAGTCATTATTTAATATGTTAGCCACTTGCTCATTATCAAATGTCTCTCTGGACATCACATGGCACCAATGGCAAGAGGAGTAACCGATACTTATGAAAACAGGCTTTTTTTCATTTTTAGCCAACTGAAATGGATTATCCCTCAAAGTTAGCCAGTTGACGGGGTTGTTTTGATGTTGCCTCAAATATAGTGACGGCTCTAAGTTAAGTTTGTTCATATATAATGCGATTATACGCTTTACTTTCGATTTCTGCAATGTCAAAGTTAATGCAGAGGATAAATTCTTTGTTTTCTATGTTTCTAAATTTTGATGCAACAGTTACTACAAGGGTGTTAGTTATTGTAGATATATATTTTTCTGTAATGTATCTTGAATTTAAATAGCAAGATGTATTTAAAAAGTAATCTTTTTGAGAGTGGTCGGAGTTAATATCCCCGTAGCGGAAAATTATATTTCTTTTTAAAATATTTGAACAGTCTTTGCAATAAATTGAGCTTATCTGTATCCCATTATTATTTAGAATATAGATACTTTCGACATTATTAAGTTGTGATTTTAACTCATTAAGTAAATTGTCAAAGAGATGCTCTTCATATCGCCTTATCAAAGTTACAACAGATGTTATTACATCGTTAAAGTTATCGATTATATTTTTCTTTAATAATGATTTAGTTTCTATGTCTTTATATGTCTCCTTGGATTTTTCAGAAATAATATGGGCAACTTCTCTTATGTTACTGATTTCTTGAGGTTTTGCAAAATAAAATCCTTGGAAAAGGTCTATGCCGATTTCAAAGCACTTTATTACATCATCGGCAGATTCCACACATTCTGCCACAATTACAGTTCCAATTTTTTTGGAAAGTGAAACAATTGATTTAACTATGGATTTTTTTACAAAGTTTTTACTGATACCTTGTATAAGCTCACCTGATATTTTGATAATATCTGGCTTAATTTCGACAATCCTGTTAAAATTGGAATTGTCAGTGCCAAAATCGTCTATTGCTATCAAGAAACCTTGATTCCTGTAATTTTCCACAAATTCCATTAATTTTTGTGTATTTTCACATTTATCTTCAATGATTTCAAGGACAATGTTTGAAGGTTTCAGTCCAAACATTTTGACTTGTGTGGCTGTCCATCCAAAGTCAATGGTGTATTTATCCATTATCGAAATGTCCACATTTAAAAAAAGTAAGATATCGTCATTATCTCTCTCTGTGAGAGCAGCATAATTTTTAAGTGCGTTTAACCTGCAGTTTCTGTCCAAAATAAGGGTATTATTTTGAATTGCAGCTTCTTTAAAAAGTATGTATGGGGATATGATGTCATTATTAGCTGTTAAGCCACGAGAAAGAGCCTCCAGTCCAATAATTTTATTATCTTTTAGGCTGAAAATAGGTTGGAAGTGCGTTAAGAGGTTGTGACAGTTCATATCTACATTATACTTCCTTAATTATCGTTATATTAAAATATTTTAATATTTCAACATATGGTAAAGAGGTAATTAGAACTTTTGAAGCTAAAAAGCAATATTTTTTTGCATAAAATAAATGTAAATATCGTTAAATTTTTTTTAGCATTTCTTGACAACTTATCCTCTTAGTAGTAATATCTCCGGAAATTTTATACCTAACTGGAGGTGTCTGTGACTGCTGGTAAAATTAACGTCGGTATAGTAGGGCTTGGGACTGTCGGTATGGGGACTTTGACTGTTTTAAAGGATAACAGAAGCACCATTTTCAATAAGACCGGAATAGATATAAATGTAAAGTCCGTTTGCGATTTGAGAATAGATAGTATTGAGAATGAATATGTTAAAGATGTAGAAGTGAAAACGAAAAACATTGATGATGTCATAAATGATAACGAAATTGATATTGTCGTGGAATTAATAGGCGGGTACACGGTAGCAAAAGATGTAATACTGAAATCTCTGGATAAGGGCAAGCATGTCGTGACGGCAAACAAAGCTCTTTTGGCAGTTAACGGCAAGGAGATATTTAAAAAGTCAGAGGATAAGGGATTATATTTAGGGTTTGAGGGGAGTGTCGGTGGCGGCATACCGATCATAAGAGTATTAAAAGAGGATTTGGCAGCTAACAATGTAAATGAGATTTATGGGATTATAAATGGTACGGCTAATTATATTTTATCTAAAATGGAAAGTGAAGGGAAGGAATTTGATGAAGTTTTGGCTGATGCTCAAAAGTTAGGCTATGCGGAGGCAGACCCCACTTTTGACGTTGAAGGGATTGATACGGCACATAAAATCGCTATTTTATCTTCGATTGCCTTTCAAACGTTAGTCCCTTTTGAGGAAATATTTGTAGAAGGGATATCAAATATCAAGCAGGTTGATATAGATTTTGCCAAGAAGCTCAATTGCAAAATCAAGCTTCTTGCTATTGCAAAGAAACATGAAGATGACATAGAGGTAAGGGTTCACCCTACAATTATCCCCGAAAGGTATATTTTGTCTAAGGTAAATGATGTTTTCAATGCTATTTATCTTGTATCTGACAAAGTGGATAGGACGATTCATTACGGCAGAGGGGCTGGCAGTCTTCCGACGGGCAGTGCTGTTGTTGGTGATATTATCTCAATTGCAAGGGATATTACATCTTGCAGTGCCAAGAGAGTCCCGACTCTCGGATTTAAAAGTGAATATGAGCCGCAATATCCTGTAAGGGATATAAATGAAATAACGTCTTCATTTTATTTAAGATTTTCGGCTCTTGATAAGCCCGGAGTATTATCAAAAATTGCAGGTGTATTAGGTAAATATGGGATAAGTATCAAGTCTGCAATTCAGCCCGGAGACAGAGCTCCCGGCGATGTAGTGCCCCTTGTGTTTATGACTCATGAAACAAAGGGTAGAAATGTAAACAATGCTGTTGCAGAAATAGATTCTCTCGAGTATGTTAGGGATAAAACTGTAGTTTTACGTGTAGAAGGGAGCAGATAGTAATGAAATATGTAGTCTTGCTTTGTGACGGTATGTCTGATTATAAAATACCTGAAATAGATAATAAAACCGTATTGGAATTTGCAGATACATCAAACTTTGACTATTTGGCTGAAAATGGCAGATGCGGCCTTATCTATACTACACCGAAGGGTATGTATCCGGGTAGCGATATATGTAATTTAAGTATTTTTGGCTATAATCCCAAAGATGTTTATACTGGTAGAAGCCCTATAGAGGCTGCAAGTATTGGTGTTGAAATATCTAAAGAAGATTTTGTTTTCAGATGCAATATAGTGAAGTTAAGCGATGATTATCATTTAATGGAAGATTTTAGCGCCCATCATATCGATAATAGCCAAGCCAAACTGATTATAGATGAACTTAACAAAGAGCTAAAAGAAGTGGGTGTAGAATTTTATTCAGGTGTAGGATATAGAAATATAATGGTAGTCAGAAATAAAAGTTTTGATATTTCAACTACTCCTCCACATGACATAATGGGTAAGACAATTGCAGATTATTTACCCAAAGGTGAAGAAGCATTTTTTATTAATGATTTAATGGTAAGAAGCAGAGAAATTATAAAAAGGTTAAATATCAAAAATGCAAACTCTATTTGGCTTTGGGGGCAAGGTAAAAAGCCTGAAATAAAGAGGTTTGAAGATATTTATGGAGTAAAAGGGGCGGTTGTTGCCGCTGTTGACTTGATTAGAGGGATAGGGGTATATGCTGGGCTTGATATTGTTGATGTGCCTGGTGCTACAGGATTTATAGATACCAATTTTAAAGGGAAGGCTGAGTATGCCATAAAGGCATTGGATGATCATGATTATGTTTTTATTCATATTGAAGCACCTGATGAAGCCGGACATATGGGCAGGGTTGAAGAGAAGGTTAGGGCGGTAGAAAATATTAACAATATTGTGTTGCCTATTTTAATTGAAGCAACTAAAAAAATGGATATGAGGATTCTCATTACTCCCGATCACCCCACACCGATTTCTCTGAGGACACATGTTGCTGAACCAGTGCCGGCAATTATATACGGCAAAGGTGTGAAACCCGATAAAAATAAATATTACAATGAGAATATTACACCAAGTTTTATTTTTGAAGAAGGTTATAAAGTGGCTGAATATTTTATAAAAACTCAAAATATAGAGTAGAGTTAGGAGGAATACATGAGCATTGTTGTAATGAAGTTTGGCGGGACAAGTGTTGGAAGTATTGAAAGGATCAGAAATGTAGCTGAAATTATTGCTAAGAAGAAAGATGAAGGGCATGAAGTAGTTGTAACGGTTTCTGCTATGGCCGGAGAAACTGATAGACTTATAAATTTGCTTAAATCTATTACTCCTAAGTATGATTTAAGAGAATATGACCAATTGGTTTCAACTGGTGAGCAAGCAAGTATTGCACTTGTAGCTCAGACTTTAAAAACAATGGGATACGATGCAATATCCTTTACAGGACCGCAAATTGGTATGATTACTGACGGTGCTCACTCTGCAGCAAGGATAGTAAAAATTACCGCTGAAAGGTTAAAGAAAGCTTTAGCTGAAGGTAAAATATGTATAGTAGCCGGTTTCCAAGGGATTTACCCGGCTACAGGTGATATTACAACTCTTGGCAGAGGTGGCTCAGATACCACAGCAGTTGCTGTAGCGGCGGCGCTTGATGCTAAAGTATGTGAAATATATACGGATGTTGATGGTGTTTATACTGCTGACCCTAGAATCGTTAAAAACGCAAAAAAACTTGATAAGATTTCTTATGAAGAGATGCTTGAGCTTGCTTCTTTGGGAGCTAAAGTTTTGCAATCAAGAAGTGTTGAATTTGGTATGAAATATAATGTAGATATAATGGTTTTATCTTCACTTGAAGATAAGCCCGGCACATTGGTGACTAAGGAGGATGAAGATATGGAAAAAGTAATTGTTTCAGGAGTAACATCTGATAAAAATCAAGCAAAGATTACGATTGTAGGCGTACCTGACAGACCGGGGATTGCGGCTGAAATATTTGGCGAACTTGCAAAGCAGAATATAAATGTTGACATGATTATTCAGAATGTTGGTTTGCAAGACAAGACAGACCTGTCATTTACAGTTCAAAAAACCGATCTCTTAAGGGCTATGGATGTTTGTAATCAGGTATGTACTAAAATTGGTGCCGACAGGGTTGTTAGCGATGAAAATATTGCAAAGGTTTCTATTGTCGGTGTTGGTATGAAGAGCCATGCCGGTGTTGCGGCTAAAATGTTTGAGGTTTTAGCTGAAAACAACATCAATATTCAGATGATTTCTACCAGTGAAATTAAAATTTCCTGTTTAATAGATGAAAAATTTTCTGAGCTTGCTGTAAGAGTATTGCATGATGCATTTGTAACGGAGGGAGATAGTGTCTCGTAAGATAATATTATATGATACAACATTAAGGGATGGCACACAGGCTGAAGACGTAAATTTTACGGTAAAAGATAAAGTCAGAATTGCCGAAGTCCTTGTTGACTTCGGCATCGATTATATCGAGGGTGGTTGGCCTGGCTCTAATCCCAGGGATATAGAATTTTTTGAAGAAATCAAGAAATCAAAAGTTAATCAAAAGCATATTGCCGCTTTTGGGAGCACACGCAGGGCCAAAAGAAAGTGCAGCAATGATGAAAATATTCAGGCACTTTTGAAAAGTGAAGCCCCTAATGTAACCATTTTTGGCAAAACATGGGATTTGCATGTTACTGAAGCTTTAAAAATTTCCCTCGAAAATAATCTTGAAATTATTAATGATTCTGTTGCTTACCTTAAATCAAAGGTAGATACAGTATTTTACGATGCCGAGCATTTCTTTGACGGTTATAAGGCAAATCCAGAATATGCCATTAAAACTTTAATAGCTGCAAAAGAAGCTAAAGCCGACTGTCTTGTTCTTTGTGACACAAATGGCGGGACTATGCCTGATGAGATAGTGGATATTATTAATGTGGTAAAAAAAGAACTTGGTGATTATCCGCTTGGAATTCACTGCCACAATGATAGTGAGTGTGCAGTGGCAAATTCTGTGTTGGCTGTAAAGAGTGGTATTGTTCATGTTCAGGGGACTATAAACGGATATGGAGAGCGTTGTGGTAATGCAAATCTGTGCTCGGTAATACCGAATTTACAGTTAAAATATGGTTTTGAGTGTGTAACAACAGAGAAATTAAAAAGGTTATGGTCAGTTTCAAGGCTTATTAACGAACTTGGCAATTTAAAACATAATATACACCAGCCTTATGTGGGAAGGTCTGCTTTTGCACATAAAGGCGGGGTGCATGTAAGTGCAATATTAAAGAATGCAAGGACTTATGAACATATTGAGCCTGAGCTTGTCGGCAATAGGCAGAGGGTTTTGGTTTCAGATTTATCAGGTAAAAGTAACCTTATTTATAAAGCAAAGGATTTTGGACTTGATATTGACTCTAATGACCCGCAGCTTAATGTATTGCTTGAAAAACTTAAAGATCTTGAAAATAAAGGGTTTCAGTTTGAGGGTGCAGAAGCTTCATTTGAGCTTCTTGTAAGAAGGCATATGGGTAATTTGACAAAATTCTTTGATCTTCTTAGTTTTAGGGTAATTGATGAAAAAAGAAGTGCACTTGAGCCCCCTTTTGCTGAAGCAACTGTTATGTTGAGAGTAGGCGGAGAGATTGAACACACAGCCGCATTGGGAAATGGACCTGTCAATGCACTTGACCAAGCGTTAAGAAAGGCACTTGAGAAGTTTTATCCGAATTTGAAAAATATGAATTTGGTGGACTTCAAAGTTAGAATTTTGACAGGTAAAGACGGAACAAAAGCTGTAACAAGAGTATTGATAGAATCTAAAGACGATACGGATGTATGGGGTACAGTTGGAGTAGCGCATAATATTATTGATGCCAGTTATCAGGCACTTGTGGATTCTATTGAGTATAAATTGTTTAAAGATGCGTATAAGTAAAATTAGGATAACTTTTGGTTAAAAATTGCTTGCAATTTTAAATAACTTGTAATAAAAGTTTCAAAAGTTGGCCCGGTCATTCCAAGCTTCTTCCCTCCTCCCCTCTTGAAGCACATGACCGGGATTTTTTTTGCCATTTTTACATTTTATGGACTATTTTTCCATCCTTTATAGTAAGCTTTGCTATGCCTGTTAATTCTTTTCCAAATAACGGAGAATTAATTGATTTTGATTTGTTTATATTTTTATCAAAAATATAAGTAAAATCAGGGTCGATAATTGTAATGTCAGCTTTTTTGCCTGCCTTTAATTCACCTTTGTCTGAAAAGTTTAGTATTTTTGCAGGGTTGTATGATGTTAGTCTTACAAAATCTTGCCATGTGAGTTTGTTGTTTTTAATCAACTTTAAAGTAAGAGGGATAAGTGTTTGTAATCCTGTAATACCAAAGGCAGCGTTATCAAACTCCACAAATTTTTCATCTATATGATGTGGTGCATGGTCAGTAGCAATGGCATCTATAATTCCACTTTTAAGACCATCTACAATAGCCTCTAAATCCTCTTTTTCTCTCAACGGCGGATTCATTTTGTAATTAGTGTCGTAATCAAGGAGACACTCTTCATCAAAGGAAAAATGGTGAGGTGCTGCCTCACAGGTAACTTCAATCCCTTCTTCTTTAGCCCACTTTATTAGTTTTAAAGAGCCTTTTGTGCTGACATGTGCAATGTGAATACGACTTTTTGTAGCTTTAGCAAGTAGAATATCTCTTATAATCATTATCTCTTCAGCCTCAGCAGGTATCCCTTTTAGTCCGGTAATTGTAGCTACTTTGCCGTCGTGAATTACACCTTTGCCTGCAAGATTTTTATCTTCTGAATGGCTTATTATGAAGCTTCCAAAAGTTTTTATATATTCAAGTGCTCGTCTCATAACTTCACTATTCATGACAGGTAATCCGTCATCAGAAAATGCAACTGCACCGGCTTCCAACATATCGCCCATTTCCGTTAATTCTTCACCTTTCATCCCTTTGGTGATTGCTCCGATAGGGCATAGGTCAATTAATCCGCACTCTTTTGCTTTGTCGATCATATATTTTGTTATGGTTGAGTTATCATTGACAGGTTTTGTATTTGCCATAGGCAAACATGTGGTAACCCCTCCGGCAACAGCGGCTTGACTGCCTGAAACTATATCTTCTTTGTATTCAAGCCCCGGGTCCCTAAAGTGAACATGCATATCAATAAGTCCTGGTACTGCAATAAGTCCTGATAAGTCAACAGTTTCTTTTGCTTGAGGCGTTTCTTTTGTTATCCCCTTGATAGTATCTTTTTCGATTAATAAATTACCTTCTTCTATGTTGTTATGATTTATAATTTTTAATCCTTTTAATAGTATACTCATCTATTCCTCCTAAATATTGGTTATATATTATTAGCTACGATGTATAGTGCGGCCATTCTGACTGCAACGCCGTTTTCAACTTGGTCAAGTATTACTGACTGTTTACAGTCTGCAAGCTCACTACTAAGCTCAACCCCTCTGTTAATTGGCCCAGGATGCATGATAATGCAGTCACCTTTTGCTTTTTTTAGTTTAGATTTGTTCAAACCAAAAAATTTGGCATATTCTCTGTCCGAAGGGAGTAATACCGTTGACATCCTTTCTTTTTGTATCCTAAGCATCATTATTACATCACAGTCTTCAACTGCTTCTTCCATATTTGATGCTATATAACATCCAAAGGGCGCAGTTTCTTTTGGAAGCATTGTCTTGGGCCCAAACAATTTGACGTTGATACCAAGTTTATTCATTGCCCATATATTAGATCTGGCAACCCTGCTGTGAGTGATATCCCCTATAATTGCCACATTCAAGCCTTCTAATTTTTTCTTGTGTTCTTTGATGGTTAATAAATCCAAAAGGGCTTGTGTAGGGTGCTCATTTGTTCCGTCACCGGCATTAACTACACCGGCTTTTGTGTTTTCCGCGATAAATTTTACCGAACCGGAATAGGCATGTCTTACCACAAATATGTCTGAGTTCATAGATTCAATGTTTTTAACTGTATCAATCAAAGTCTCGCCTTTTGTTGTACTACTTGAGGAGGAGGAAAAATTTATAGTGTCGGCAGAAAGCCTTTTGCCTGCTATTTCAAAAGATGTTCTTGTTCTGGTTGATGGTTCAAAAAAAAGATTTACAATTGTCTTCCCTTTTAATGTGGGCACTTTTTTTACTTCTCTTTTGTTAATTTCCTTAAATTTTTCAGCTTGATCAAGGATAAAAAGGATTTCATCTTTAGTCAGATCTTTCATTCCAACCAAATCTTTTTTAGTGTATGACATAATTCACCCCTATGGTTGATTTACATTTTTTCTATTGTTACAGAATCGATTGCATCTATTTCTTTAAGCATTACATTAATTTTTTCATCAAGGCTGGTCGGGACGTATTTGCCAGTAAAGTCAGGCTGGATGGGAAGTTCTCTGTGGCCTCTGTCTATAAGAGCTACAAAAACAATTTTTTTGGGACGGCCAAGGTCAGTTATTGCATCCATTGCAGCTCTAACTGTTCTTCCGGTAAAAATTACATCATCAACAAGAAATATACTTTTACCTTTTATATCAAAGTTTATTTCTGTGCCGAGTATTTTAGGAAAATCGGATATCTCAGATAAGTCATCTCTATATAGAGTAATATCCAAATAACCTACATCAACGGAAGTTTTTTTGAATTCATTAATCTTATGGGCTATCCTATCGGCTAGTATAGCTCCTCGTCTCTTTATTCCGATTAACTTCATTTTGCCGATATCCTGACATTTTTCTATAACTTGAAATGCCAACCTCGTTATAATGCTGTCGATTTCGTGTGCATTCAAAATTTCTCGTCCGCTCATATATCCTCCTTTTGACAAAAAAAAAGCCTCCCAACAATTAGTTGGAAGGCACATAATTTATTTTTTTATATTTTCTTCTCATTTTTTACCCTCTTAGATATTAAAGGGTTAAAAGTGATGTGTCAATAAAAATAATTAAAAATTTATTTTTTTGTGCAATTTCTTTTATCAGCTCCAATCAAGGAGTCTTTTTTCACCTTCAATTTTTTTAATTTCCGTAATGTCTTGAGTTACTTCAAGTGTCCCAATATATTTTCCATTGTTATCCCTTATTGCAAAGTACTTTATATAAATCATTTTGCCTTGTATATTTATCCAAAAGTCAGCTTCATTTTTTGCTCCATTTTTAAATGCGGTTAATATGTTTTCCACAGTGTGAAGACTTTTTTGAGGGTGACAGTTTTGTACTTTTCTACCTATAGCTGACTTTGTCCTTATAAAAACTCTATCTTTAGGGTTTGAGAAGTATTTTACCTCATCCTTATCGTCAATAAAGGTTATATCTACAGGCAAATTGTTGAATATCGCTGATAACTGTTGCAGGCTTAAAGTTCCTGTTTCAAGTTTAATGACCCCATTGTTAATACTTAAATTTATATCATCAGATATTTCCAAGTCGTGACTATCGATTAGCCCTAGGTCAATACCTTCCTTGAGCATTTCAGACTGTTTTTTTTCATTTATAAGTTCCAGAAGTACCGGATATAAAATGTCTGACTCTCTATGTATCAAAGAATAAATATCAAAAAAAAGCTTACCTATCAGCTTGTGAAACTCCTCCACCGTAATGTTGTCAGTTTTTAACTTATTTGTAAGGAGTTTTATTGTTTCTCTCACATCGTCATGTTCAGACCACATGATTAATACGCATTTGTATTCTGGGTAACTTTTTTCAAAGGTAGGAAAAATAATATTTTCTTTTATTTTATAATGTTTGTCTATTTCTTGAAGCTCGTGTAATTTTTCTAAAAGAGAGTCCTTAACAGTTTTCAAATCTTCATCTTTTTTAATATTTTTAACAATATTTTTAAGATTTGACATAAATTCTTTGGTGTGATTATTTTTTATTTCAAGGTAGTGGAATATAGAGTTGTTATTATACAATATTTCCTGTTTATTTGCCATTAAACCTTTGTAAGTAAGGTTTAAGACCTTATTGACTGCTTTTTTCACATCATTTAAGTCAAACCCAGCCTCAATAGTACGATGAAAACCGTTAATAATATCAGCAGGTGATACGTTTTTGCATTCGTCAATGAGGTTTTTGTTTATTTCGCCTTTGATAAGAGACTTTGTTAATTCAAATATGGATTTACTTTTTTCGTTACGCAGTAATTCTGACATTTTAACCTCTAAATATATACTGTTATTTTTGCAATATTGCTTATGTGTAAGATATAAAATATTTTTTATTTTTCAAGGTGTTATGTTTTTTTAACTAACTATATATGCCTAAATTTTGTATATTTTATAAACTTTGATTATTAGAAAATTAAAGTTTACATTATTGTATCTAATTGTTAACATAAATTATTAGTATGAATATGAGGTAAGTGTGAAAGATATTTTGATAAGCGGTGTTAAAACAGCCGGGAAATTTTTAAAAGAGGACTTTTATAAGTCTAAGACTGTAACAAACAAAGGGGTAGCCGATTTAGTGACGGAAACGGACTTAAAGATTGAGGAGTTTCTAAAAGATTATTTTTATAGACATTTGTCCGATTATAGATTTGTGGGGGAAGAAACAAATCAGAATTTAAATTTTAAAGACAAGTGTTTGATAGTCGATCCAATAGATGGCACCACGAATTTTGTCCATAGATTCCCTTTTGTTGGCATATCTGTTGGGGTCTATGAAAACTTGAACCCTGTAGCAGCTACAGTATACAACCCTATATTAGATGAACTTTATTATGCGGAGAGAGGTAAGGGAGCTTTTTTAAACGGTAATCGTATTTTTGTGTCTGCGCAAAGCAAAATTGAAAATTCATTGCTGGCAACAGGGTTCCCTTATGGTTTTGTTGAAAAGAATAAAAAAGATATTCTAACAAAACTTGATAGAATCCTTAGTAGTTCAAGAGGGATTAGAAGGGCTGGTGCTGCCTCTTTGGATTTGTGCTATGTGGCGCAAGGAGTTTTTGACGGATATTATGAAGGCGGACTCAAACCTTGGGATGTGGCTGCAGGGGTGTTGATTGTTAATGAAGCTGGTGGTAAAATATCAAATATAAAAGGTGATAATTTTTCATTTGAAGACGAATATATAGTTGCATCAAATAAAACAATACACAATGAATTAATTGAGGTGCTATGTGGTATCTAAAAAAGGTCTGGTTGGTGATTTATTGTCAATGCCCCTTTCTGATGTTTTTCAATGGATTGCTATGGCAAATAAGTCAGGAGAGTTATTTATTCAGCATGAAAGCGAAGAAGCCAGTTTTATATTTAAAAAAGGGAAAATAGTTTATGCCAGCTCTAACAATCCTAAATTTTTACTGGGACAAATATTATTAAAATACCGAATGATAACTAAAGCTCACTTAATAAAAGCTTTAAGTGTACAAAAAAAGAGTAGAAAACCATTAGGTCAGATATTTATAGAAAATAAGTTTATAGATAAAAAACAATTGGAAAAAGCGATACTATATCAGATAGAAGAAATCGCTTATTACCTTTTAACTTGGAAGAATGGATATTTTAATTTTAACGAAAGGGATATTGATGTAAACACTGCAACGGAAGTGTCAGTAGAAAATCTTTTGATGGAAGGGCTTAGAAGAAGTGACGAAATGAAAAATATGCTCAAGTATTTCAATGATAATTCCATAATTGAAGTAGTTGATGCTGAAAATGATAAGATTGGCCTTTTTGATGGAGAAAAATCTGTCAAAGAGGTGTTGTTTTTGAAAGGCGGGGACGATTTTGTAACTTACAAACTGATATATGAGGGTCTGAAAAGTAAAATATACAAAATAGTAGGAGAAAAGGAAAGCGCTGATACGTCGAGTATCAATGATCCGATTTTAGATTTTTTGGTGGCACTTGAGCTTTTTAATAAAGGTAAAATTTATGAGTCTTATAAAAAAGTTAAGACAATTATTTCAAGGGGTTACAGAGGGGATCAGGTATTAAAATTTTATGATAATCTTAAGATATTTATAACAAGATATTTTTATAAAAAGTTTGGTGGTGATAATTCTTGTTTTGCTTTGAACAGATTAAAGTTTTTGGATGAAAAGATATATATCACCCCTACGGAAGGTTTTGTCCTTTCAAGAATAGATGAATATCCCTGTATAGTTCAGTTGGAAAAGGTTGTGAATGTTGAGAGGCATGAGCTGTATCTGATTGTTGATAAACTAAATAAGTATGGTCTTTTGTTACTGAAAGAGAGAGAAGAGAATAAGACCGAATTGTTTACATTGAATGTAATAAACTCCATTCTAAATATTTATTCAAGAGAACTTACAGGGGAGATGGAGATAATTACTGCTGCAATATCTGTCAAAGCATATTTTTCCGGTGGTAAGCTAAAGTTTATATATTCTACAACCGACAAGTTTTCTTTGGGCAATTATCTTATTGAGTCAGGGAAGTTTAATGTGGAATTTGCCTCAGGCTACAGAGATATAGGTGATATCATTCAATATCTTATAGATGAAAAGAATATGCTTAGTGATGAGCTGAATGGTATTTTTGAAGTATATTCCAGCATGATTTTTTATGAGGTTTTAAAGCATAAGCCGATTTCTGCCATCTTTATTCACGGCAAGACCTTCCCTTACGATATTTCATTGAATTTTAACTTATTGTATATGACCGCTTTTGCTGTGTACAATGATGAGGTTTATTTTGAGAACGAGATAGATTTTTCGAAAAATTACGAGCTTGTTAAAGACTCCAAAAAACTTCTGGAAGAGTTTGGAAATATAAGTTGTGTAAAATTGCTGTTAGACGAATTTAATGAGAATATCTTTCCTTCTAAAAAATTGAAAGGGTTAGACACAGGTTTTTTAACATTACTAAATATTTTGTTTAAGCTTGGTTATATCAGAGAGTTGGAGAATGAGGAGCTCAGTGCAGAACAGTTGAGAAATTTTTTAAAGGAGATAAAAGACCTAACCCCTCAAGAGCTGTTTGGTATCAATAAAGAAAATATGAATTTGGAAGACCTGAAACAAAAATATCTTAAGTTTTCCAAGAAATATCATCCTGATTTGTTTCAAAATGACGAAGCAAAGAAAATTGCAAATGAGCTGTTTGAAACAATCAAATTTGCCTACGATACACTTGTGGATGAGTCCAATTCAAATTCCAATTCTGAATCAAGAATAGATGCAAAAAAGATATTTGCAGCCGAACAGTATTTAAGTAGCGGAAAAGTATATCTGAATATGGGTAAACTATATGATGCTGTTGATGCATTCAAAAAAGCATATGAAAATTTCCAATATGATGATGAGATAAAAGCTTACTATGCATTGGCACTTATCAAATCGAATGACCATGTTGAAGGTTTTAAGATATTAAAAGATATAAAGTTAGATGATTTTAATGACCATGAGCTTTATTTTGCGTATATTGATGCGGCTATTAAGTTAAAAAAACCTGATTTGGCTGATAAAGTTATAAATAAAGCATTTACACTCTTTCCTGAGCAGGTGAGAAAACTGTCTATCTATCAGCAAAAGTTAAAAAATTTAAAATAGGATTAAGTGAAGTTTAACAAAATTTGATTATACTTAATTTTCTGTTGACTACCTTAGCATTTTTATTTATATATTTTAATCAATAGTTTATCATCATATTAGGTGAAATATGTGATAAAATTATTCAAGCATAAGTTTCAGTATTAAGGGGTATTGATGACATCAGATAGTGAAGTTATACTTGATTTAAATAAAGTCTATCTTAGTTTTGGTGGGATTTTGGCTATTGCCGGTGTATCATTCAAAGTCTTCAAAGGGGAGATATTTTCAATAATCGGCCCGAATGGTGCCGGAAAAACGAGTATTTTAAATACTATTACTGGTATTTACTTTCCTAACAAAGGGAAGATAACGTATAAAGGTTTGGATATTACTAAAATGCCTGTCCATAAAAGACCTTCTTATGGTTTGGTACGCACTTTCCAAAATTTAGAACTTTTTAAAGGGATGACAGTGCTTGATAACTTGATGTTATCAAGACACAATTTTTTAAATTATGGTCTTCTGTCATCTATTTTTTATTTTGGTAAAACTTTAAAAGAGGAAGTAGCCCACAGAAAGAGGGTGGAAGAGGTTATAGATTTTCTTAATCTTTCCGGATACAGAAAAAAACACGTTTATGAGTTATCTTACGGCATTCAAAAGAGGGTTGAGCTTGCAAGAGCACTTTGCCTTGAGCCGGAGCTTATCTTGCTTGATGAGCCCATGGCTGGGATGAATAGTGAAGAAACAGAAGATATGGCTAGATATATTATTGATATAAATGAGGAGATGGGTATTACTGTTGTGCTGATTGAGCATGATATGAGTGTGGTAATGGATTTGTCAAACAGAGTGATGGCTCTGGATTTCGGTGAAAAAATCTGTGAAGGCTTGCCTGAAGATGTGGCTAAGGATAAAAGGGTTATTTCCGCGTATCTCGGAGAAGAAAAATGGATATAGTTTTGAAGCCATTACCTTCTTATTTATTGGACAATTATCTTAAAAATCCTCAAGGTGTTGCTTTTAGAGAAAAAGATTATGGTATTTGGAATGAATATACATGGCATGATTACTTGAGCCTCATTTCTAAAGTTGCCTATTATTTTGAAGAATGCGGACTTAAAAACGGTGATACCGTTGCAATAGTAGGTGATAACAAACCTGAGTGGGTTATTTCAGAACTTGCTTCACAACTTCTTAGAGCCTATCCAGTAGGAATTTATCAAGATTCTATAGTTAGTGAAGTGGAGTATATTTTAAAAAAAACGAATGCTAAGATAGTAGTGGCGGAAGATCAAGAGCAAGTGGATAAAATTCTTGAGATTATAGATAATGTCCCGTCTATTTTAAAAATTATATATTATGACAAAAAAGGGATGTACCAGTATGATGACGACAGATTGGTATATTTTGATGAGATTATAAAAAATAATTATGATAGTGACTTAGATAAATATTATAAGGAAAAACTTAAATTTATTACATTAGATGACGTTGCAGTTATGTGCACGACATCGGGTACAACCGGGTTCCCTAAAATTGCTATGTTGAGCCACAAAAATCTCTCCTTCATGTCAAGAAGCCTTGGAAAAGCTGACCCTAAATTTGAAAAGGATGAATTTGTCTCTTTTTTACCTTTGCCATGGATAGGGGAGCAAATGATGTGTATTGCAAGTGCCCTGATGTATGGATTTAAGGTAAATTTTCCTGAAAATCATGATACTGTCCAAAACGATATGAAAGAGATTGGTCCTAATTTGATTTTTTCTCCTCCAAGAGTTTGGGAAAATTTGGCGGCAACCGTTCAGATGAATATAATGGATTCCTCAAGGCTTAAAAAATGGGTTTACAATAAATGTCTACCTATTGGTTATAATTATGCCGACAGTAAATTCAATAAAAGTAATTTAACATTTTTTGAGAAATTGAAATACAAAATAGCATATTATGCCGTATTTAGAAAATTAAAGGAAAGACTTGGATTTACCAATGTAAGAAGTGCGATTACCGGTGGTGCGGCTTTAGGCCCTGACACATTCAAATTTTTCCATGCTTTAGGGATTAATCTTAAACAGATATATGGGCAAACAGAGATTTCTGGTATTTCTTGTATCCATAGAGTGGATGATGTTGATTTTACTTCCGTAGGATTACCAATAGAGGGGACTGAAATTAAAATTACTGAAGAAAATGAGATTATTTCAAAAAGTGATGCTGTTTTTCTTGGTTATTACAAGGATGAAGAGGCTACGAAGGCTACCCTTAAGGATGGTTGGTTATACTCTGGGGATGCGGGATATTTTGATGAAAATGGCAAACTTGTAGTAATCGATAGGAAGAAGGACTTAATGTATTTGTCTGACGGTTCAATGTTTTCGCCTCAATTTATTGAGAATAAATTAAAATTTAGTCCGTTTGTGAAAGAGGCAGTTATAATTGGAGATAAAAGGGATTATATTACTGCAATCTTAAACATAGATATGGGGATAGTTGGCAAATGGGCGGAAGAAAATAAAATAACTTATTCTACATTTACAGATTTGTCATCGAAAGATGAAGTTTATGAACTTGTTGCCGGAGAAGTAAGAAAAGTGAATGCTGACCTTAAAAAAGAGCATGTGGTAAAGAAGTTTTTGCTCTTGTATAAGGAACTTGACCCTGATGATGGTGAGCTTACTAGGACAAGGAAGGTGAGGCGAGGGTTTATTTCTGAAAAGTATAAAGGGTTAGTGGATGCACTTTATGAAGATGTCAGGGAAAAACAGATTACTGCTACCATCAAACTGCAAGATGGGAGAGAGAAAACTATAAATACCGTCATGAAAATATATTTTATGGAGTAGATATGGAATTTTTCCTTCAGCTAATTGTAGCAGGGATAGTTATGGGAAGTATTTATGCAATTGTCGCTCTTGGATTTACATTAATTTATAAATCAACCGGAGTTGTTAATTTCGCTCAAGGTGAATTGTTATTGGTTGGAGCGTATATTTGCTTGCATTTAACAGTTGAATACAGGCTTAATTTTGTGGCTTCATTCATAATTACCATACTTTTTATGTTTTTCTTTGGATTTTTTATAGAAAAGATTTTTCTTAGAAAAATGATTGGTGAGCCAATCATATCAATAATTATGCTTACCATAGGTTTATCGTCTGTTTTTAAATCAGTGGTACAGCTTATTTGGGGGACAAACACTAAAACGTTTCCACAAATTTTTCCTGAAGAGCCGTTAATTGTTGGTGGCATAAGTGTAAGTTATGTTTATATTTTTTCAATTATTTCCGTATCAATTTTTTTGGCTCTTTTTACTGTATTTTTCAAGAAGTCTAAAGTTGGTATTGCCATGAGGGCGGTGGCAAGTGATCAGCAGGCTGCCCTTTCTATGGGGATTGATGTCAAAAGGATATTTGCACTGTCTTGGGCAATAGCTGCTGTTGTGTCAAGTGTCGGAGGGATTTTGATAGGTAATATAAACGGTATTAATACAAGTTTATCCCAATTTGGTCTAAAAGTTTTCCCTGTGGTAATATTGGGAGGGCTTGACAGTATATTGGGGGCTATTGTCGGTGGACTTATAATAGGGATATTGGAAAATTTGGCAGGCGGTTATATCGACCCGTTAATTGGTGGGGGTGCCAAGGAAGTTTTCCCGTTTATTTTTATGATAATTATCTTAATGATAAAGCCTTACGGATTATTTGGAACGGTTGAGGTAGAAAAGGTATGAACTATACAAATTGTGGTGAATTTCAAACAAGTTATGAAAAAGATGCGGCAATTTTTAAATCATTGTTTTCAAAAATATGTATATACGGATTTCTGATTTCTCTTTTTGTAATTCCATTTTTTATCGATGATTATTTTTTGTATCTTTTTAACATCATATTTATTGCTGTAATTGGTGCGGTTGGACTTAATATACTGACAGGGATCACCGGTCTCATATCTTTGGGGCAAGGTGCTTTCATAGGAGTGGGTGCATATGCCGCAGGATATTTGGCAAATCAATATGGCTTAAATTTCATTATTGCTATCCCCTTTGCAGGTCTTATTACAGCTATTGTCGGTATGATATTCGGGATACCTTCTTTGAGGTTAAAAGGTTTGTATCTTTCAATAGCGACCCTTGCAGCACAATTTATATTGGAATTTATCTTTATACGTGCAGAATCCATTACTGGTGGTGTTACTGGACTTTCTCTTGATTATGCTAAATTTTTTAATATCTCTCTTGATAATGATTTTAAATTTTACTTTTTTGGTCTTTCTATGACAATTTTAATGGTAACGGCAGCCAAGAATATTGTAAGGACAAAGATAGGGAGAGCTTTTTTAAGTGTAAGGGATAATTATATCGCAGCAGAAGCGATGGGGATTAATATTTTTAAATATAAAATACTGTCTTTTGGGATAAGCTCATTTTATGCCGGTGTCGCAGGGGCAATGTGGGCATACTATGTTACTATCATAACCCCCGAACATTTTACGATAGGTGTGTCGATTCAATATCTGTCGATTATAATTATCGGTGGTTTGGGTAAAATATTAGGCAGTATTTTCGGGGCGATTTTTATTACCCTTTTACCCGAAGTATTAAGATTTATTACAGATTATTTTACTTCAAGCTACCCTTTTTTAACCCAGGCATTTGCATCGATAAGAGAAGCTGCATTTGGTATAGTTATAATTATATTTTTACTTTTTGAGCCTGAGGGGCTCGTGCGAAGATGGAATCTGATAAAGGCCTATTTTAAACTTTGGCCTTTTTCATATTAAATAAAATTTGGAGGATGTCGTATGAAAAAGCTTTTGGTTTTGTTGATATCTGTTTTTTTAGTATCCATGGCTTATGCCGGAAAAGTTAAGGTGGGAGCCTTGGTTGATTTGACAGGACCCACCGGTGATGTCGGTAAACCATATGCAGAAGGGGTCAGGGATTGTGTCAGATATTTCAATGAAAATGGCGGAATAAATGGGAATGAGATCGAACTCTTGATGGTTGATTATCAATACAAAATTCCTCAGGCAATTGCAGCGTATAAAGATTTTCTTAGAAAAAAGGTTGTTGCCATTCACGGTTGGGGGACCGGTGATACGGAAGCCTTGTCAAAATTTATAACTAAGGACAAAATTCCATATTTTTCTGCTTCATATTCAGAACATATTACCAATCCGATAAACAATCCTTATAATTTTTTAGTAGGGGCTACTTATTCCGATCAAGCAAGAATTGCTCTCAAATTCATAAAGGATAAAGGTGAGAAAAAAACTGTTGCATTTATTTACAATGATACTGGATTTGGAAGATCACCATTTTTTCCCGATGGCGAAGAGTACGCCCAAAAAATAGGGGTACAGCTTGTTGATAAACAGGTTGTGGATTTGAAAGCACTTGATGCTACAAGTCAATTATTAAACCTTTCTAAAGCAGGGGCCGAGTATGCTCTCGTGCAGGAAACATACATGGCTGCTTCTACAATTTTGAAAGATGCTAAAAAACTTGGTATAGATACAAAATTTATAGGGCTTAACTGGACTTTTGGCAAAACTCTTATCGATTTGGCAAAAGATGCGGCTGAAGGTTATTACGGGACAAGCTCTTTTGCTTTTTGGGGTCAGTCTGATGTGGAAGGGATAAAATTTTTACATGAGCTAAATAAAAAATATCACCCTGACGTGACTTATAGAGAAGTAAATTATATCCAAGGTTTTTCTTCAATGTATGTCTTGTTGTCGGCTTTAAAAATGACACAAGGTGAGCTTACCGGTGAGAATATTAAGAAAACTCTCGAGTCGTTTAAAAATTTTAGCACAATGGGGCTTACAGCGCCTGTGACTTTTACCAAAGAAAGTCATAAAGGGGTAAAAGCACTTAAAATATATCAAATTAAAAACTCTAACATGATACCGGTAACCGATTATATTACGGCGGACTAATGTTAAAGATTAACAATATTGAAGTTGTTTACAATGATGTGATACTTGTCCTCAAGGGTTTATCCCTTGAGGTTCAAAAAAATAGTATAGTATCTCTTCTTGGTTCAAATGGTGCTGGGAAAACTACCACACTAAAGGCTATATCCGGACTATTAAGGCCTGATAATGGTGAGATTACCGATGGTGATATATTTTTCGAAGGGGAAAAAATAGATAAAAAAGATGCTTCTGAAATTGTCAAATGCGGAATTTTTCAGGTAATGGAAGGTAGGAGAGTTTTTAAAGATTTGACAGTAGAAGAAAATCTGATAGCCGGCGCTTACACATCTACAAATGCTAATATTAAATTATCTCTTGAGAAAGTATATTCTTATTTCCCCAGGCTCAAAGAAAGAAGAGGGCAGCTTGCCGGTTATATGAGTGGTGGAGAGCAGCAGATGCTTGCTATTGGTAGGGCATTGATGGCAAACCCAAAGATGATTTTAATGGATGAGCCTTCACTTGGGCTTAGCCCCCTTTTGGTAAAAGAAATTTTTAGGATTATAAGAAAGCTTAACAAAGAAGAAAATACTACGATACTTTTGGTTGAGCAAAATGCTAATATGGCACTTTCTGTTTCTGATTACGGATACATAATGGAAAACGGAAGAGTTGTCATGGAAGGGAAGTGTTCAGAGCTTATAGAAAACGAAGATGTTAAAGAATTTTATCTTGGAGTTAGCTCAGGTAATAAGTCTTACAGGGACGTAAAGCACTACCGCAGAAGAAAAAGGTGGCTTTCATGACAAATATTGATAAAGTTACAAGCTTTTTAAAACAAAATAAAGACAGTAAATTTATCCAATATAGGCTAAATAGTTCAAATTTGAAAATAGATGATATCTGCACTTATGATGATTTTAAAAACATCAGACCTATAACAAGAAAAGATTTGGCTGAGCTTACGAAGGATATAAAAATATTTGCAGATTTTTTTGATTCGTGCCCTATTAAAATTTTTGAATCTCCAGGTCCTATTTACAACCTGTTATTTGAGAGTTACTACCAATACAGGTTTTATAAGGGGTTGGAATATTCAAGTTTTGGACATTGTGATATAGTTGTAAATACTTTTTCATACCATTTAACACCTGCCGGAGAAATGTTTGATGAAGCTGTAAGGAAGATTGGTGCGTCTGTAATTCCTTTGGGGCCTTCTTCCTCCTCAAAATGTGCCGAAGTTATAAAAAATACTGGTGCCACGGCATTTATAGGCACAAAGACTTTTTTGAAGAAAGTTTTGGAAGAGTTAGGGGAAAAAAATAGTCTTCTCAAGTCTTATCTTATCGCCGAAAAAATTACCGATGATGAGAGAAATTATTTAAGTAATAAGTATGACATAGAGATATATCAGGGGTATGGAACGGCGGAAGCAGGCCTTATTGCTACTGAGTGTCAGTATAAAACAGGTATGCATGTGGATGACGAGATTTTTGTGGAGATTTTAAATCCTGAAAATGGAGATTTTATTGGCGAAAATGAAGTTGGAGAAGCTTATGTCACGATTTTGAACAAAAATTACCCGTTAATACGATATGCAACAGGGGATTTAGTGAGTTATACATTGGAAAAATGCTCTTGTGACAGGGAAGATATGCGGATTCTTGGTGTTTTTGGTCGTGTGGATTCGTCAGTGAAGGTAAAAGGGGTATTTATTCATGACTGGAGTCTGATTGAATTTGCCGATAGTTACGGCGTATTTATAAAGCTTGAAATCAGTAACGATGAAAATAATAACGATATTTTATCATTGCACATAAATAAAGATATAGAGGGGCTTGATTTGGCTTTCAGAGAAAAATTTAAATTGCGTGTTAATAATATTAATGTTAACAAGGATATTAATAAAACTGAAATTATAGAAAATCGGACTTATTTAAAAAAGAGGTAAAGTATGTTTATTAAAGACTGGATGAAAAAGGATTTAATTACTGTTGAATATGATGATACCGTGTTGGATGCTCTCCACTTAATGCGAGAGCATAAAATCAGAAGACTTCCTGTGCTTAGAAGGGGAAAATTAGTGGGGATTATTACGGAAAAAGATATAAAAGAATTTTCACCGTCAAAAGCAAGTACTCTTGACATATATGAAATGCATAACGTTTTGGCAAAAACGGAAGTTAAAGAAGCGATGACGAAAGATGTTATAACCGTATTCCCCGATGATCCAATTGAAAGGGCAGCGCTGATTTTAAGAGATATGAGGTTTGGCGGATTGCCTGTAATTGAAAAAAACGGTGATTTGGTTGGAATCATAACAGCGGTAGATGTTTTTGATGTATTTGTAGAAGCGATGGGTATGAGAAAACCAGGTGCAAGAGTGCATATAACAGTCGACGATAAAGCGGGAGCTATTGCGGAGATTGCTGCGGTACTTAAAAAATATGAATTAAATATCATAAGTTTAGCGACTTTTTTTACAAAGGATAAAGATGAAAGTAAAAGGGATATAGTGATTAGAATAAGCGGAGACAAAAATAATATAAATAAGTCCATAGACGAACTAAAGGCTCTGGAATACAATGTAACTAATGTTATGGAGATGGAAGGGAGAATTACTTCCATTTACAAACTTGATAATTAAATTTTTTTGTTTAAAAATGCTTGACATGGTAAACTTTTTTGAGTATATAGATGCTCCCTTGCAGGGGCGTAGCCAAGTTGGTAAGGCAGCGGTTTTTGGTACCGCCATTCGTAGGTTCGAGTCCTGCCGCCCCTGCCATTTTGAAATTATTATATGAGAAATCTACCTAAAATTGACACTCTAATAATCAAAATTGGCAGCAGTATCCTCACAGATGTTGATGGGGAAGTAAATCTAAAATTTATAAGTAGTTTATCTGAAGTTATAAGCCGTATAAAGCAAGAAGTAAAAAATGTCGTAATTGTTTCATCCGGTGCAGTTGCCTGCGGGTTTAAGACTTTAGGGTTTGTAAAAAAACCAAAAGAAATTATCGATAAGCAGGCTTGTGCTGCTGTCGGTCAATCCAAGCTTATTCAATGTTATGAAAACGCTTTTTTAAAATTTGGTATAAATGTAGGCCAAGTCTTAATTACCAAAGATGATTTTTCAAATAGAAGAAGGTATTTGAATGCCAGATATACAATCAGAAGACTTTTGGAGTTTGGGGTTATCCCTATCATTAATGAAAACGATTCCGTTGTCATAGATGAGTTGAAATATTATGAAACTTTTGGGGATAATGACAATTTGTCTGCTCTTGTGGCGGGGCTTTTGTCAGCTGATTTGCTTCTGATTTTATCCGATGTGGAAGGGCTTTATGATAAGAATCCGTCACAATGTGAATCTGCCAAATTAATCAGTGAAGTTAAGTATTTTAATGATGAATTGCTAAATCTTGGTGGCGACTCGGTAAGCGGAGTTGGGACAGGAGGGATGAAGTCCAAGCTTTTGGCGGCTAAAAAAGCACTCGATGCCGGCTGCCTTGTCGGTATTATTTCAGGAAAAGATCCGGAAAATATTGAGAAGTTTTTAAATAATCAGGAAGTTGGGACCTTTTTTGGACTTATCAATGACCGTAAGAGTAAAAAAGAGCATTGGTTAGCCTATGCAACCATTTCAAAAGGTGAAATATTTGTAGATAATGGTGCCGTTCATGCCCTAATGAGTAATAAATCCCTTTTACCTTCAGGTATTGTTGATATATCAGGTGGTTTTAATATAGGAGATATTGTAAAAATTGTTAACCTTGAAGGTGTTGAGGTTGCAAGAGGTAAGGTGAGGTATTCCGCTTCAGATCTTAAAAAGATAAAAGGGAAAAAAACCTCTCAAATATATGATATTTTGGGGTATAAGTTTGCAGACGAAGTGATACATATAGATGATATGGTAATTACAAAGGGAGGTTGACGTGAGTAATGTATTTGAAAAAGCAAAGATAGCT
Source organism: Deferribacteraceae bacterium V6Fe1 (assembly GCA_022813675.1). Taxonomy (GTDB): domain Bacteria; phylum Chrysiogenota; class Deferribacteres; order Deferribacterales; family Deferrivibrionaceae; genus Deferrivibrio; species Deferrivibrio metallireducens. The sequence continues at coordinate 1,985,015 of CP063375.1, read as the reverse complement.
TCATACTCATTTATGATAGAATCTACAGATAAAAAAAATAAAGTACTTAGGAAAATAGCTGAACTTCTTAACAGCGAGAGAGAATATATAATTTCCGAAAACCTTAAAGATTTGGAAAACGGGATTAAAAACAATTTAAATGAAGCACTTTTAGACAGGCTTAAACTTGATGATAAGAGAATTGACTCTATGATTAATGGTGTCAATGAAATAATTGCGCAAGAAGACCCGATTGGTTCAATAGTATCAGGATATAAAAGGCCAAACGGGCTAAATATTTATAAGGTCAGAGTTCCTCTTGGGGTTGTGGGAATAATATATGAGTCCAGACCTAATGTTACTGTTGATGCTGCCGCCCTTTGTATAAAATCAGGGAATGTTTCAATTTTACGAGGCGGTAAAGAGGCATCTTACTCAAATACCGCTTTAGGGCAGATTATAAAACGGGCTCTTATAAGTGAAGGGATTGATGAAAATGTTTGTGTGGTTTTAAACGACCCTGACAGAAGCCTTATGAATCAAATGCTTAAAGCTAAAGATTTTATTGATATTATTGTTCCGCGAGGTGGCGAAGGGTTAATAAAATATTGTACAGAGGAATCGTTAATTCCGCTTGTAAAGCATGATAAAGGACTTTGTCATGTTTATATCGATGAATTTGCAGATGTTAATAAAGGGATAAGTATTGCTTTTAACGCAAAAGTGCAAAGACCGGGTGTTTGCAATGCAATAGAAACACTTCTTGTTCATAAAAATATTTATAAAAATATGCTGGATAAGCTTATCCCGATGTATCAAAATGCAGGTGTTGAGATAGTCGGATGTAATATAGTTGCTGATGAGTATGGCGTATTAAAAGCTACTGAAGAAGATTGGAATACTGAGTATTTATCATTAAAAATATCCATAAAGGTGGTTGATTCGTTAGCTGAAGCGATAAATCATATAAATAAATACGGTTCTTCCCATTCAGAGTCAATAGTGACTGAAAATTATACAAATGCCCAAGAATTTCTTAACAAAGTTGATGCAGCCGCTGTATATGTAAATGCATCTACAAGATTTACGGATGGTGCCGAGTTTGGGCTGGGAGCTGAAATAGGTATCAGTACTCAAAAGCTTCATTGCCGTGGCCCTATGGGAGCTTTTGATCTGACTACGACAAAATATATTATCTACGGCAACGGGCAAATAAGAGCCTAAAAGGGGACAGTTTGAAAAAAATAGGGCTGTTTGGAGGTACTTTTAATCCTATACATATTGGCCACTTAAATATAGCAAAAACTGTTTACGAGACTTTTAATCTTGATGAGTTGCATTTTATCCCTTCAAAAATCCCCCCCCACAAAAATTTGTGGCTGACCCCCGCAAAAGATAGATTCGAAATGGTTAAGGCTGCCGTTAAAAATATGAAGGGTAATTATATTGTATCCGATTATGAAATAAAGAAAAAAGGTGTATCTTATACTTACCTTACTTTAAAACATTATCGCCAAAATCATCCAGATGATCAGTTATTTTTTATTACGGGTACGGATATTTTTGCTACGATTCAGACATGGAATAATTGGGAGCGGCTTTTTGAATTAGCTAATTTTATTGTGATAAATAGAAAAGAGCTGAGTTTTGTAGAGCTTATCTCCATGTTGCCTAAAAAAGTATTAAAAATATTAAGAAACCTTGAAACTTTTGAAAATACCCTTTATGGTAGGGTAGTACTATGTAAGGCAAATGAAATCGATATTTCAAGCACTAAGATAAGAAATATGTTTAAGACCGGTAAAATGTCATCATTCTTGCCAAATCCGGTAGTTGAATATATAGAAAAAAATAATCTTTATAAAGAGGTGTAAATTTAATGGAAAGTAAAGAGTTAGTGAAAGTAGTTTTTAATTTGTTAGATGATAAAAAAGGGGAAGATATTGTTGCATTTGATATTTCAAAGGTATCATCTTTAGCTGATTTTATTATGATTTGTTCTGGAAATTCGGATGTTCATATAAAGGCACTTTGTGATCATGTGCTTGAGACTTTGAAAAAGGATTACGGCATTACCCCACTTAAAATTGATGGGTATGGGTTATCGAAATGGGTCTGTATAGATTACGGTCAGATATTGATAAATATTATGGGTTTTAATGAAAGGGATTATTATAGTCTTGAAAGTATTTGGGGCGGTTGTAAAAAAATTAAATTAGATGATGTAAATGCTTAGATATGTTATATATTGCCCTGATAAATCCAAAAATACCACAAAATACGGGTAATATCGCAAGACTTGCTGCAGGAATTAATGCAAAGCTTATTTTGGTTGGTGAATTAGGTTTTAGTTTAGATGACAAATATTTAAAAAGAGCAGGGCTTGATTATTGGGATTATGTTGATTTGGAATATATCGATTTGATAGACCTTTTTAGGCAAAAATATTCACCTGAAGATTATTATTATGCTCTCATAACAAAATTTGGTAACAAAAGGTATGACAATATATTTTCTGAAGTTAAAAGATGCAATAAAATGCCGATGTTTGTTTTTGGTAACGAGACAGAAGGCTTACCAAGCGTATTTCATGAAGACTTTGCAAATCAAAAGTTTTATATTCCTATGAATAGCTTGCACATTAGAAGCTTAAATCTTTCCAATTCTGCTGCTTTGGTAGTTTATGACTATTTGAGGCAAGATAATTTCAGAGATATAGATGTTAAACAAAGTTATTAAAAAGTTTAATTATTATGAGTTTGTAGTATTTCTTTTTCTTTTGCTAATTTTTACTGCCTCTTTTGCGGTTTTTATCGATACAAAAAGCAATAAAAAAATAGAGCTGTTTATTTATACGATACATGAAAGAATATTAAATACTGTTACTTCCGATTTTGATTCACAAATAATTTATTTTAAAAATATATCCAAAGACTTCGAAAATTTACCTTATTTGCTTGAATATGATGCAAATATAAAATTTATCATCTTTAAAGACGGCTCTATTTTTAGTTCGAATATCGGCTATGATAGTAATCATTTTTTATCGTCGTTAAAACAGCTTGAAAATAAAGGGAGTTTTTTTGCAAATATAGATGATAAAAATATTTTTGGCGTTGCAACCCTAATGAATGGCTATAATGTTGTTATTTTCAAAGAGTTGAATTTAAATGACAAATCCTTTTCAATATATGGGGAAAAGATAGGCATTTATGATAAATATAATAATAAAATAATCACAGAAGAATATATTGATTCTAAAATATTTGAAAAAGCTTATTCTATTAACAATCTGGATGAGATAACAATCTTTCAAAGTAAAGAAAATGTTTTTTCTACCAAAAGGTTTCATGGCTCAGATTATTATCTTTTTGTATATTCTCCAAAAAGTAATTATATGACTGCAATTGCTAAAAAAGGGGATAAATTTACATTTACTTCTTTTATATTCGGTTTTGTATTTGTTGTGGTTTTATTTTTTATTAAGTCTTTTTTAAGCAGATATTTGGCAGAAAAGGAGAAATATGAAAAACTGTTTCAACTTGAGCATGAAAAATTTGAAAAAATTGTAGAATCTATTACAGAAGGTGTTTGTTTGATAGATAAGGATTACAATATTGTTTGGTATAATAAATATTTAAATGAAATGTTAGGTGGCTTTCATCAGGGGAAGTGTTTTGAAATTCTTCATGGGAAAGATTCAAAGTGCGATTTCTGCCTTCTTGATAATGTTTCACAAAAAGGTGTTACAGAAAGTATTCAGATAGAAAATTTTTTAAAAGATTCAATCGGTCATTTTGAAATTGTATGGTCCCCTATAAAAAACGAAGAGAATGAAATAATAGCCTTTGTATCAGTTATAAAAGATATTACAGATTCGGTTAGGATTCAAAATGAAATTATTAAGAGTGAAACATATTTGAAAAGTATTATATACAACTCTCCTGAAGCAATTTTGACATTTGATAAAGACTTTAATGTAAAAACTATTAATAATGAGGCGTTAACTATATTAAAATTGGAAACAAAACCTGATAATCTTAAAAATATATTCGACAACAATTTGCTTTCAAAAATAAGTGAAAAGCAAAATATAAGAAACTTTGACTGCCACTTATCTCTTGGAGAGCAAAACTATTTACCTGCTCAGGTTTCAGTATCTAAATTAACTGATGAGTTAAGTGATGAGTATATCTGTGTTATCAAGGATATGAGCAAAATAAAAGAGCTTGAGGCACAGGTAATCCAATCTGAAAAACTTTCTGCATTGGGACTTTTGGCCGGTGGGGTAGCCCATGAAATAAATAACCCTCTGGTTGGGATTTTAAATATGGCTCAAGTGTTGTCCAAAAACCTGAAAGATAATAGCTCTAAGAAGATAGTGGATGTAATAATTGATGCCGGCATTGAGACTAAAAAAATTGTGGAAAACTTGCTTTCTTATGCCAGACAAAATATTAATAAAGATGAAGAATTTTATATATTAGAAAGTATTGATTTTGCAATTAAAATTTTAGGCAGTAAAATAAGAAACTCAAAAATAAATATTCATAAAAATGTAGATTCAAATCTAAAAGTCAGAGGGAATAAAGGTAAAGTTCACCAAATATTTTTAAATTTGATTGGAAATGCAGTTGATGCGACTACGTCAGGTGGGAATATTCATATAAAAAGCTTGATTGAAGAGGGTAGATATATTATTGAAATAAGGGATGACGGCGAAGGGATTGATAAGACTTTTTTAGATAAGATATTTGACCCTTTTTTTACTACCAAACCTCCGGGGTGCGGAACAGGGCTTGGTTTGTCAATTACTTTAGGAATAATTAAAGAACATGGTTGGGAAATAGAAGTGGAATCTGAAAAAGGGGAATTTACGTTATTTAGGATAATGATTAATGAAAAAATATAGAGTTATAGTTATTGATGACGAAAGATTTAGTCTTGAATTTTTTGATGCATTATTTGCTGCGGAAAATATAGATATATTTAAGTTTTTATCAGCTAATGAGGCACTTAATAAAATTCCCGAGATAATGCCTGACCTTGTAATTTGCGATCATTTGATGCCGGAGATGAATGGATTTGAAGTGTTACAAATCTTAAAAAAGAATCTTCCTGATGTCCCTTTTATTATGATAACTGGCTATGGCACAATAGAAAAGGCTGTAGAAGCCATAAAATTGGGAGCATTCGATTACATAACAAAACCATTTGACAATATTGAGGATATTTTAAACAGAGTAAAAAGGGGAATAGAAAATTACAGACTCAAAGCAAAAGTTAAAGTTTTACAGGAAAATATAAGCGAAATTTACGGACTACCCAATATCGTTGCAAAAAGTAAAAAAATGAAGGAGATAATACAAACCATTAAAAAGATAGCAGCTATTAATAGCACGGTTTTAATTACAGGTGAGTCAGGTACGGGTAAAGAGCTGATTGCTAAAGCTATACACAGCCTAAGTGATAGGAAAAATGAAAGGTTTCTTGAAATAAACTGTGCCGCCATCCCTGAAACTTTGCAGGAAAGCTTATTTTTCGGGTATGTTAAAGGAGCATTTACAGGGGCAGATACCTCTAAAAAAGGATATTTTGAAGAAGCCCATAAAGGGACTCTGTTTTTAGATGAGATTGGTGAAACATCTTTAAATTTGCAAGCTAAGCTTTTAAGGGCGATACAGGAGAAGAAGGTCAAGAAATTAGGCTCGGTTGACTCAATAGATTTTGATGTAAGATTAATTTGTGCGACAAATAAGCAGCTTGATAAGCTCATAGAGCAAAATTTGTTTAGACAAGATTTATATTACCGAATAAATGTTATAGGTCTTTACATCCCACCTCTTAGGGAGAGGAAAGAAGATATCCCTTACTTGGTTGAATTCTTCGTAAAAAAGTATTCAAATGAATTTAAAAAAAATATAGTTAAGATAGAGCCTGACATATACAAGAAGATGTATGACTACAATTGGCCTGGAAATATCAGGGAACTTGAAAATATTATTGAGCGTGCAGTAGCTCTATCGGACAATGATACTCTTACTTCAAGTAATATTATTTTGGAGAATAATTTACCATCAGATAATGATGAATCAAAAATAATTTTTGAATACGAAAAAGCCAGGAAAATTTTTGAAAAACAATATCTTAAGAAAATCTTGGATTTTTGTGACGGTAATGTTTTAAAAGCAAGCAAATACGCAAACTTAAATCCGGCAACTTTGCATAGAAAAATAAATAAATATCTTAAATAATGTGTATACAAAAACTACTTGTTACCTTTTTACTGGCATTTAGTATGACCTCTTTTGCCGAAACTGAAATCATAATTAAGTTTAGCCATGTTGTAAGTGAAGATAGCCCCAAAGGTAAGGCAGTAATATATTTTAAAAATCTTGTTGAAAAAAAGAGTGAGGGAAGAATCAGCGTTCAGATTTTTCCTCGAGGAATACTTTTTGATGATATTACTGTAGTTGAAGCGCTTAAGAATAATATCGTCCAAATGGCCGCTCCGAGTTTTTCAAAACTAAGTTTTTATGTAAAAGATTTTCAACTGTTTGATATCCCTTTTTTATTTAAGAATATTTACTCTATCCATAGGGTTTATTCCGGGGATATAGGGGAAATGTTGAAAAAAAAGTCGGAAGATAATGGGATTAAAGTTTTGGCTTTTTGGGATAATGGCTTTAAACATATAACTAACAACTCAAAGGTGATTAAGCTGCCAAATGATATGAAAGGGCTTAAGTTTAGAACAATGGGCAGTGATATTTTAAATTATCAGTTTAGTTTAGCCGGGGCAAAACCATATACTAAATCTTTTTCAAATTTGAAAAGTTTATTGGAAGAGGGGGTAATTGACGGTCAGGAAAATACATTTAGCAATATATATTATCAAAAAATGTATGAAGCTCAAAAGTATATGACTGTTTCAAAACATGGATATTTGGGCTATGCGGTTATTACATCATTGAAATTTTGGGATAGCATTAATAAAGAGTTGCAAGATATTATTTTAGAAGCATTGGAAGTTTCTACACACTATGAATATAAACTTGCCATTGAAGACAATGAGCGTAGTTTTGAGATGATTAAGTTGGAATCGAAAGATTTGAAAATACATTATATCAATGATGATGATATGGCTTTGTGGGTCGGATTTTATAAAAAGTATCAAGAGAAGTTTAAAAATGTTATATCCCAAGAAATTTTAAAAGAATTGGATAATTTATGAAAATAAAGTTTATTCCCCTTTTTCTATTAACGATATTGGTGAGCTTTTATGGCATATATCACGATTTTTCAGGTTCAGATGTTTATTTGGTTAAGATAAAAGATTATTTATTATTGTTAATGTTTTTTATCTTTCTTATTTTTCCTTTGAAGTTCAATAAATTTTACAGATTAGGTTTTGAGAGCAGGTATAATTTGGAAATAGTAAGCAAATTAGTATATATCTTATTCTTGTTTATGCTTGTAATAAGCGTATTGGTAAGAATATGATTAGCTATATTATACTATTTATTAGTTTTATACTGTTGAGTTTTTTCTCTTTTTCATTGAGCTCTATTTTTTTTGTGGCCATTTTAACGATTTCTTTATATTTGGGCCTGAGCTTTGACCAGATTTTATTCATTTTAAATGAAAACTTTGTCAATTTGGTAACAAAGCCTGAAGTAGTTTCCGTCCCTTTTTTTCTTCTTTCTTCGGAGCTGCTTCTTAATGCAGGCTTTACCAGGAGGTTTAAAAATGCCGTATTTAGTAATTACGGTAACAATTTATTGGGCTATATAATTTACTTTCTTGGGATTTGCACTACTATTTCTTCAAGTGTAATTTTCAGTAAAGTTTTGAGAAACGATTTTTCAAAAGAAGAATTTGGAAATAAAAGAAGCTTTGTTAGAAGTTATTTCTTTTTATCTGCAATTAGTTATGTGGCTCCTATTTCAATACCGCTAATCATTATTGCTTCTATTTTAGAGGTTTCGTTAAAAAAAACAATTTTAATTTCGTTTAGTTATGCGTTGATTTTATTAGTTATATATTATTTCTTGCTTTTTAATAAAAATTTTATGCCGAAAAAGGATGGTACAAGTATTTTACAAATATTGCCAGTGGCAATATATTTTATTGCGCTGTATTTCCTGATTTATGTAATATCCCTTCCTATTGATGTGATTTCGCAGATACTCTTTCTTTACACATTGTTTTTAGTAATAGTTACGAAAAATTTTAAGGTATATTTGATTGAAATATCGGCTAAAAGTGCCTTTATTCGTACAGGTATTATTGTGTCTGTTATATACTTTATTAATATTTTTAATTTTTATAGCATATACACTAACTCAACTGAAAATTTAATAAGCAATATTGCTATCTTATTTTCAGAAAGCGGTTTTATGTTAGTTTTAGTTTATGTAATGGCTTTTTTCCTGATGGATTTGATTGACCCGTTGGGTATAATTCTACTTCTTTTCCCTATTTACAGTAATATTATCAATGCGTATGGCTTAAATAAATATGCATTTCTTATTTCATTTTTGGGGTTTGTATCTATGGCATTAATTGGAAATATTAAAGAATTGCCAGGTAATATTATAAGAGAGAAACTTAATTTAAGCACCTTTGAGATAAATGATATTGTATTGGTAGACTTTCTTGTTTTGTCTGCAATTTCTTTTGGGATCTACTTTATTTTATAAAAAAAAGGGGGGAATTTCCCCCTTTTTTAAAACTTGTATATCAAATTTGGTAAGAATAGTGATATTTGAGGTATATAGGTTATTATTAAGAGCCCTGCCAATAAAGCAAAAAACCATGGCATTGAAGCCCTTATCACCTCTTGCAGACTCATTCCTGATATTCCGCTTGCAACAAAAAGGTTTAACCCTACAGGCGGTGTAAGCATACCGATTTCCATGTTAACAGTAATGATTATTCCCAAATGAATTGGGTCAATACCGAGCTTCATGGCTGCAGGGAAGATAAGTGGTGCCAATATCATAATAAGACTTGAAGGCTCCATAAAGTTTCCACCGATGAGAAGAAGAATATTGACGAAAATCAGGAAGACTACTTTACTGAAATTCATTTCAATAATCCACTGAGCAAGAGCTTGTGGAATCTGTTGCACCGTTAAAAAATAAGCAAAGAGCATTGCGTTTGCTATGATAAAAAGGATCATAGCCGAAGTAGCCGCAGAGTGCATAATTATTTTAGGTACGTCAGCCCATTTCAAATCCCTGTATATAAATTTTACTACTACAAATCCGTAAACAGCAGATACTGCGGCAGCCTCAGTAGGAGTAAATATTCCGCCGTAAATTCCACCGATAACAATAAATATTACAAGAAGTGCCCATACTGACTCTTTGAAGGCAGTATAAATTTCTTTGTTTGAAGCTCTTTTTTCTTTTTTAAAACCGGCTCTTCTGGCTGAAATATATGTGACAACCATAAGCATTGTTCCAAGAAATATTCCAGGTATAAATCCAGCCATAAAAAGTTTACCGATTGACTGATCAACAGTTACACCGTAAACAATAAGTACTATTGATGGCGGGATAAGAATACCAAGTGAGCCCGCTGTTACGATTGAGCCTACGGAAAACTTTGGACTGTAGCCAGCTTCCTGAATTGCTCCAATCATGATAGAGCCTATTGCGGCAACTGTTGCAGGGGAAGAGCCGCTGACAGCAGCAAAAATTATACATGCAAAGATTGCACTCATAGGTAGGCCACCTGGCAAATGTCCAACCAATGCTTTGGCAAATCTAATGATTCTTTCTGCTGCACCACCTTGAGATAAAAAGTTGCCTGCAAGTACAAAAAGTGGAATTGCCATAAGAGCAAATTTATCTATTGATGTAAACATTTTTTGCGCGATAACAAGAGCCGGTATATCTGTAAATGCAAGCATTGTAATTGATGTGGCAAGGCCAAGTGAAACGGCAATAGGAATACCTAACAAAAGAGAAACAAAAAGTAATATAAATAATATAGAAGTAATCATTAATGTTGCTCCTTCATTACCATATCGTAGCTAAATTGTTCCGATGGTATCATTATTGTTTTAATAATTTTAAGCAGTACCTGATACGCGGCAATTGACATACTTATCGGTACAGAAAGATATATAATCCAAAATGGCATCTGTAAGTCGATTGATACCTGTTCAAGTTCATAATTAAAAATAACAAAGTCATAACCCCATTTTACAATAAGGCAAAGGTATATAAAAATTACTATAAGTGAAAAAGATAGTATGTATTTTGCAATCTTTGGTTTGATTGCCTGAATAATAGCCGTAACTCCAATATGAAGGCCTATTTTAAAACCGTAAGCTGAGCCAAACAGTGCCGACCATATAAAAAGATAAGAAGTAAGCTCTCCAGCCCATGTGAGAGAAGTACCGAAAACATATCTTAAAACTACATTGATAAAAGCTAAAAGGGTAGCGACAGCCATCATTACTGTCATTATAGTCATATTTATATAGTCAAGATAACTGTCTAACTTTTCAAATAAATCTTTCATTGCTATCTCCAAATTTCATAAATAAAGTCCGCCTATATGGCGGACTATTTTAAGTTAAATTGTTATAGTAATTATTTAGTTGAAAGGGCAGCGTCAATATATTCTTTGCCAACCACTTCGTAAAACTCAGGATAAATCTTTTTCATGGTTTCCTGCCATACTTTTTTCTCTGCTTCTGAAAGTTCATATATTTCAAGCTTATTCAACTCTTTAACTTTATTGTAGTAGTATTCATCAAGCTCTTTTGCCAATTTTCTTTCGTACTCTGTTGCTTCTTTGACAGAATCAAGGAATATCTTTTTTAAATCATCAGGAAGTTGTTTCATGAATAATTTACTTGTAACAAGCATATAACCCAAATATCCGTGATAGCTAACAGTTACATATTTTTGTACTTCATAAAATTTTTGTGTATAAAAGTTAGACCAAGGGTTTTCTGCTCCATCTACAACTCCTTGCTGAAGAGCCGAATATACTTCCGAAAATGGTAAAACATGAGGTATACCACCTGCAACAGCAAACTGCTCTTCCAAAACCTTAGAAGACATAATTCTAAATTTAATACCTTTCATATCTTCAGGCTTGATAATTGGTCTGACATTATTTGATATAACCTTAAATCCATTGTCCCAGAAAGCAAGACCTACAAGCCCTTTTTGCTCCATCTGAGCCAATATTTTTTGTCCCCATTCACCATCCATAAAGTTGTGAAGCTGTTTGTCTGACAAGAAAAGGAAAGGTAAATCAAAAAGCTGAAGCTGTGGAACAAACCCGGTAAATTTTGAAAAACTTGGACAAGCAAGCTGTATAGCACCCATTTTAAGTGCTTCAACTGCCTCTCTGTCATCGTAAAGAGATGCATTAGGATAAACCTCTACCTGAAATCTGCCGTTTGATTTTTCTTCAAGAAGTTTTTTTAAATATTCGGCAGCTTTCCCCTTTGGTGTTTCCACTGCAACAACGTGACTGAATTTTACCTTAATAGGTTTTGCCGCAAAAAGTGGTTGAATCATTAGTAATGTAGCTACAGCTACCAAAACTGATAACTTTAAAAATTTCATACACTATCCTCCTGTGATTATTCTGTTATTGTTTAAGCATTTTTTGTGCCATAATAAATATTCTTTATTTTACAACGCTTTTTTATTTAAATAATTTAAATTTTATTGCAAAATTGCAATTGTGAGTAGTTTTTATTGTATGTCACTTTAATATTGTACAATTAGTGTATATTTATAAATTAATTATGTTATTAGAATGTATTGCATATTTGCAATACAAAGTGTTTTGTTTATATAAAAGTATATTAAAATTTAAGATATTAAAAAAATACTAAATATTATTTTTTTATTTACGATATATAAAGAGATATGGTAATTTATGCTAAGACATTATTTATCACGATTAAGGAGGAGATATGAATTTAAAGCTGAAGATTTCCATAGTTATAAGCGTCGTAATATTTGTTTGTTTTGGTATTTTATTTGCGATTACCGCATCTCTTTCCAAAAAGAATGCAATAAACTCTCAAGTTGAGAGAGCAAGGAATATTGTTGTCACAGCTGAGGGTGTAAGAGAGTTTATGAGTGAAAAGTGGAATGCAGGTATTTATGACTTTGATGAGTTAAAAAAGGATGTTAATAAGTTTTTATACGCTGTTCCAGTTGTCAGCTCTATTAAAATTTTAAAAAATAAATCGGAAGAGCTTGGGGTTGGATTTAAAGTCCCTAAGATTTCTCCCAGGAATAAAGATAACACACCTGATGAAACGGAAATTAATATTTTGGAAGAGTTAAAATCGAAAGATTCAGGTAGCGGTCAGACACCTGAAAAAGTTTTGGTTGATGACAAAAACGGTTTTATCAGATATTTTAAAGCTGTAAGATTGACAAAAGAGTGCGAATGGTGCCACGGAGACCCTGTCGATTCGATAAAATATTGGGGTAATGATAAAGGTATTGACCCTACTGGGGTTCAAATGGAGGGGTGGAAAGCCGGTGAGATACACGGTGCCTTTGAAATAATGATTCCTCTAAAACCAATCTATGCTGCCATTAATAAGAATCTGCTGAAGGATTTTATAGTTCTTATCATAGTAGTGTTATTGGTTACATTTTTGATTTTTTACTTAAATGATAAGCTTATCTTCCAAAGGTTAAATGCGGTAAATCTTGCCCTTGGTGAGATTGCAAAGGGTGATTTCAGTAAGGTGGTTGAAGATAAAAATTATACTGACGAGGTTGGTACGGTTGCCGCTTCGGTAAATAAAATGGTGGAAGATATTAAAGATGTATTAAAGGTTGTAGCTGAATCGGTTGATTCCCTTGCCTCAACTTCCGCTGAGCTTTCAAGCAATGCCGAAATGATTGCAGCTGGTGCACAGGAGCAGTCAGAGCAGACGGCTACAACTGCAAGTGCCGTGGAAGAAGTAAATGCTACTGTGAATGAAGTGGCACAAAATGCCGCAAATGTTGCAAGAAGTGCAAATGAGGCTAAGGAGTCGGTTGAAAAAGGTCACTTGATTGTAGAGGAAACAAAAGATATGATGGAAAGTATTGCAAGGACAGTTCAACAGACAGCTGAGACTGTGAGGACACTCGGGGAATCAAGTGAGCAAATAGGTCAAATAATACAGGTGATTGATGAAATAGCCGATCAGACTAATTTATTAGCACTTAATGCTGCTATAGAGGCGGCTAGGGCAGGGGAACACGGTCGCGGATTTGCTGTTGTGGCTGATGAGGTAAGGAAATTGGCTGAAAAAACTGTCAAAGCTACAAAAGAGATTGCAGAAATGGTGCAGATGATACAGGCTGATACAGGTGGAGCAGTGGCAAGTATGTCTGAAGGCGTTGAACAGGTAGAGGCAGGAAAAGAGAAGGCTGAGGAGGCCAAAGTCGCCCTTGATACTATAAAAGTTAATGTGGAAAATGTATCTTTTGAGGTTGAAAATATTGCAAGGGCTACCGATGAACAGGCAAAGGCAACCGAAATGATGGCAAGTGCCGTTGAAAGTATTTCAAAGGTGAGTTCAGAAAATTCTTTAGCCGCTGCAGAGTCTGCACAAGCTGTAGAGATGCTTTCTAAACTTGCAAGTGAATTGCAAACACAAATTAGTAGATTTAAAATCAAATAAATGATAAAGCCCTCGTATGAGGGCTTTTTTAATTGGGTGAAAATATGTACGAATACAGACTTAAAGTTATTACAAATGAACTTGAAGCTGCATTAAAACTGTTAAATATTGATATTGTTGAAGAGGAAATTTACTCTGAAAAAGAATACATATTGTATTCTGATAACAAATTATCGGATATGCTACAATCTATGAATATAGATTTTATTGAGAGTAGCGTTGATACATTGGGTTGGCAGGATAAATGGAAGGAATATTTAAAGCCTGGGCTGCTGACTGAGAATGTAAAATATATATTTGACGAAAAGGATAAAATAGACGGTAAAAAGAGTATTTTCATAAATCCGTCACTTGCCTTTGGGACCGGCAATCACCCTACAACTAAAATCGCCGCAATGTTTCTTGAAGAGCTTGCTTACGGAAATAATGTCCTTGATGTAGGTTGCGGAAGCGGTATACTTTCTATACTTGCAAGTATTACCGGCTCGGTTGCAGTTTATGGTTTTGATGTGGATAAAATAGCCCTTAGTAATACTGCGGAAAATATAGCTTTGAATAATCGAGACAATATTTATGTTTGGGCGGGTGGAATTGAAAGTATTAAACAAAATATTTTATTTGATGTTGTTTGTGCCAATATTATTTCAAGTGTACTGTTAAGCATTAAAGATGAGCTGTTTAACCATGCCGGTAAATATCTTGTTGTTTCAGGTATATTGACGGATGAGAAAGACAATTTTCTTGAAAAATTCTGGAATAATAAGTTTAATGTAGTTAAACAGAAAGAGATTGATAACTGGTTTGGGGCTGTTTTTAAAAGGGAAAAATTTTAAGCGTATGGATGGATTGAAGAGATTTTATTGGGATAATGACTTTGACAAGCAAATAGAAGTAAAAGGGGAAATATTAAATCACATAAAAGTATTAAGGCTTGAAATACAAGACAGGGTTGTTCTGCAAAATGAGTTTAATATTGGTTTGTATGAAATAGAAGCTATTAGCAAAAGAAATATATTATTAAGACAAATAAGTATTAAAAACTCATCAAAACCAAATTATAGGCTAATCGCTTGTATCTCTTTGATGAAAAGGGAATATATGGATAATACAATAGAAAAATTAGCTGAATTGGGAGTAACTGAGGTTGTTCCCGTATTAACCGAAAGAAGTTTAAAGCAGCTAAATGGTGAAACATTATTGAGATATCAAAAAAAAGCAATATTTGGCTCATTACAGGCTGAAAATAATTTCATTACAAAAGTAATGCCAGCAAGAGAGTTGAAAGATTTGATATTTAACGACTGTGAAAAAATATTATTTTACGAAAGAGCTGGCAAGCAATTTCCTAATGTTTCATCTTCTGACGTAGCTTTTTTCGTCGGCCCTGAAGGGGGGCTATCTGTGGATGAAGTTAATTATTTAAACAGAGTTGGTTTTCAGGTATGTTCACCTTTTAAATCTATATTAAAGGGTGAAACTGCTGCAATTGTATTTGCAGGGCTTTTGAGGAGTGAAATTGAGAAGCTTTTATTTTAATTTATATGATAAAGAGTATATGCAAATTGCACTTAATTACGCGAAGAGAGCTTTTGAGAATGGAGATGTGCCGGTAGGAGCTATAGTTGTAAAAAGTGGAAAAATCATAGGGAATGGGTTTAATATAAAAGAGAAGACAAAAGACCCAACTATGCATGCTGAAATTGTGGCAATGAGAGAGGCCGCAAATTGTGTGGGGGACTGGAGATTAAATGATTGCACTTTATATTCGACATTAGAGCCTTGCATTATGTGTGCCGGTGCTATTTTGCATTTTAGAATAAATAGAGTTGTTTTTGGAGTACAAGAGCCAAAGTTTGGCGGGGTAATAACAAAAGCTAATCTATTTGATATAAATACGCTAAATCATAAAATAGATTATGCCTACGGTATTTATGAAGAAGAAATAAAAAGCATTATGCGGTTGTTTTTTAAACAAAGAAGAAGTATTAATAATAAATAACCTATAAGGCTTGATAATGAAAAATATATTGACCCAAATTAACTTTGATGAAATCTTTTATAAAAGCCCTTACCCTATGGCTTTAGTTGACCCTCAAGATTTTAGAATAATAGAAGTAAATAGTGCTGCTGTTGAATTTTACGGATACACTTATGATGAGCTTTTAAAGCTTAATGCTTTAGATATTACAAAAGTTCCACTTGATGAACAAAAAAAACGCGTTGATTTTATTACAACAAAAGGTGAGGTAAAATTTTTAAAACATTACCTTAAAGATGGGACGATAAAATACGTTAAAGTGTATGGCAGTAAAATTAAAGTAAAAAATAAAGATTATTATTATGTGGCAATAGATGATGTTTCTGGTGAATACTATGCATTTGAAAAGATAAATCAATTAAATGAAAAGTTAAACCTTTTTGTTAAAAACTCATATAGTTATGAGTTTTTTGAAGATAAGATTGAAAATAAATTTTACTTTTCCGATAATTTTTATGAAATTTCTAAAAAAAGACCTGATGAATACAAAAACTCTCATGAACTATTATTAGATATCGCACATAAAGACTTTAAAGAAATTTTCAAAAACCATATGGGTGAAGTGTGCTCTGACAGTTATCATGTGTCACCTATCGAGATTAAGGTTATAAGTAAAGATAATAATGAATTATGGTTTCTGCATGTTTGTAAACCTGTTTTGAACGGTAAGAAGGAGTGCGTAGGTGTCAGGGGGAGTAATATAAATATCACTCCAAGGAAAGAGTTGGAATTTAAGTTGAAGCAATATCTAAAATATTTAAACACTGCGCAATCTGTTTCGAAAACCGGCAGCTGGCACTTGAATATTAAAAAAAACATATTATGGTGGTCAGACGAAACATATAAAATTTTTGGGTTATCAAAGGAAACAAAGGTAAATCTGGAAACTTTTTTTGAGCGCATCCATCCTGATGATAGGGAATTTGTGGCACAGGCATGGAAAAATGCACTTGATGGTAAGGGTTACGATATAGAGCATAGGATAATTGTAGGTAATACGATAAAATGGGTAAATGAGAAGGCTGAAATAGTCCGAAGTGATAACAATGAGCCTGTTGAGGCAATTGGGACGGCAAGAGATATTACTTCCGAAAAAAGATTGATAGATGAGATAAAAAAAGAAAACAGATTGATAGAGTTACTTTTTGATCTTCTTCCGGGTTTTTTATGGCTTATCGATAAAGATATGATTATTCGCAAACAAAATAAAAATTCAGCAGAAAGATTTGGCAGCAAGTTAGGCGAAAAGTGTTATGAAAGTATTTTTTGCGGGCAATTTATATCTGAGCAACAAAAATATGTTAACCCAATTGATATGAGTTTTAAAGATATCAAATGTAATTTTTGTTTGGCTTCGGAAGCATTGGGTCAAAAGACAGAGTTTAGTATTGAGGTTGAAGACAGCTACAATGGAAAGTTTTATAAAGCTTGGTGGATTCCTATTAGTGAAAATGAGTTTATTCATTATATGATAGACATTACCGAGCAAAAAGAGTCTGAAGATTATTTTAGGGAAATGTCAATTAAAGACTTTCTAACCAAGATTTATAATAGACGCTATTTTACCGAAAGGCTCGAAAGTGAGCTTGAGCTTGCCAAAAGGGCAAATCGCACATTTTCTTTAGTTATTTTTGATATAGATTATTTCAAACAGATTAATGATATGTCCGGTCATAATGTTGGGGACACTGTTTTAAAGAGAATTACTGACCTCGTAAAAAACAGATTGAGGAAGGTAGATATATTCGCTAGATGGGGAGGGGAAGAGTTTATAATAATTTTACCTGAAACAAAGCTAAATAATGCCGTAAATTTGGCTGAGAATTTGAGAAAAATGATAGAAGATACTCTAATATTGGATAATAGAAAAGTGACCGTAAGTTTTGGAGTAACTGAATATAAAAATGGTGATACGGTTGATTCTATAGTAAAGCGCGCCGATGATATGCTTTATAAAGCCAAAAATATAGGACGAAATAGGGTCGAGTGGGAATAAAACTTGCCAAATCAATTTATTAGCATAATATTTTAGTATGAAAATATTTATCTGGATTTTCTTTGGTACTTTGCTCTTTTTTTCTCAAGGGTTTTCAGAAAGTTTAAATATTTGCTACTCTGAGTATAAGCCATTTGTATACAAGGATAATTTAGATAATTTAAAGGGTTTTGATATTGACTTGATAAGTGATTTTTGTCGCCAAAATAAATTTGATTGCAGTTTTATTGGTCAAAGTTTTACTCAATTGTTAAAAAGTGTAGAGAAAAATCAATGTGATGTCGCTGTCGGTTCAATATATGTTACTGATAAAAGAAAAGAATTAGGTTTATTTACGAAACCTTATCTTAGTTCAGGACTGGTGGCTGTGGTAAAGAATGAGTTTGATGGTTCGTATAAAAATCTTACGGATAAAGTGGTTGGAGTCAAATTAAATTCTACGGGTAATGCTTTGGCGTATAAGATGGCTTTAGTTAACAAGCATCTGTCAGTTAAAGCTTATAAATCAACCTACGATTCTTTTATAGTTCTTCAAAATGGCGAAGTAAACTGGGTAATAAATGATTATTATAATAGTTTAGATATGATATACAGTTATTTTCGAGGTGAATTTAAGATTCTTACACTTAACAATAAACCATTGTTTATAGAGAATTCAGAGATAGCTTTTTATATACCATTTTCTCAAAACAAACTGTTGGGGAAAATTGACAGTTTTATTGAAAAGCTACAGAAAAATGGTGAAATGGATAACTTAATTCATAAATGGTTTTATGTTACCAAACCGATAACAATTAAAGAATACTTAATAAATACAGTTATTCTGACATCATCTCTTTTAGTAGGCTTATTTTTTATTGTAATATCACTTGTTCTAAAAATAAAAAACTCAAGATTGAAATCTTATAATGCCTTTTTGGAGTCATCAATAGATTTACCCCTTATGGCAATAATAGCATTTGATTTTAAAGGTAAAATTATTTTTTGGAATAAAGGTGCTGAAAAGTTGATAGGGTTTAAAGAGAATGAAATATCTAATGTAAATGAATTTCTATTAGACAAAAAAGATTTTAATAAGCTTACAAAACCTGGCAATACTACAGTAAATATAAAAACTAAAAATAAAGAAAAAAATTTTTATACTAGCATATTTAATGTTAAATTTAAAGATGCTGACTATATACTTTTTGGGCTAGATATTACTGAGACTATTGAAGCTCTCAGCTCAAGTTTGCTCTATGAAAATATGTATTACACGATTATAGAAAATTCCCCAAATGGTGTAATGTTGGTTGAAGATGAAAAGGTATATTTGAATAAAACCTCTCAAGAGTGGTTTTCTTATAAGGATAAATATATAAGTTTAAGCGAAATGCCAATAACCATAAAAGAAATTTTGGATATGTTTAAGAGGTCAGGGGAGAAAAGCAAGATATATACTGAAGTGGACTATCTGGTTGATAATAAAATAGTTGATGCTAACTTTGTGAGGCTGAAAATAGAAGATAAAATATACTATCTGATTGTACTAATAGATTTTACGGAAAAATACCAACATCAAAAGCTGATTGAAATAGTCCAAAAAGATGAAGCCTTGACCAATGTGATTAGCAGTGTAGTGCATGATGTGAATAATCTATTGGGGATAATAATTAATTATGCATCGATTCTTAATTTGAAAAAAATTTATGATGAGTCGAGTACTATTAAAATAATAGAGGTAGCCGAGCAATGTGCACAATTTTTAAAGTCTTTAAATAATATTTCTAAAACTTCTGATGAAAAAAGATTTATAGATATTGATGAGTTTTTACAGAGTAAATATAGTTTTTTCAAAAAAATACTCGGACCAAGGGTTGAGTTGAAAGTTGATATCATTTCTAAAGGTGGGAAATTGTTTGCTAATGAGCAAAAGCTGTTTCAAATAATTCTTAATTTAATAATAAATAGTAGAGATGCTGTCAAAGACTTTGGGCAAATTATTATTAGAAAGTCCTTATTAGGAAATAGATTGTGCATAGAAGTAGAGGATAATGGCGAAGGTATTTCTGATGATGTGAAAGATAAAATTTTTGGTAAATTTTTCACTACCAAAGGGAGTTTTGGCACAGGGCTTGGACTTTATGCTACTAAAATCTTTGTTGAAGAGATAGGTGGCAGCATAAATTTTAACTCAAAAAGAGGTGAAGGAACAATTTTTTATCTTCATTTTGAAGCAATTGATTAGTGATTTTTTTCGCTGTTTTCAAATTAAATATTTGCAGTCTCCCCGTTTTTTTAATGGAATTATGTAACTGATTGGTTTTATGTAAGAAATTGTAATAAAATAGTTGTAAGTACCTCTTTTCGCTGGTATAGTTGAATTTGCATAAACAACTAACAACCAAACAAAAAGAGGTGTTTAATTATGACTGAATTATTAAAAAAAGTGAAGGGAAAAATTAGAGTAATGGTCCATAACTTTGAAGGTAAGGTAAGTCTACCATATGGTAAATTCATTCTGGAACTAGTATCAGGGGTATTAATAACAGGAAATTGTAACATTACTGAAATATCAAGAAGCCTGAATGAGAAAATAAAACTTAAAACACTATGAAACGTTTGTTTAATCATCTTGAGGGTAAGACTAATTTACTTGAATTAGCTAATGATTATTTATTATCACAAGCATCTACTAAAGTAGATGATAGTACAATAATAGCCCTTGATGATGGAGATATAAGCCATTTATTTGCTAATAATTTTGAGCAGTCCTGTAAAGTGAGAGATGGTAGCACAGGTAAATATCTCGAGGGTTATTATTTGAATCAGATAAGTTTATTTGATGACAAAAGTAATCAAACTTATCCTGCTTATCTTGGGATGTACAGCACAGAGAGTAAAGATTTTAAGAGTGCTAATACAGAAGGCTTAAAAAGTGTAGAAAGTTTTGTAACTAATGTTGGTAAAAAAGGCTTATGGGTAATGGATAGGGGCTATGATAATGGAGCTTATCTTGGCTATTTCCTAAAAGAATGTTTAAGTTTTATTGTGAGAATGAAGACCAACCGTCATTTAATTTATAAAGGGAAAAGCGTAAATATTGAAGAGTTAAATAAATCTATAAATAGAAGATATAAAAACGGAAAACATTTTAGATATGGATATTTGAAATGCTTTATAGAAATTAAATCAAAATTATATCCTGTCACCCTAATATCACATAAAGGAGAATTTAATAAAGAATCCCATATATTTTTAACCAATGGACATTTAAGTAAATCAGAAGAAATTAAGAGGAGAATACGTGGCTATTATAGACGTTGGGGAGTAGAAGAAAGTTATAGATTTGAAAAGCAAGGCTTTGGCATAGAGAAATCAATAATAAGAAATTTTAATTCAATAAGGTCAATGCTTGGTGCAGTAATGCTTGCTTGGTCTGTACTGGTTGATATTAATGAAGATGAAATATTACGAGAAGAAGTAGTTCTTGCCTCAAAACCCGAAAAGAAGAAACGACCTCAGTTTATTTATTATACACTTTTAAGGGGTGTAAGAAATATTTTTGCTGGAGTTAAGACATTATATCTTCACAGGCGACGAAAGAAAAATAAACTAAAACAACTGACAATAGAAGATTTCTTGTTCCCAAAAAGTTCACTATGCCATATAGTATGAAAAAAACGGGGAGACTACAGAATTAAATATTTGTTGATAAAAACTTAAGTATAATATACAATCTCAAAAAATTAGACGAGGAGGAATCATGAAATCAAGACTTGTAATAATTTCAATACTATTTGTATTTTCCGTTTACAATTTGACCGGTTGTGTGGCTCCGGTTATAGTGGGAGCTGCTGCGGGTGCAGGGGCTACTTATTCTTTGACGGCTGATTCAGTTAGCGATGCAGTTGACGCTCCTAAAGAGGTAGTGATTGAAAAGTTTATAAGCATTGTCAAGAAAAGAGGTGGTGTTATCCTTTTTGCGAGTATTACAGATGGTGATGTGAAAGCGGAAATAGGCAAAGTAAAACTATTTTTAACTGTTGATAATGTGACTAAGGGTGCAGTTAAATTTACTATCAGAGCAAGAAAAGGTTACAATCTTCTTCCTGACAAAGAAACTGCTATAGAAATATATACCGAGCTATCAAGAGGACTTAAATAGATGATTAGAAGTGCTAAAATACCTGATGTCAAAGAGATACAAAATCTCGTAAATTTTCATGCCAAAAAAGGTGAAATGCTAACTTTGAGCTTAAGTGAAATTTACGAGAGGATATTTGAGTTTGATGTGTATGAGGAAAATTCTCAAATATTAGGGTGTTGTGCACTTCATCCTTCTTGGGAAGATTTGGCTGAGATTAGGTCTTTGGCCGTAAAAGAAGATTTCATCGGTAAAGGTATTGGCAAAAAGTTAGTGGAAAATGCGTTAAAAAGGGCAAAAGATTTGGGTATTAAAAGGGTATTTGCACTTACCTACAAACTTGAATTTTTTAAAAAACTTGGATTTTACGAGGTCTCAAAGGATAGTCTTCCGAGAAAGATATGGTCAGATTGTCTGAAGTGCCCGTTATTCCCTGATTGTGACGAAATTGCTGTAATGATTGAATTGTAGTGGAGTAAACAGGAATGATTGTTGAAGAAATAATCGGTAGATTTAATAAATTGGATGAAAAGTTTAAACTCTTTATCCCTGTAGTGAAAGAAGATAAGCTGACAGAGGAGATAGAAAAGGTTGACAAGTTATCCGTTGAAGACCCTGATTTTTGGAATAAAAGAGAGTCTAAAACACTATTAAAAGAGCAATCTATTAAGAAAAAATTTTTAGAAGAATTTAGAAGTATAAGACAGTTAGTTGAAGATTGTAAAGTAATGATTGAGCTAATTGAAGCTGGTGAAGAAGATGCCGAAAGTGAATTAAGTGCTATCTTGGAGGAGCTTGAAAAAAGGGTCACTGACTTTGAATTGAGACTTATACTAAATGGTGAAAACGACAGCAATAATGCGATTGTTACCATTCATTCAGGCGCTGGTGGGACTGAGGCTAACGATTGGGCAAATATGCTTTTTAGAATGTACACCATGTGGGTTGAAAAAAAGAATTTTAAATATGAAGTGCTTGATTTGATTCCTGGGGATGAAGTAGGAATTAAATCTGTCACTTTTAATATAGTTGGTGACTATGCTTACGGCTATATGAAAGGGGAAACAGGTATTCATAGGCTTGTGAGACTTTCACCCTTTGACGCAAATAATAAAAGGCACACTTCTTTTGCTTCAGTATTTGTGCTGCCAGAAATTGATGATGATATTGAGGTTAATGTAGTTGAGTCGGATTTGAAAATTGACACATTCAGGGCAAGTGGTGCCGGAGGGCAGCATGTCAACACAACCGATTCAGCTGTCAGAATCACTCATTTACCTACAGGAATAGTTGTCAGTTGTCAAAATGAGCGAAGTCAGCATAAAAATAAAGCCCATGCTATGAAGATATTAAAAGCAAAATTATATGAACTCGAAATTGAAAAACGTAATAAGGAAAAAAATGAGATAGAAAGCAATAAGTCTGAAATAGGTTGGGGGAATCAGATAAGGTCTTATGTTATGCATCCATATAAAATGGTAAAAGATTTGAGAACGAGATATGAAACAGGAAATGTTGATGCGGTTATGGATGGTAACTTAGATGATTTTATAAAATCCTATTTATTCTTCGTTGCTGGAATTAAATCTGATGGTGTATAGCAAAAAATTAAGATCAACATACGCTAAAATAGACTTAACACGATATAGTAATAATATTAATTATCTCAAAACTATAGGAAACAGTGCTGCTATAGCTACATTAAAAGCAAATGCTTACGGGCATGGCGCTGTGCCGCTTGGGAAGTATTTATTGCAAAATAATACTTGTGATTTTTTTAGTGTTGCGACTATTTCAGAAGGTGTAACACTAAGAGACAACCTCGGGAAAGAGCCTAGAATTTTAATCTTGGGATACGTTGACAGTCTTTATTTTAACGATGTGGTAAATAATAATCTAATTATGACAATTTATGATTTTGACATTGCTGATAAGTATCACTCACACCTGACAAAACATAGTATAAAAATGCCTGTAGCTTTAAAGATAGACACAGGAATGAACAGACTTGGATTTGATACTGATCTTGACTTAAATATGTTTAAGGAAAAATATAAAAATTTTGATATATTTTTGACTATGACGCATCTTTCTAGTCCTGATAGCGATGATAATTTTACAAAAAGACAGTTAAGTGAATTTGACGATTATGTTAAGAAATATTCAATTGATAATACATCGGTGCTAAATTCTTCGGCAATTTTAAAATATGAAAACAGATACAGATACATTCGCCCTGGCATCGCTTCTTTTGGGTATGCATATGGAGTTAACGATAGCAACCTCAAACCTGTTATGAGTATTTATTCAAATATTGTTCATATAAAAAATATCAAGAAAGGTGATTCAATCAGCTATAATAGAAGATTTATTGCTGACAAAGATATGAAAGTCGGTGTGTTGCCTATCGGGTATGCTGATGGTTATCCGAGACTTTTTACCAACAGGGCTTATGTCAGAATAAATGAATTTATATGCCAAGTGGTTGGGGCTGTATGCATGGATATGATAATGATAGATTTGACAAATGTGCCTGAAAGGTTTTATAGTGACGAAGTTGAGTTATTAGGGGATAATGTATCTGGCTATGAATGGGGGAAGTGGGCTGAAACAATTATTTATGAGCTTTTATGTAAAATATCAGATAGAATACCGAGAATATATGTGAGTGAAAATGGAAATAATAATTAGATTTTTAAATATAATCGGGACCCCTTTTGCAAACCTTATTTATGGCGCTGGCAGAATGTTTTTGCTGTTTATTGAGACAATAAAATGGGCTTTTAAGCCGCCTTTCAGGTTTAAGCTGTTATTAAAGCAAATAGAATTTATCGGGATAAATTCATTGTCGGTAGTTATACTAACTGGGACTTTTACCGGTATGGTCTTCGCTTTTCAAAGTTATATTGGGTTTAACAAGTTTGGTGCCGAATATATGGTAGGGACTGTTGTCGCCCTTGGAATGGCAAGAGAGTTGGGACCTGTGTTAAGTGCAATTATGGTGGCTGCAAGGGCAGGCTCTGCTATCACCGCTGAAATAGGTACTATGAGGGTCACTGAGCAGATTGACGCACTGTATTCTCTGGCTGTTGAGCCTGTGCAATATCTGATATTACCAAGAGTTATTGCCGGAATAATTGTTATGCCGATATTAAATGCAGTGGCAGTATTCTGTGGCACTATAGGCGGATATTTTGTAGGGGTAAATATCTTGGGCATAAATAAGACATTGTATTTGCAAAATATGTATAGGTATGTGGGTATTGAAGATTTTTACAACGGTATGATTAAAGCGCTTGTTTTTGGTCTTATACTCACACTTGTCGGGTCGTATAAGGGATTTTATACAAAGGGTGGGGCAGCTGGTGTAGGGCAAGCTACTACTGAATCTGTTGTTTTATCTTGTGTGCTTATACTTGTTTTTGACTATATTTTAACAGCATTTATGTTTTAGGATAAAAGATGATTGAAAATGTTGATATTCAGATTGAAGTAAAAGGGCTTTATAAGAGCTTTGGTAATTTTGAGGTTCATAAAGGGATAGACCTTTTAATTCCAAGAGGTGCTATTACTGTTATACTTGGTCCGTCAGGGACGGGAAAAAGTGTATTGTTAAAGCAAATTATGGGTCTAATCAAGCCTGACAAGGGTGAAATATTGGTTGATGGAGTTGATATTACTAAATTAGATAAGAATGATTTGATTAAAGTGAGAAAAAAGTTTGGGATGTTATTTCAAAATGCTGCTCTTTTTGATTCCATGAGTGTTTATGAAAATGTGGCTTTCCCACTTAGAGAGCACACTAAATTGAAAGAGAAAGAGATTAGAGATATTGTGATAGAAAAATTGAGGGTTGTCGGTCTTAAAAATGTGGAAGAAAAAATGCCGTCTGAACTGTCAGGAGGTATGCGAAAAAGGGTTGGTCTTGCTAGAGCCATTGCCCTTGAGCCGGATATAATTTTGTATGATGAGCCAACAACGGGGCTTGATCCGATTATGAAAGATGTAGTAGACAATCTTATTTACAACACTCAAAAAGAGCTCAATATTACTTCCGTTGTCATTTCTCATGATATTGACAGCACTATTAAGATTGCTGATTATGTGGCAATGATTTATGACGGGAAAACTGTTATAAACGGGACTGTTGAGGATTTAAGGACTACCGATAATCCTTATGTCCAGCAATTTTTAAGCGGCTCTATGGATGGACCTATTAAAATTTTTTAAAGGGGTATTGGGTTATGAAGTTTGGACTTGAAGCTAAAGTAGGTGTCTTTGTTGTTCTTTCTTTAATATTAATTGGTTATATGACCACAAAGGTTGGAGATATAAGCTTTGGTAAACAAAAAGGTAACGTTATAAAGGCGTATCTTAATAACGCTTCAGGGCTTGAAAAGGATGCCATTGTAAAATTCAAGGGGGTTGATGTAGGTTTTATTAAAGATATACAGCTTGAAGACTCAAAGGTGGCACTTGATTTGATAATCAAAGAAGGGGTTATTTTGCCGTCAAATTTACGAGTTGCTGTTCGTTCAAGCGGTTTTTTGGGAGAAAAATTTCTTGAGCTTGAGCAGGTAGGGGAAGACTCAGCAAGCGCGTCTTTAAAAAATGGTGATGTAATTACGAATTCCAAAGAGAGTGTTGATTTTGACCAGCTAAGTGCCAAGTTAGGCGAAATATCAGATGAAGTAAGTACCCTTGTTAAGTCTTTAAATGAAGTGTTTTCCTCTCAGCAAGGGAAGGAAAACCTCTCTAAGACCCTTGAAAATGTCAGATATTCAACAGAGAGTTTGAAGTATATTTTAGAAGAAAATCAGAAGAAGATAAATTCAATTGTTAATAATGTGGAGCAAATAACAAATACCATCAATAAAATGACCTTGGCTAACCAAGCCAACATAAATGAATTAATTGCAAACTTGACCGAGGTTTCGAAAGTTTTAAAGTCTCAGACTCCTGAGATTGCTCAAAAAGTCAATAATATCACTGGCAATATTGACAATCTTGTTGCAGGCTCTAAAGACGATTTGTCCGATACGGTTAAAAATATGAAGACTGTCACTGCGAAGCTTGAGAAGTCTGTTGATAATATTAACGAAATTACAGATAAGATTAACAAAGGGGACGGCACTATCGGGACTCTTTTAAATGATAATGAGACGGCCAAAGATGTTAAGGAAACTGTAAAAGGGTTGAAAAATATGGTAACTCAATTTGATAAGTTTAAATTTTATCTCTCTTTCAGTGGTGAGAAGATGTGGGATACCGGAGAGTCAAAAGGGTATTTTAAGCTTAAAGTCCAGCCTCGAAAAGATAAATATTATCTTTTGGGTCTTGCTACCAGTACCAAAGGGAAAGCATACGTAACAAACACCACTTATAATTACAGCGGAGATGTGCCTTACTATATTGAAGGGCCTTCAAGCTCCACAAGCACCTCCTATTCTGTAAAAGAAACCAAAAGAAAGGAAAATTCATTAACCTTTATAGCTCAATATGTGCAAAGATTTTATGATAAAGTGGATTTGAGAATAGGACTTATGGAGTCGGAGTTTGGCCTCGGAGCGGATTATTTTCCATTTGATGATGAAAAACTCCAACTTTCTCTGGATGCTTATGACTTTTCCGACAGTAGTTCAGACAGAAAACCGCATATGAAGACAAGCCTGTATTATAACTTTACTAAAAACTTATATTTAAATGTAGGTTATGATGACTTTCTAAACGATGATACCAGAAGCGGATTTGTCGGAGCCGGGCTTATATTTCTCGATGATGATCTTAAATATCTTTTTGGAAAAATACCGTTACCAACCAATTAGGATATGAAATGATACTAAGACTTGGCATCTCCACTTGCCCGAATGATACTTTCATATTCGGGCCAATTATTAATAGATTTATCGAACACCGCTACGACATAAAAGTAGTGCTTGATGATGTTGAAGTTTTGAATAACTTGGCAATTAAAAACAAACTTGACATTATAAAGGTATCTTACGGTGTAGTTGACAAAGTCAAAGAAAATTATATGGTGCTAACAGCAGGTGGTGCCTTGGGTTTTGGATGCGGCCCGATTTTGGTGTCAAAAAAAATCAGATATCAGGATAATCTAAAGAAAGCAAAAATAGGTATTCCCGGGTTTAATACTTCAGCTTTTAAGATTTACAGACATTTTTTTTCGGATTTTGAAAATGATTTTATTGAGATGCGATTTGATAAAATTATGCCTGCTGTTGTAAATGGTGAGATAGATGCAGGGCTTGTTATTCACGAAGGCAGATTTGTATATAAAGATTACGGTTTGACAAAGATTGTTGATTTGGGAGATTTGTGGGAGAGTAAATATAATTTACCAATCCCATTAGGGTGTATATTGATTAATAAAAATATGGTAAATATTGCCGGTGATTTTTGCAATCTAATCAGAAACTCAATTAATTTTTCTTCAGAAAATTATATGAAAATATATCCCTTTATAAAAAAATATGCCCAAGAGCTGAATAACGAAATCATAAAAAAGCATATTGAGCTTTTTGTTAATGATTTTTCCCTTGATGTTGGGAAGTATATTGACGAATTGGCTAAATTTGTTGATGCGGATAAGTCGATTTTTGTAGGATGAAATTGTATTATTTATACTCAATTTTCCTCATTATTTACTGTCTGTTACACAGTTTGTTGGCTGACTACAAACTAATGGGGAAAATATACAGATTGTGGTGGTACAGGTTTTTCTATGTTGTTTTGTCCACCGTTTTACTAATTCCTTTATTTGCCATTTACATAAGTTTGCCAAAAGAGGCTTTTTTTTATCCGCCTTTTCCGTATAGCCTCTTTTTATACTTAATTGGTGCTGTTGGTCTTATAGTGGGGTATGTAGCTTCTAAATCTTATGATAATGACTCTTTTTTGGGATTAAAGCAGATTAAGATGTATTACAAAAATAAAGAGAAATATTATTTTGAATCTGCTGACCTAATAACTGATAAAGGGATTTTAAGTATTGTAAGGCATCCTTATTATCTTGCTGGTATTTTACTTTTATGGGGAAGGCCACTTTATTTTAAGGATTTGATAACAAACGTTATTCTTACCATATATTTTATTTTAGGGGCAATAAATGAGGAAAGAAAATTGATAAATATTTTTGGTGATACTTATAAAAAGTATAAAAAAAACGTGCCTATGCTTTTTCCAAAGGTGAAGTTAAAAAAATGAGTTTTTATGCAATCTATAACCCAGCCAGCGGCAGTTTTGATAATGATAAGATAGATTATATTATAAAATACTTTAGAGATAACTATTCAATAAATTTTATTCCGGTAAAATCTGAATATCAGGGTTTTGCCAAAGATTTTTTCAAGTCTGGAAGATTTGAGTTTGTGCTTATAATCGGCGGAGACGGATTTATAAGGGATGTTGTTGAAGGGCTATATTATAACAAAGTTAAGACTAAGGTATATTTTATTCCGCTTGGCACGGTTAATGTTTTATGTCGTGAGCTTTCAATTGGTTCTGACTACAAGTCTGCCTTGCAAAGGTTTGATATTAGTTCCGGTGTTTTGCCGATGAAAATTGGAATAGCAGGTGATAAGGTTTTTATACAGATGTTGGGGTTTGGGCTTGATGCTATTACTGTGAAAAATGTCAGCTTAAATTTAAAAAAATATATAGGCAGATACGCATATGTTGTTTCAGGTATAAAAAGCATACTTATGAAATATAGTCCAATTAACGTTTTTTTTGATAAGAAATCTTATAAACCATGCCATATGATTGTAAATATCGGAAATCTATATGCAGGCTCTTTTAAGATTTATAATAAAAAATCCAATTATTTTAAGGTATTGATGGTAGAGAAAAATAATTTTACGGAAATTTTAAAATACCTAATTCATATATTTACATTTTATAAATGTTTACCTATATTTCTCACCAATGTCATTAAGGTTGAAAATGTTACGGATGCCCAAATTGATGGTGATTATGTGAATTTTAAAGGAAAGGACTTACTGATAAGATTGATAACGTCAGATTTGACTATATATAAACCAAGAGGATAATGTGAAAGAAAGGTTATATGTGCTTTTTAAGACTCAATTAGTTAATTTTTTTCTTATCTTATGTTTACATCTGCTATTTTATTTATTCTCAATAAAAAGTAATGCATTGTATTCAAAAATATTTATTGTATTGTCGGCACTTTCAAATACATTTATGTTTATTTTTGTATTAATTGTTATAAACTTACCTTTTATATTGTTGACAAGAAGGTTTCAAAAATCAGTTATTTTTATATCAAATACAATAATATTAATATTTTTACTTGTAGATTTGGGTATTTATAGAATTTACGGGTTTCACTTCAATGCAATGGTTATTGGAATGATTACAACGCCGGGATTTTGGGATTCCGTACAATTGGGTATGTCTACGACTATAACGTCTATCTTTTTAGTTTTATTAATAATTATTTTTGAAATTATAATAGTAAAGTACGGTCCAAAAATAAACTTGAAACCCAAATCTATCTTATTATTCTATTTAAGTTTAATTCTTTTGACTGCTATTGAAAAGGTTGGCTATGCTGTTTGTGATATATATAATATTCAAAATGTAACAAGGTATACAAAAGTTTATCCATTATACCAGCCCTTGACGGTCAGAGGGTTTGCCAAAAAAGTATTGAAGATTGATATCAATAAGGAAAAAGGGCTTGAAATTACAAAAACCAATCTTGATTACCCAAAGAGTAAAATTACTATTAAAAATAAGGTGGATAGTCCTAAAAATATTTTAGTTGTAGTAATTGACAGTTTGAGATTTGATATGATTAATGATGAAGTTACGCCAAATATCTATAAAATAAGTAAAATATCACAAAATTTTCAAAATCACTATTCAGGGGGTAATTCAACTCGATTTGGCATATTTTCTCTTTTTTACGGGTTATACGGTTATTATT
Organism: Deferribacteraceae bacterium V6Fe1; assembly: GCA_022813675.1. Classification (GTDB taxonomy): domain Bacteria; phylum Chrysiogenota; class Deferribacteres; order Deferribacterales; family Deferrivibrionaceae; genus Deferrivibrio; species Deferrivibrio metallireducens. Next base: position 1,954,233 of record CP063375.1, on the reverse strand, counting down.
GGCATGATTTTCTTAATAATAGACAGGGACCGGTAATTTTTAATGTATTAAAAGATTTGGGCTATAATTTTAAAATATTATCCGCGACACTTTTAACTTTTCCTGAGTTTAGAAAGACTGTTTTTATTGATATACCTGAATCTGTTGAAGATACTTTTGATACTAATGACAAGCCATTGAGAGAAAAAATATTAGTGGATAGATTTAAAAAATTTAGAGATAATTATACATCTGACAAACCGTATTTTTCTTTTATTTTTTTTGATGCACCTCATGCAAGGGAGTATCCTAAAGAGTTTGAAAAATTTCATACAAATGGAAAGGAAGCAAATTATCTTATAATAGGTAAAAAAAATATCACAGCAGTAAAAAATGCTTATTTAAATTCAGTGTACTATGACGATTACCTTGTAGGAGATATTTTTAATTATTTAAAAGAGAAGGGGGACTTAGAAAATACAATTGTAGTGATTACTGGGGATCATGGTGAAGAATTTTATGAAGAAGGGCATTTTGGGCATAACAACAGTTTTGGTAAATACCAAACTAAGGTGCCATTTATAGTTTACTTCCCCAAAAAAGAGCCTAAAAACATTAATACAATGACTTCACATTATGATTTTGTACCGACAGTATTAGATTTGGTAGGGGTAAGCAATCCTCACAAAGATTACTCCTTTGGTGCAAATATGTTTGATATGCCTCTAAGGGAATATGTAATTAGTTGCAACTGGAGTAATTGCGGAATAATTGACAACGAGTCTGTATTATATTTTTCTTATGAAACGCATAAATCACTAAATATGACTCTTTATGACCAAAACTATAATGAAGTGACTGATAGGGATTTTATTAATAAAAAGAAGCAAAGACTGTATTCATTAATAAAAGAGTTTAGCTATTTTTATAAACATTAAGGCAGCCCCATATTAGAGCTACCTTAACGAAATATTTAAATTGACTTATAATTTGTTAGATATCCTGAATTTTTAAAACTATCTTACCAAAATGTTTATCTTCTTCCATCATTCTGTGAGCCTCAACAACTTCATCTATTGTAAATACTTTTGAAATTATAGGTTTTATGCTGCCATCAGCAAATTTTGGCAAAGCTACCCTTATAAACTCTGATACTATTTCACCTTTTTCACTTACTGGTCTTGACCTCAAAACGGAACCTATAATATGCTGTCTTTTTACCATCATAAGTGCAAGATTAAGCTCAGCTTTAATACCGCTAATTACCCCTATTATAACAAGCTTCCCCTTGTAAGCTAAAGAATTCATGTTTGGTGCCAAATACTTTGCTCCTACATGGTCTAAAATAAGATCAACACCTTTTTTATTGGTAAATTCCTTAACAATAGTGGAAAAATCATCTGTTGATGTGTAATCAATTACAAGGTCTACACCAAGCTTTTTTACATTTTCAATTTTTGAAGGGTGTGCGGTAACGATTAATTTTGAGTTAGGGGTAAGGGCTTTGCAAAGCTGAATCCCCGCAGTATTAACTCCGCCGCCACCGCCGTGTAAAATAGCAGTTTGTCCATCTTTAAACTCGCCTAATATAAAAATATTTAAAAAAGCGGTTATATATGATTCACATATACAAGCAGCCTCTTCAAATGTCATATTTTCAGGGATTGGAATAAGATGATTTCCGTAGGCTACAGCATATTCTGCATATCCGCCACCGCCAACAAGACTTACCACTCTGTCACCTTTCTTCCATCCTGTAACGTTTTTGCCAACTTCTTCAATAACTCCTGCTACCTCAAGGCCAAGTATTTCTGAGTCCCCAGGAGGGGGTGGATATTTACCTTCTCTTTGAACTAAATCAGGTCTGTTGATAGATGTTGCTGCTACTTTAATTAATACCTGGTCATCATTAGGTGTGGGCTTTTCTGCCTCACCTACAGTTAAAACATCAAGTCCCCCAAAACCTTTTAAAAGTACTGCTTTCATAGATAATCCTCCTTTTAAACCTTTATTTCAACATTAAGTCCAAGGCAATTTTTATATTTACCGATAATAGGATTTACTTCAGCTTCAATAAAATCTTCAACTTGCTCAGAAGCTCTACCTATAAAATCCTTAGGATTAAGCATATTTTCAATCTCCTCTTTACTAAGAGGGATTTCTTTATCATTAATCAGCCTTTGTATCAAATCATTAGGCTTTCCTTCAACTTTGACGACTTTACCTGCTTCCATGGAATGTTTTCTGATTATTTCATGCATATCCTGTCTGCTGGCACCTTTTTTAACTGAAGCCATAATAATATTTTCTGTTGCCATAAATGGTAACTCTTCCATAATATGCTTTAAAATCATATTTTCATAAACAACCAGTCCGTTTGTAACATTGTAAAGAAGCTCAAGAATAGCATCAATTGTCATAAAAGCTTCAGGAATAGTGATTCTTCTATTGGCTGAGTCATCAAGAGAGCGCTCAAACCATTGAGTAGCATGCGTAAAATATGGGTTGATAGTCAGAGTAATTACATGCCTTGAGAGTGAGCAAATTCTTTCACTCCTCATAGGGTTTCTTTTGTAAGCCATCGCACTTGAACCAATCTGACTTTTTTCAAAAGGCTCTTCAATCTCTTTGAGGTTTTGCAGTAATCTCAAATCAGTTGCCATTTTATGAGCTGATTCAGCTATCCCTGCAAGTGCTTTTAATACCTTAGTATCTTGTTTTCTTGTATATGTTTGACCGGCAATCTTTAATACCTTTTCAAATCCCATCTTTTTAGATACCAGCTCGTCAAGCTTTTTTACCTTTTCATGATTTCCTTCAAATAGATTTAAAAATGATGCCTGTGTCCCGGTAGTCCCTTTAACCCCTCTAAATTTTAAGTTTTCTTTTACAAACTCAAGCTCTTCAAAGTCCAATACAAAATCTTGAAGCCACAAACAAGCTCTTTTGCCTACCGTAGTTAATTGAGCAGGTTGATAGTGAGTAAATCCTAATGTAGGCAAGTCTTTATATTTCAAGGCAAATTGCTTAATATTATTGATGACATTAACTAACTTTTTAACTACTATTTCAAGCCCTTCTTTCATTACAATTAGATCTGTATTATCACCAACGTATGCACTTGTTGCACCAAGATGAATTATTGGCATAGCTTTGGGACAGACTTTTCCAAAAGTATGAACATGAGCCATAACATCATGTCTAAACTTTTTTTCCATTTCCGCTGCATACTCAAAATCAATATTATTGATATTTTCTTTCATCTCATCAATTTGCTCTTGAGTTATGTTAAGTCCAAGCTCTTTTTCAGACTCAGCCAAAGCAATCCAAAGCTTTCTCCATGTTGAGAATTTCTTTTGTGCTGAAAAAAGCTCAAGCATCTCCTTGCTTGTGTATCTTTCAGTTAATGGGTTTTGGTAAACCGAATAGTTTTTCATTTCAGCTCCTTATCTTTTTACTCCAATATTTTGCTTTTTCTTTAACTTGTTCAATATCAATCGTAGTAAACTTTCTATCTTTTAATAGACATTGTCCATTCACAAAAACATCAGTTACATTAGAAGGCTCAGCAGTATAAACTAAGTGTGATATTGGATTGTAAACAGGCAACATATTTATATCGTCAAAAGAAACAATCATAAAATCTGCAAAATTACCTTTTTTTAACTCCCCACATTTACTTAAATTTAGTGCTTTTGCCGCATTTTTTGTGGACATATTAAAAACATTTTCTGCATTCATTATGGTGGGGTTTAAGTTTAGACCTTTTTGTGTTTTTGCGAAGGTAGACATTTCTTCAAACATGTTAAGACTATTGTTGCTTGCATTACCGTCAGTTGCAATGGTAATATTTGCTCCAGCTTCTTGTAGCTTTTGAGCTTTTATAAATCCGCTTGCAAGTTTTAGATTACTTTTTACACAAGCAGCAATATTTGCTTTTTTTCTTCCTAAAATCTCTATTTCTTCATCATCAACCCAAATGACATGTGCAAAAATTGTATTTGTATCAAACAACCCGATTTCATCAAATAATCTTACAGGTGTTTTTCCGTATCTATTACTTATTTCATTTACTTCCCACTCTGTTTCAGCTAGATGTGTATGTATTTGTATGTTGTATTTATTTGCAAAATCTATACATTTTTTATAATTATCAGGGTTTACTGTGTAGGCTGCGTGTGGGCAAATGGAAATATTTATTAATTCATCATTTTCAAATTCTTCGATTAATTCTTCGATTCTTCTAAGATATTCATCAGAATTTTTTGCAAATTTTGTTGGGAAATCTAGCACACCACCACCAACAACACCCCTTAATCCAACATCTTTTAAGGCTTTTCCTATGTATTTGGAAAAGAAATACATATCATTAGCACATATTGTTCCAGATCTTATCATTTCAGCTGCTGCTAATGTAGTCGCGTCATAAACAAACTCTTCATTTAGCATTTTGCTCTCTGCTGGCCAAATATGCTCTTCAAGCCATGACTTTAAAGGTAAGTCATCAGCAAGACCTCTGAAATATGACATCGGAAGGTGAGTATGGGTATTTATAAAAGCAGGAAATATCCCTGAATTCCCTTTATCCAATACTTCATATTCACCATCAGTTAGTTGATTACTAATACCTTCAATAAGATTATTATTAATTAAAAGGAATTTGTCCGTGTGAATTTTATTGTTATAATAAATATATTTGGCTTTAATAGCTAATTTTTTCATAATTCTACCTTTGTTTGCATATATTAATTAATTCAGCAATATCTTTTGCTCTAAAATCTGGCATTACACCGCTTAGCTTACCATAACCATATTCGCAAAAACAAGTTTTAATATTAGCATTTTTTCCGGCTTCTATATCAGTGTAATTATCACCTATTATAATAGCTTCACTTGAAGAAAAGTTGTATTGATTTAATATAGAGATAATAGGTTTAGGGGATGGTTTTTTCTCAGGAAATGAGTCAGCTCCATACCAGTTATCAAAATAATTATCTAATTGGTAGTGTTTGACAAGATAATCAGTATTTTTAAATGCTTTATTTGATAATATTACCATTATTTTGTTTTGGGATTTTAAGTATTCAAATACTTTAAAAATATTTTCAAAAGGTTTTGTTTTGTTAATTTGTTTTTCTTGATAAATTTCTCTAAATTTTTTTTCATATTCATCTTTAAAAGAGCTGTTTCCTATTGCTCTTTTAACAAGCATTTTAAACCCATCACCTACATAACTTTTTGTAGTTTCAATATCGAAAGTTTTTAAATTAAAATACCTTAACGTTTCTATGAGTGAATCATGAATATCTTCAATGGTATCAAGAATTGTGCCATCAAGGTCAAATATAAACAAGTTAAACATTTTTCACCTTCTAAGATATTAGTAACTTTTAGAGAATACAAAAAATAAATTTAAAATCAACTAATTTTGAAAGAGCTTGGGGGAAATATAAATAAGACAATAAAAAAGCGGGCATTAAGCCCGCTTAAAATCTTTAAGATTAAAGACTTACAACATTAACTGCTGCAGGTCCCTTACCGGTTTTTTCAATTTCAAACTGAACTCTTTCACCTTCAGCCAAAGTTCTAAAACCTTCTTTCTGAATTGAAGTGTGATGAACAAATACATCCTCACCATTTTCCTGTGTGATAAATCCAAAACCTTTTGTGTCGTTAAACCACTTAACTGTCCCTTTGAGCATTTCTACCTCGCTAATTATAAAATATTTTTGCAGTATAAAAAAAGAGCCGTGCTGGACGCACGGCTTACTAGTTTTTTTAAACTGCTGTACTACCAACTCTAATGTGAAGTATATACTAATTAATTTTTAATGCAAGTATTTTTTTGTTTTAAGATAATTTATTTAATATTATGGGTAACTATAAAACAATAACCGATAAAGCCAAGTCCAATAAACAACCCTAAAATACCTGAATAATACCCAAAAAACTGGCATCACCCCATTTTTACATAAGAAATGTTATTTGACAGGTATTTATAATTGATAATGCCTCCAAGATGTTGTATTATGATTTTAACGAAAAAAGCAACAATAACAACAAAATGGAGGCAGTTTATGATAGGTGAAATTACTAAAAATGTGAAGGGAAAAATGTTAAACACTACAAGAAACCTTCATGATTATCTCACAAAGCCGCAACAAAAGTATATTCTTGAGATTATTTCAGGTTGTTTTGCTACTCGCAGTTTAAATCTTACTGCCATATCTGGTTATTTAAATGAGAAGTGTGGAATTAAACACACATTAAAGCGGTTGCAAAGAAATACATTTAATTATTCACATCTACTTGCTATTTCAAATGCATATAATATTGATTACGCACTTAAAGAAACAGAATCAGATTCCAGGTTAATAATATCAATTGATGGTGGAGATTTGGTTCACAATTATGGTAGAAACTTTGAGCTTATTGGTAAAGTCCACGATGGTAGTAGTGGTCGTATTGCTAATGGCTTCCATTTAAATCATGCAGTGTGTTATAGCCCCAGTAGCAAACGTTTATTTTCATTATATTTAGATGCTTATAGTTCTAAATCTCAAGACTTTAAAAGTGAGAATACAGAGACCTTAAATATGCTGGATAAATTAAAAGATAAGTTTCGAAATAAGGGTTTATTTGTATTTGATAGGGGTTATGACAGGGAGTAATTTTAAGATATCTTCTTCGAGAAGATTTAAATTTTGTTATTAGGAGCACAGGTAAGAGGCATTTAGAATATAAGGGCGAGAAGATGTCAGTATATAAAATTTGCAATGGTATAATAAACAGGCGTTACAAGAAGGGTGGTATTTCTTATGGTTATGCAAAATGTTACTACAACAATCGAGCAGTTACAGTTATTAGTGTGAGCTTTCATGGTAATAAGAATAAACTTTATTTTTTATGTGAAGGCCACATAAGTAGCAGTAAGGAGGCTTACTTTAGGATTAAATCTTATTTTAAGAGATGGAAAATAGAAGAAAGCTATAGATTTATGAAACAGCAATTTGGGCTGGAAAAGTGTCTTGTGAGGAAGTTTGAATCTTTAAAGACTATATTATCGTTAGTATCCTTTTGTTGGAATGTATTAAGCCAAATAGAGAAAGATACAATTGTTTCAAAACTTTTAGAGAATATGGCAAAAAGGGAGAAATTTAATAGTAAGGGTAAGGTTGTATGTAAATTTATTTATTATCGAATTTCAGATGGGTTAATGAACTTGTTATTATCATCTAAAGAACGACTTTTTAGGTTTAGGGAAAAGATTTATGAATCAGATAAAGTGTGTTATTTTAAATTGGATTATTATTTTAAGATTAAGGAAAAAAGACATCGGATTAATGAGTTAGGAAAAATGAAAAGAAAGAAAAGTTTACTTGTAGCTTAAAGGTGCAAAAAATGGGGTGATGGCAGCCAAAAAACAATTGACAAGCCAATTAAAAATTAATATAAACAAGCCTCACTAATTAGCGCCCTTAGCTCAATTGGATAGAGCGTTTGACTACGGATCAAAAGGTTGGGGGTTCGACTCCTCCAGGGCGCGTTTTTATTCTAAACAAGAAGGCAAAAATAATGAAAAATATTTTTATTTCTGATTGGTCGTTTACAAAAGAATATTTTCCTGCCATTTCTAAAAAATTTACTTTTTTTGAACCTTTTGTTGACAATATAGACTATGTGTTGGGTGAAGTCGATAATGGTGGAGAGACTCTAATCGGATGGTCAGCCGGAGCACATATTATTTCAAAATATATTGATACATTTGGTGATAAGTGGGAAAAAATTATACTAATTGCACCATATATGCATTTTGTTGAATCTTTTTCTGAAGAGAATATAGATATTATCATTAAGGGGCTTAATAAAGATTTTGCTAAAACAGTTAAGTACTTTCAGGCTAAAGCAGGTGTTATACCGATTGCTCAGCCCTCAGAGAAATATTTAAATAATCTTATTGAAGGGTTAAATTATCTCAAATCTTCAAAAATAAATGAAGGTTCGACTGCTAAGAATATTCTTGTCGTATACGGGTGTGCTGATCAGTTAATTAAGAGAAAGAGTATATTGAATTTTCTTAATAGTTTTAAAAATTCTAAGTTTATGGAAATTGACCAACCTCATTACATCCCTGAAGAAGTAATCTTAAATTTAGTTTCAAGACAGTTAAGTGATATTTAAAAAAATTAATAATTTACTTGACAAATGAGCTCTAATTTATTTAAACTTAAAAAAGATAATTATAGTCAAACAGGAAGTGAGTTATGAATAATTTTGAGATAAATATTGGTGAGAGAGTAAAAAAGTTGAGGAATGAAAGGGAGTTGACTTTACAGGATGTTGCCAATATGACCGGCTTTTCTAAAGCTTTAATTTCTCAGATTGAAAATAATGTGGTAACTCCTCCGATAAATACCCTTGCCAAAATTGCGAAGGTGCTGAACGTTAAGATGACTTATTTTTTTGAAGAGGAAATAAATTATAAAGATTACTATCTTGTTCCGTCAGATAAAAGGAAATTTGTTTTTAGAGAAGGTGCTAAGCATGGCTATCTTTACGAAGAATTGGCATCTATTAAAAATAATGACCTGTTTGAAACCTTCATCGTTTCTATCAAGCCAAGTTCCGGCGAAAAGAAGTTGTTTAGTCATGAAGGTTATGAGTTTATGTTTTTATTAAGCGGAAATATCAGAATGTATTTGAATAACAATACCGTTGAATTAAAAGAGGGGGACAGTATAGCTTTCAATTCTAAAATCCCTCATTATGCTGAAAGTTTGATTAATGATGATTCAAAGGTTTTGTCTGTCAGGGTTAAGAATATACAGTTTAAAAGCTAATCTATGTTAAGTTTAAGATAGATATCTTTATAGTGTAAATATCTATCCGCGTTGCTCCTAATCATTTCTAAATCCTTTTCTGTAAGCTCTCTTGCTACTTTTGCAGGATTGCCCACGATTAAACTGTTTTCTGGATAATTTTTATTGGGGGGAACTACAGCGCCGGCTGCTACAAGTGAATTTTTTGCAATAACTGAATTATCCATAATTATGGCACCAATTCCGATTAGGCAGTCATCTTCTATTTTACATCCGTGTAAGGTTACACTGTGAGCGATAGTGACCCTTTCACCTATTTCTGTAGGAAATTTGTCTTTGGTAACATGTATTATGGCTCCATCTTGGATATTTGAGTCTTTGCCTATTTTGATATAATTTACATCCCCTCGTATTACTACGTTATACCAAATACTTACATTATCTCCTATTGTGACATCTCCAAGGATTATAGCGTTTTTTGCTATAAAAGCATTGTTTCCTATTTTTGGTTTTAATTTGAGTCTTTTTTCAACATTTTCCATATTATGCCTTTTTCAATCTTACTTTAATTACTGTCCCTACATTTTCTTTAGAGTCGATAAAAAATTCTCCGCCCATTTTCTCTATCAGGTATTTAGCAACTGCAAAACTAAAGCCCAACTTTTCTGTGTCTAATTTTTCCAATTTACCTTCCTCGTTAAATTGTGACAAAAATGGCTCTGTGAGCTCTTTTAGTTTTGATTCAGGGATACCTGCACCTGTATCTTTTATAATTATTTCAACACAATCAAGCAGATTTGTTGCCTTAAAAAGTATTTCACCTTTATCCGTATATTTTACCGCATTATCTATAAATTGAGTTAGTGCTCTCAATAAATTTTTTTCATCTGCAATTACTTTGGGTAAATTATCATCCGATTCATAAATGAAAATCACTTTATTGTTATCAGCAAGAAGTCCTTTGCCAACAGAAACAATAGAATGGTATATGTTATCAAAAGATACCGGCTCCGGTTTGATTTCAGTTATATCGGTTTCAAGTTTTGCAATATTTAAGATATTATTTATCAAATTAAGCAGTCTTTTGCTTGATTCGTGTATAACTTTTAACATCTCTTTAAAGTCACCTGAATTAGTGTCATAATCATCGGCAGTCATTATGGTTGTAAACCCGATAATTGCATTGAGTGGGGTGCGTAACTCATGAGATACGTTAACTAAAAATTTTCCTCTGTAATCGGAAATTTCCTGCAGCTCTTTTCTTGATTTTATCAGCTGCAAGTTTAAGGCTTTTAATTCTGCATTTGATGTTTCGAGCTCACTCATGGCTTCTTTATTAAGAGCTAACATTTTTTCATGCTCTTGCTTTAAATTTTCCAACTCAACAATACAGTGACTCAATTCATTTTTTACTGTTTTGTATTTATTGAGTGCGTAAAGAGCAAATATTCCAATAATAATAGACTCAAAAATAATTGCACTGGATAATAATAAGTAGAATTGATTATAAATTAAATACAGTATGAAGAAAATGTTTAAAACTGCCAGAAATACAACAATAAGGAAATTTACTAAATTTAACTTAAGTCCTTGACTATTTCTCATAATTTTAATATATAATTTAAATATAAATAAAATGCAAGGAGTTAAAATGAGTTATGGAGCTAAATTAAAAGATATTAGAAAAAAGTTAGGCATGACCCTTGAGGATATTTCTCAAAAAACTGGGTTTACAAAGAGTTTTATTAGTCAGATTGAGAACGGTAAGAACTCCCCGTCTATATCATCACTAAAAAAGATTTGCTACGCTCTTGGTACCACTATAAGTGAACTCTTTGAAGACGAGAGAAATATTGTGCATAAATTTACTGAGAGCGACTATAAGATTTTGAAAAATAAAAGTCTTTCAATGGCCTTTTTGGCAACAAAACTTGTCAATAGAAAGTTAGAGCCAATGATAGTTGAGATAGACCCTCATTCTGAAACCGGTTCAGATTATTACAGGCATACTGGCGAAGAGTTTGGTTACGTTATAAAAGGTGTTTTAACTGTTGTTATCGGAAATGATGAGTATGTGTTAAAAGAGGGGGAATCAATTTATTTTAGTTCAAATTTGCCCCATAAACTTAAAAACAAGACTGACGAAAAATTAAGAGCATTTTGGGTTGGTACGCCACCAAGCTTTTAATTAAGTTTACTTAAAAAATTGCATTTAGAGATTGACAAATTGAGTAAATATATATATTAACCCCTTGGATGCAACAGCGGTGCATACCTTTTAAGTTTTTAAAGTAATTAAAGTATGCTTGGATCCGGCTGGACCGAGACATGAAGACTGTTATATATGATAAATTACAGCCTTCCGGTTATGCCGGAAGGCTTTTTTTGTATGGAGGTTTAATTTGAGTAAACATGTTGAAATAAAAAAAATAACTGTTAACCATATTAAGAGGATGAAGAATAATGAGAAGATAGCATGCCTTACGGCATATGACTATTCTTCTGCAAAACTTCTCGACGAAAGCGGTATTGATTTGATTTTAGTTGGCGATTCGCTTGGTATGGTAATGAACGGATATGAAAGCACCATCCCTGTTACGGTTGATGAGATTATATATCACACTAAATCGGTAAAAAGAGCCATTAGCAGGGCATTTCTTGTGGCGGATATGCCTTTTGGTAGTTATCAGGTTTCCGATGAGCAGGCAATAAACAATGCCGTAAGGGTAATTAAAGAAAGTGGAGCGGAAGCTATAAAGCTTGAAGGTGGGAAAGAGATTGCTCCGTTAGTGAAAAAGCTCGTTAGTATGGGAATAAATGTAATGGGACATATTGGGCTTATGCCTCAGCAGGTTTTAGCTCAAGGTGGGTATAAGATTCAAGGCAGGGATAATGATGAAAAACTTTTGGAAGACGCAATTGCCATTGAAGAGGCAGGAGCTTTTTCTATTGTCCTTGAAGGTGTTATTGCGGATGTGAGTAAAAAAATAACTGAAAACATAAAGATTCCGACAATCGGTATCGGAGCCGGTGTCAATTGTGACGGTCAGATTTTGGTCTTTCAGGATATATTTGGAATTTTCGATGATTTCACACCGAAATTTGTAAAACAGTATGCAAGTGTTGGTAATGTTATAAGAGAGGCTACAAAGAACTATATGTCTGAAGTAAAGGGTTCGATTTTTCCTGAAGAAAAGCACTCATTTTTGAGGTAACAATATGATTGTAATAAATAAAATTGAAGATTTAAGGAAGACAATAAAAAAAGCTAAATCAGAGGGGAAGAAAATCGGTTTTGTCCCCACAATGGGTTATCTGCACGAAGGGCATTTGAGCCTAATTAAGAAGGCAAAGTCTGAAAATAATATCGTTGTTTGCAGTATATTTGTAAACCCTACCCAATTTGGGCCTAATGAGGATTTGGATAAATATCCACGTGATTTTGAGAGGGATAAATCTCTTTTAGAAAAAGAGGACTGTGATATCATTTTTTATCCAAGCGTTCAAGAAATGTATCCCAATGGATTTTTTACAAAAGTCTCTTTAAGTATTCTTACAGATAAACTTTGCGGCAAAAGTCGTCCGGGTCATTTTGACGGTGTTGCCACTGTAGTGACAAAGTTGTTAAATATTGTAGCACCTGATAATGCATATTTTGGGTTAAAGGATTATCAGCAACTCCTTGTTATTAAAAGGGTTGTTGATGATTTAAATATAGACACAAATATTGTTGGCTGTCCGATTGTAAGAGAAGAGGACGGGCTTGCCATGAGTTCCAGAAATGTTTATTTGACTGAAGAGCAGAGGATGTCCGCACTTTCTCTAAATAAATCATTTGCACTTGTAGAAGAGTTACTTTCAAAGGGTGTCAAAGATTCAAATAAAATAAAGGGAGAGGTAGCTAATTATATTGAAGGATTTCCTTTTACTAAGATTGACTATATTGAAATTGTTGACCCTGAAACACTTGAAGATATAAAAGAGATAAATGGTAATTTTTTGATGGCATTGGCAGTTTTTGTAGGAAAGGCAAGACTTATAGATAATAATGTGTTTAAAATAAATTAGGAGTGATCTATGAAAAGAGAGATGTTTAAATCAAAGATTCACAGAGCTACAGTTACAGATGCAGACCTTCATTATGAGGGGAGTATTACAATTGATAAGGATTTGATGGACTTAGCAAATATTAAGACTTACGAAAAAGTGGATATTTATAACATAACAAATGGTGCAAGATTTTCAACTTACACTATTGACGGTAAAAGAGGCGGCGGTGAAATTTGTTTGAATGGTGCTGCTGCCAGAATGGTACAGCCTGGGGATATGGTAATTATTGTTTCTTATGGACTTTATGATGAAGAAGAGCTGGAAAATTACAAACCTATAGTTATTCAGGTTGATGAAAAAAATAGACCTATAAATAAAGACAGAATATTAGCATAATAAAGTTTTTTTATATAAGGGGATAATTATCACTGATAATTGTCCCCCTTTGTATACCTAACGTTTTTCGTTTTATTTTGATAATGCATTTACAAATTTAAATTTCTATTTTATAATTTTTAAAAATCGGAGGGTTAGAACATGGCAGACATCAGTCAATTTGTTGGTTTTAAGTTAGGCTCTGAAAAATATGCTATAGATATAATGGTAATTGAAGAAATTTTAAGAAAGACAGAAATTACCCCTGTTCCTAAAGCTCCGGATTTTATCGAAGGAATTGTAAATATTAGAGGTCGAGTTATTCCTGTTGTCGATTTAAAGAAAAAGTTGAAATTAGGTATAGTAAACGATTCCCAGACAAGCAGAATTATTATAACAAACATTAATAATAAAAAAATTGGTTTTCTTGTAGATGAAGTTGAAGAGGTTTTACGAATAGAGAAAAATTTAATCGAAGATGCGCCTGCTCTTGCAGTAAATATTGATTCCAACTATATAAATGGTGTGGCTAAGACTGAAAAAGGCATGATTATACTTTTGGATATTACTAAAGTATTTTCACCGTATGAGCAGAGGCAATTTAATTCTATTTAATAAATGGACTATATTAGTGAACTGAAAAAAAGGATACTGCTATTAAAGAAAAATCCCGCGCCACTGTATAGCGATACTATAAATACACTAAATTCGCTTCTTTTGGTAGTAAATAATATTGATAAACATCTTGCTGATAAGATATTGCAAATATTAAAATCCAACAATTTCAAAACAGTAATACTTGATGAACTGATTTCCGATTTATATATCAGTCTTGTTTCTCAAGATAATAAATCTGACTTGTCCGTATTGAATTTTCCTGTTGATAAGATAAAAGGGGTAGGTGAAAAGTTAAAGGCTAATCTGCACAGTATAAATATAAAGACCGTAAACGACTTGCTTTTATTTTTTCCGAATAAATACGAATATGTGTCTTCTAATAATTTTGGTAAAAAAATACTTACGGGAAAATATGTTTCACACGAGTACGTAAAAACAAAATTTGGTAAAAATTACCTTTTAGTCATCTTCCAAGGTGAAAATGGTGAACATTTTTCAGGAGTATGGTTTAATTACAGTAAAAAATATCCTCTTCCTTTTTTACAAAGTAGTAATAAGCTGTCTCTTTATGGCGAGGTAAAAAATTTTAGAGGATTAGAAAGTATTGTTCATCCGGAATTTATTGATACAACTGAAATAGATAAAATAAGAGTTAAATATCCTGTAGGGACTAAAATAAAAAATAAAATATTTTGTAATTTAGTTAAGAATACATATGAGAGTTATTTTGAATATTTGTATGAAAGTCTTCCAGAATACATTTTAAAGAAGTATGGTTTTCCTGAGATAAAGCAGGCATTGAAAGGGATACATTTTCCAGCTGAGCCGGAAAATGTCAATGAACTTAATTTGTTTCAATCTATTTATCATAAAAGGTTTATTTTTGAAGAGCTTTTTTATCTTCAACTGGGTTTTGCAGTCAAAAAGCACAATTACCAAAAAAATAAAGGGATAGAATTTAATATTGAAAGAAGTTTTTTGGAAAGAATAAAGCCGTTTGTCCCGTTTAAGCTTACAAATGCCCAGAGAAATGTATTACGTGATATTTTTAATGATATGAAAAGTCAAAGTCAAATGAACAGATTAATTCAGGGCGATGTTGGTAGTGGGAAGACTATTGTTTCATTTATAGCGGCTCTTGTTGCTATATTAAATGGTTACCAAGTAGCAGTTATCGCTCCTACTGAAATTCTTGCGGAGCAGCACTTTAACAATTTTAATAAATTAATTAATAACAATTTTACAAGTGCATTGCTGACGAGTGCAGTTAAAAAGTCAGAAAAGGAAAATATTAAAAATCATATTAAAAATCATGAGATTGATTTTATTTTTGGGACGCATGCTATTATTCAAGAAGATGTTGTTTTTAATAAGCTTGGTCTTGCCATAATTGATGAGCAACATAGATTTGGAGTGCTTCAAAGAAAGGCTTTGTCGGATAAGGGTTTTAACCCCGATATCCTTTTAATGAGTGCCACACCGATTCCAAGGACATTAGCTCTTACCCTTTATGGTGATCTGGATATTTCGATTATTGACCAACTTCCTCCAGGTAGAAAAACTATAATAACAAAAGCGTTAAGTGAGCGGAGAATAGCGGTTGCTGTAGATGCGATCAAAAAAGAGCTGGATATAGGTAATCAAGCTTATGTGGTTTACCCTTTAATTGATGAAAGTGAAGCGATGGATTTAAAGGCTGCCGTCATGGGATACGAAAACTTTTCAAAGATCTTTGGTAGTAAAAACGTAGGTCTTTTACACGGGAAAATGAAGAGTTTGGAAAAAAAAGAAGTTATGGAGAAATTTAAGAATAAGGAAATCAAAGTCCTTATTTCTACTACGGTTATTGAGGTCGGGGTGGACGTGCCGGATGCAACGATTATGGTAATTGAGAATGCGGAAAGGTTTGGTATTGCACAACTTCATCAGCTAAGAGGGAGGATAGGGCGAAGTGACAAACAGTCTTATTGTTTTCTTATTTATGGCGAAAAAGTTAGTGAGGAAGGTTTGAAGCGTATCCGGGCGATGGAAAGATATAGTGATGGTTTTAGGCTTGCTGAAATTGACCTTGAGATGCGAGGCCCAGGGGATTTTTACGGGGTCAGACAGTCTGGATTACCTTCCTTTAAATTTTCAAATATTATAAGGGATGCTAAGATACTGATAGAAGCGAGAAAAGAAGCCTTGGAAATCATTCAAAATGACCCTTACCTTGAAAAACCTGAAAATAATATTTTAAGACAAGTGCTCACAGAAAAATGGAAAAAAGAGATAGATTTAATACAAATCGGATAAATTAATTGATATATCTTTTTTGATGTATTATAATTTGTTAACTAAACTAAGGAGGAGCCGATGCAGTTACTAAAACTCACCGAAGAACAGCTCAGAAATATTTCAACAGGCATAACCATCCAAAGGGCTGAGAATTACGTGGGAAAATTTTTTGATTGCAAGATTGAAGATAATGTTTTGAAAGGGAAAATCAGAGGTAACCATGGCGTCTATGACGTCAAATTAAAAATAGACACTGACCCCTTGTCTTATGAATGTCAATGCGAAACATCAAAGGAGATGTTTTGTAAGCATGCTGCAGCGTTGGGTTTGACTTATATTTATACACCTTGGGTTTTTGAAAGTAATAAAAAAATTAAAAGAGAAAATATAAACAGCCCAGAAGAACTTCAATTTTATTTAAGAACTACACAGCTTAAAACTCTTTTGGAAGACTTAAAAAAATGTTGTCTTGGTGTTGCACAACTTTCTGAGATTACAGGTATCTCAGTCCAGCAGATATCTGCAATTGTTAAGGATGATTCGAGCGGGAAATTTCATACGCTAACAGCTCCATTGAAGTTAGCGTGTTTATATCTGATAGAAAAAGGGGTAAATTCAAAATAGTTAAAAGAAGCAGAGAAATCTGCTTCTTTTTTTATGTAGTTGCCATACAATTATGAAGTATATGTTGACATTTTCGCTTGTTATTTCAATTAACATTTGTTAAAAGCTTACAATTTGCTTTTTGTTTGGAGGATATTGTGCCTAAAAGAGAAGACATTAAGAAGATTTTAGTAATAGGTTCAGGCCCGATAGTTATCGGACAAGCATGTGAATTTGATTATTCCGGAACTCAGGCTGTGAAAGCGTTAAAAGAAGAAGGATATGAGGTAGTACTTGTTAATTCAAATCCCGCTACCATCATGACAGACCCTGAGTTTGCCGATGCAACATATATCGAACCGATTCATTGGGAAGTATTGGAAGCGATAATAAAAAATGAAAGACCTGACGCAATATTGCCTACTGTAGGCGGTCAGACCGCACTTAATGCAGCCCTTGACTTGCATAAAAGGGGTATTCTTGAAAAATATAATGTTGAGCTTATAGGCGCTAATGCGGATTCTATAAAAAAAGCTGAAGATAGAGAATTATTTAAACAGGCAATGTCAAAAATCGGCCTTGATATGCCCAAAAGTGCGTACATACGTAGTTTTGAAGAAGGGATGGCGGCGATTGATTCCATAGGATTTCCTGTAATTATCAGACCTTCCTTTACACTCGGTGGGACAGGCGGGAATGTGGCATATAATATGGAAGAATATGTCGAATATCTTAAGTGGGGATTGGAAGCTTCTCCTGTGGGTGAAATTCTTGTGGAAGAATCCATTATCGGTTGGAAAGAGTATGAATTGGAAGTTATGCGGGACTTAAAAGACAATGTTGTAATTATATGTTCTATAGAAAACTTTGACCCAATGGGGGTCCATACAGGGGATAGTATTACGGTAGCTCCGGCGCAAACTCTGACTGATAAAGAGTATCAAGCACTTAGGAACTCAGCTATAAAAGTAATGCGTGAGATAGGTGTTGATACGGGTGGTTCAAATGTGCAATTTGCTGTTAATCCTGAAAACGGAAGGCAAGTTATTATTGAAATGAATCCCCGAGTTTCCAGAAGTTCGGCTCTTGCATCAAAAGCAACAGGTTTCCCTATAGCTAAAATTGCGGCAAAACTTGCTGTTGGATATACATTAGATGAAATCCCTAATGATATTACCAAAAAAACACCGGCATCATTTGAGCCAACGATTGACTATTGTGTAGTTAAATTTCCACGTTTTACTTTTGAAAAATTTCCGGGTACAGATGATACTTTGACTACTCAAATGAAATCAGTTGGCGAGGTGATGTCAATAGGTAGGACATTTAAGGAAGCTCTCCAAAAATCGCTTGTGTCTCTTGAAATTGGTAAGTCAGGATTTGATGAGATATTTGTCAGAGATGACTTGAATAAACCTGAAGTCAAAGAAGAGATAATTCATTACCTAAAAAGGCCTACTGACAAAAGGATGTGGTATATCGGTGAAGCATTTAGAGCAGGCTTTAGTATTGATGAAGTGCATTATTATACGAAAATTGATAAGTGGTTTTTAAATAAAATTTATGAGATAATTGGTTATGAAGATGTAATTAAAAGACTTGGTATAGATAAGATAGATGCGGATACATTAAGATTGGCAAAGGAGATGGGGTTTTCCGATAAAAGGTTATCCAAACTATTAAAATGTACCGAAAAAGACATTGAAAAAAAACGCAAAGAGATGAATGTGAACCCTGTATATAAAAGGGTTGACACTTGTGCAGCTGAATTTGAATCCTATACACCTTATTTATACTCTACATACGAAGATGAGTGTGAAGCAGACGTCACAAATAAGAAAAAAGTGGTTATTCTCGGTGGTGGTCCAAACAGGATAGGGCAGGGGATAGAGTTTGACTACTGCTGTGTTCATGCTTGTTTTGCACTGTCTGAAATCGGATATGAGACGATTATGGTTAACTGTAACCCTGAAACTGTAAGTACGGATTATGATACATCTGACAGACTATACTTTGAACCCCTAACCAGAGAACATGTGCTTAATATTATTAAAAAAGAAAAACCTATTGGCGTTATAGTTCAATTTGGTGGGCAAACACCTTTGAAATTAGCAGTTCCACTTGAAAAGGAAGGGGTAAAAATCTTAGGTACATCGCCGGATAGTATTGATATTGCGGAAGATAGAGAAAGATTTAAAATCTTGATTGAAAAACTTAATTTAAAACAGCCGCCAAACGGTATTGCCAAAAATGCTGACCAGGCTTTTGATATAGCTAAAAGAATTGGTTACCCAGTAGTTGTTAGACCGTCATATGTATTAGGCGGAAGGGCAATGGAAATAGTTTATGATGAAGATTCGTTGAGAAAATATATGAAGTATGCAGTTGAAGCTAGCGAAGAGCATCCTGTGCTCATTGATAAGTTTTTGGAACACGCAATGGAAGTGGATGTGGATGCAATAAGTGACGGTGAGACTGTTGTAGTTGCAGGAATAATGCAGCATATTGAAGAAGCCGGGATTCATTCCGGTGATTCTGCCTGTTCGATCCCTACAAGATCAATTCCTGAAAAAATTATTAACATATTGAAAGAACAAACCGTTGCCATAGCAAAGGAACTAAATGTAGTTGGGTTGATGAATATTCAATATGCAATTAAAAATGAAGACGTTTATCTACTGGAAGTTAACCCAAGAGCATCAAGAACCATTCCGTATGTCAGTAAAAGTATAGGTGTACCTTTGGCAAAATTGGCATCAAAAGTAATGGTTGGATATAAGCTTAAGGATATGGGCTTTACAAATACTAAGCCTCTAACTTATTATACAGTAAAAGAATCTGTATTCCCATTTGTAAAATTTCCTAACACTGATGTGATATTAGGCCCTGAAATGAAATCAACCGGAGAGGTTATGGGGATTGATACCACATTTGGCAGAGCTTATTTCAAGGCTCAAATGGGAGCAGGAAATAAACTGCCAACCAAAGGAAAAGTTTTTATAAGTGTGAAAGATAGTGCCAAGGAGCAGATTGTTCCAATTGCAAAAAAGCTTCATGAAATAGGATTTGAAATAATAGCCACAAAGGGTACACATAAATTCTTAAATGAAAATAAGATAGAGAGTAAATGTATATTAAAGGTTCAAGAAGGGCGTCCAAATATTGTGGATATGATTAAAAATAGAGAAGTTGCTTTTATAATAAATGTGCCGGAAGGCAAAAAGTCAAGGCTTGATGCCGATTCGATGAGAAGAGCTATGCTAAACTACAATATTCCGTTTGTGACTACAATAGAAGCGGCAGAAGCTTCAGCTAACGGTATTAAACAGTATATCGAATCAGGAATTACTGTGAAGCCAATACAAGAATATTATAAACAGAGCAGTACCATATGAAAGGGAAAGTAGTTAATAATTTGATGTTAAATGATAAGTATTATCTCATGGAAATAGAGAGTGAGGATTTTGTAAACAAAGCAAAGCCCGGCCATTTTATGATGGTAAAGGCTCAACAGTATGACTATTTGTATGACCCTCTCTTAAGAAGGCCTTTTGGGGTGTGTGATATAGAAAGGGGTAGATTTAAAATTTTATATGTATTAATAGGTAAGGGGACAAACCTCCTTTCTCAGATTAAAACCGGCTCACAAATTGAATTTTCTGAGCCTCTTGGTAATACATTTAAATTTAATAATGAAAAAACGGTTGCCCTTGTCGGTGGCGGAGTAGGGATAGCCCCTCTTTTATTTTTGGCTAAATATTTACATAATCAAGATGTTTTGGTTGATTTATATTATGGCGGTAAGACGGAAGATGACATTCTATTAATTGATGAATTTAAAAAATACTGTCAACATATTGAAGTAACAACAGAAAACGGAAAAGTAGGTAAAAAAGGTATTGTGACATCACCTTTATCAGAAAATATAAAAAAATATGAAAAAATATATGCCTGCGGACCAAAAAGGATGCTGCAGGCAACATCAACACTGGCAATAAACCACAATATCCCTATAGAAGTTTCTCTTGATGAGCGGATGGCGTGTGGGATGGGAGCATGTCTCGGTTGTCTTGTTTATGTCAAAAACGATCAAGGCGAAATTGAGCAGAAAAGGTGCTGTGTAGAAGGACCTGTATTTGATGGGGCAAGAATTGTTTGGGAGTAGAAAATGAGTAAATCTCTTGAAATAGAAATATGCGGGGTAAAATTTAACAATCCAATTATAACGGCAAGCGGCACCTTCGGATATGGTATTGAGTATGCAAGGTTTATAGATCTCAATAAATTAGGAGGTGTTTCGGTAAAGGGTATTTCCCTAAACGAAACTACGGGGAACAAAATGCCGAGAATTATGGAAACAAATGCCGGAATGCTCAATGCTATAGGTCTTCAAAATGTAGGAGTTGAAAAATTTATAAAAGAAAAGCTACCTTTACTTAAAAAGTATGATACCAGGATAATTGTAAACTTTTGGGGGAAATCCATAGAAGAATACGTGGAAGTAGCACGAATATTGGATGAAACTGATATAGACATGCTGGAAATGAATATATCCTGTCCAAATATAAAAGAGGGTGGCATAGCCTTTGGCACTGATCCTAAAATGACATATTCGGTAGTGTATGAAACAAAAAAGGTGATCAAAAACAAACCCTTAATAGTAAAACTATCTCCAAATGTAACAGATATCAAGTTATTTGGAAAAGTTGCTCAAGAGGCCGGCGCTGACGCAATAAGCGCAATAAATACGCTTCTTGGAATGGCAATAAATATAGAAACAAAAAAGCCATATATTTCTAATATTACAGGTGGGCTTAGCGGGCCTGCAATCAAGCCGGTTGCGATTAGGATGGTATATGAGCTTTACAAAACTGTCAGTATTCCAATAATTGGTATTGGTGGTATTATGAATTATAAGGACGTAGTAGAATTTTACTTGGCAGGTGCTTCGGCTGTACAAATAGGTACTGCAAATTTTGTAAACCCTGAAATATCAATAAAAA
Organism: Deferribacteraceae bacterium V6Fe1; assembly: GCA_022813675.1. GTDB lineage: Bacteria > Chrysiogenota > Deferribacteres > Deferribacterales > Deferrivibrionaceae > Deferrivibrio > Deferrivibrio metallireducens. Next base: position 1,932,509 of record CP063375.1, on the reverse strand, counting down.
TTGTCACTGAACTAGAAGATTATCTTAAATCCAAAAAAGTAGATAAAATAACCGATTTGACGGGGAAAGTAATAGCTTAGGCACAAATTCTGTAAAAGCTATACAATATGACATCACCAAAAACCTTTGAAAATCCTTAAATACCTTAATAATATGATTAGGAAAAAGTCCTTTTATAAAAGATATATTTATAACGTCCGATAAGATATATTATGTTAAATAAATAGTGATGACGATGGTTAGATATTGAAAGTTTCATTTAGCTTTTTTGGATTAGTCTTTTGATATTTGGAAGTGTTTGATTTTTTTATGGAGATATGTTCGTTCAATTTCTAATATTTTTGAAGCTTTTGAAATATTCCACCCTGTTAATTCTAATACTTTTTCGATATAATCTTTTTCAAATAAATCTTTTGCATGTTTTAGCGGATAAAATTCTGCCATTAAATCTTCTATACTAAGTTTATGTTGTAAGTTATTTGACTCTACAAGAAATGGCGGTGCATCATTAATGGTAATTATGCTGGTATCTGATAATACTACCATTCTTTCAACGGCATTTTTTAATTGCCTCACATTACCAGGCCATGAATAATTTATCATTTTATCCAGTAATTCTTTGTCAATAGTTTTTTTCTCGATACCATTAGTAACACATGCTTCATTTATAAAATGCTCGATCAATACTGGAATATCCATTTTTCTTTCTCTTAGAGGTGGCACGTGTATAGGCACTACGCTTATTCTATAATAAAGGTCTTCTCTGAAGTTGTTGGCAGCTATCTCATCTTCTAAATTTTTATTTGTTGCGGTTATTAATCTAAAATCACTTTTTATTGTTTTAATTGAGCCTACTCTTGTAAATTCACCTGTTTCAAGTACTCGCAATAACTTAGCTTGTAGGTTTATATCCATATCTCCTATTTCATCTAAAAAGATTGTCCCTTTATCTGCCGCCTCAAATAGCCCTATTTTGTCATTCAAGGCACCGGTAAAAGCCCCAGCCTCATAACCGAACATTTCACTTTCCATAAGCTCTGATGGGATGGCGGAGCAGTTTATTTCAACAAATCGCTTATTACTTCTTTTACTCAGGAGATGTATTAACCTGGCCACGTGTTCTTTACCGGTTCCATTTTCTCCGGTAATAAGGACTCTGGCATTTGTTTGTGCTATTTTTTCTATTTTGGCTCTTAAATCTTTAATTTGTGGGCTATTGCCGAGCAAGTCATACTTTTTTAAATGGTCTAATTTATATTCCTTAATGTATTGTGTTAGTTCAATTTTATCTTTTAAATTTTTTATAACTAATAATATTCTATCAAGTGACAAAGGTTTCTCCAGGAAATCATATGCCCCGAACTTTATTGATTCAACGGCATTTTCTATATTCCCGTGGCCGCTTATCATTACGACTTCTATCTCTGGAAAATAACTCTTTATCTCTTGCAAGCCGATAACGCCATCTTTATCCGGAAGCCAGATATCTAAAAAAACCACATCATAGAGTTGACTTTTTAGCTTCTGAAAACCATCACTAAAATTTTGTGAGAAATCAGCGCTGTATCCTTCGTCTTCCAGGATGTCTTTGATTGTTGTGCAGATATTTATTTCATCATCTATAATCAATATTTTCATTTAGCTCTCTATTGGCAAATTTATTATTACTTTAGTATATTCATCTATTTGGCTTTTGACAAATATTTTTCCATTGTGGTTCTCAATTATTTTTTTTACTATTGCAAGACCTAATCCTGTCCCGCTTGGTTTTGTGCTAAAATATGGTAAAAATAGCTTTGATATATTTTCCTCTTTTATTCCGGTTCCATTATCTTCTATGATTATTTCCAGTAAATTCCCTTTTTTATTTATATATACTGATATTTTACCATTATCATGTTTTATACTGTCAAAAGAATTATTTATAAGATTTAAAAATGCTCTTTTTAATTGCTGTTTATCCGCATTTATTATTATTTCTTCTGTTAAGTTGGAGTTAAGGTTTAGTCTTATGTTTTTGTCATTTTTTTCATATAGTTCCAATATTTCACCAATAAGATTTTTAATATCGATTTTTTCTTTATTTACTGCGTCAGATTTTGAAAAATTACTAAATTCTTGAACAAGGGTGTATAACTCATTTGATTCATTAATTATTTTATTCATGCTTTTAAGTATTAAATCTCTTAGTTTATCATTGTCTATGTCATATGCTTTTTTGGCAACTCTTTCGGCATTTAATTTTATCGGTGTCAGAGGATTTTTTATCTCATGAGCTATTCTATTTGCCATTTCCTTCCAAATATTAATTCTTTCAATATTGACAAGTTCGGTAATATCGTCAACAACAATAACTATATTGGTTAGTTGATTGTAGGCATCGAAGATTTTGTTTAATATTATAGAAAAAGTGCGTATTTCACCATTATAATTTATTTCTGTTTGAATATTAGCACTGTGCTTTTCGTTTGCCACAAAATCATCTATAATTTCCTTTAGTTTTTCACTCAGACTGTTATCTCCTATGTAACTGTCAGCCATAGTATTTGTTTTTAATATCTTTTTACTCTCATTAAGAAGGAATATTGCCGAGTTTACATTCTTAAAAATCGTATCAATATATTGCTTATCTTTAGCAATTTGAGAATACATTTCGGAAAGAGTTTTATTTTTAGCTTTCAGCTCTTCGGTATGTTTTTTTAGTTTTTCTGCCATCTCATTAAATGCATTTACCAAAATCCCTATTTCGTCATCAGAAGTAGCTTCAAGCTTTATATCCAAATCCCCTTTTGATACTCTGTCAGCGGCTGCTGCAAGCTCTTCCAAAGGATTGGTAATATTTTTGGCATAAAGTAGACTACCCCATATCGCCGCAAATATTACGAGTAACGTCATTAAAATAAGTAAAATCTTATAAGAATTTTTTACAGGTTCGGCGAAAAACTTTATTTGACTATAATTTCTGTATGAATCTAAAATCTTTGACACTTGCTCTGCTTGGTCTAAAGGGACAAGTTTATATACTATCATCGCACCCAGAATAATATTATCACTCGTCAATGCTGAAACTGGATTGCCTACCCAATAAATTTGTGTGTTACCTATAAAAGAATATTTAGCCACCTGCTTCCCAGATAAAATCTCATTTAAAACATCTTCATCAACAATAAAGTTTAAATAATACTCTTTATCTTCGTGAAGTATTTTTACCATTTTATTATTATAAATTAAAATTCCGTCAATTTTATTGCCACTTATATATTCCTTACCAAATTTAGTGAGTTCATCGTAATTTTTTTTAAGCATAAATCCTTTAGATGCAATAAGTTTAGACAAAATATCCGTTTGTTCAATCAGATCTCTTTCTACTTGGTTTTGATATTTTTGCATCAAATCCACTGAGCTTTTTAATGCCTGCTCAATTTGAACGTCAAACCACTTGTCAATACTGTTATTTATAATGTTGGTAGAAAACACAAACACTACAAATACAGGCAATACGGTTATAGTTATGGAAAAAACTACGAGCTTTGTCTGGATTCTTGTGCCAAATATCGATTTTTTATTCCCCAAAAATAATTTACTCACATTTCTAAATATTACAATTAATAATACGAGGAGAAGGATTATATTGATATTTATAAGCAAAAAAATTGTTATACTGGAGTATAGAGGTATGTCAGTACTTAAAAACCTTGAACTTGCTATATAATTAACAACTACCAGTAAAAATAGCAGAGCTAAATATTTTAATATATTTTTGTTTTTGCCTGTATTGATATTTTTACCGTTTTTATCCATTAAAGTCCAAGGTCAAGAGAGACCTGTTCTATAAGTTTACTATCTATCGAATCATTTTTAATTAAATAGGCCTCAAACATTGCATTATCACATATTGTGTTTATTACTCTGGGTATACCGCCGGAAAATCTGTAAATTGTTTTTATTGCATCATCTGTGAAAAATATCTTTTGGGCACCAGCTACCTTTAATCTATGTACAATATATGTTTTTACATCCTGCAAATCAAAAGGCTTTAGTATAAACCTCATGGCTACTCTTTGTCTAAGAGGTTCATCAAGCCTTAAGTTATCTTCCAAGTCCTGCAATCCAAACAATACAAAGTTTATAAGTTTGCCTGTTTCATTTTCAAAGTTCAATATGCCTCTAAGTTCTTCCATTACTTCTTTATTTTTAAGCATTTGTGCTTCGTCAAAAAGTATTACTACTTTTTTATTGGCTTCAGCCAGCTGGCTTAGCCTTTCGTATAGTTTGCTTAACATTGCAGGTTTTTCTTTTGGAATTTCCTGAATACCCAACTGCATAAGTAATTTTTTTAGTATCCACTCCGATGTTACTTCAGAGTGGACAACAATTATCAAAGCAATTTCATAATTATCAGAATCAAATTCATCCAAAATCAACCTGGCAAGAGTTGTTTTGCCTGTGCCAATTTGACCAATTACAATGGCAAGCCCTTTATTGTTTTCTATTGCATATTTTAACCTCTTGATAATCTCAGTATGTTCTTTTGATTTGTAGAAAAACTTTATATCCGGTGAATTATTAAAAGGGAGTTCGCTAAGTCCGAAAAAATCTTTTACACTCATTGTAATTGCTCCTTAATTATAAAAATGAAATTTTCTTTTTTTTCTTTTTCTCGTCCCCTCCCCTATTTTCTTCAAATGAAATGTCACTGATCTGATTGTATTTGTCTTTAATATCTCTAAAATTTGGATCCAACCTGTGTACTTTTTCAAAATAGTTGTTTGCCGTTACAGAGTCATTTTTCATCTCTAACAACAGTCCTATTTCATAAAGGGAATTCAATAACTTTTCTTTCTCTTCATAATCGACAACTATTAATTTATGAACATTGACCGCATCATCTATAAGTCCCATTCTTTTATAGCACTCCGCTAACAAAAAAAGGCTTTCATACTTTTTAGCACCGGTTGCTGATTTTTTTAATTCATTAACCGCATCTTCAAAAAGCTCCATCTCCATATATGCTATGGCCAGGTCGTAGTGAGTTTCATAATCATCTTCACTTACCTGCTCGTCAATGCTGGCTCTTATATTATTTGCAATAGTTTTAAATTCGTCCGTAACTATTTCAGAAATATCAGTTTTTTTATTAACCTCTTTTACTGCAGAGTCCGTTTCAGCCAATATTAATTTTGCTGCAATATCTTTTATCTCTTCATTGTCAGGATAAAGTATAATGAGCTGGTCGACCTCAGTCCTGGCTTCTTCATATTTTTTATTTTCAATCAGATTTTTTACGTATGTTATCTGTTTTGTAACATTATCATCTTCTACATAATCATTGGTGTCATCACGTTTTAATTCAACATCATCAACATTATCAAAAATATCCTCTATTTCTGTTTCTTCATTGACACCAAACTCATCCAAATTAATCTCTATATCTACATCATCTTTATTTAGCTCAATATTCTCATTACTCAGATCAAGATCGTTAGCCTCTTCAGGCGTAGAAAAATCAAGATCAAGATCAATAGAATTATCTTCTTCTGTATTTTTATTATTTAGTTCAAGTTCTAATGAACCATCTTCTTTTGCATCTAAGTCCAAGTCAAGTGCTACCTTTTCATCATCCATATCAAATGAAGTAAGCTCAAGGTCGATATCTCCAAAATCTGTTTCAGTATCAATATTTAAAACATTTTCACCTTCTGCAAAACTATCGTAAGTTGCCCCAAGCTCTATATCGTTAGATTTTTGATCAGAGTCTGTTGCAGAATATGTAAGCTCGTTAATATATTTTTCTATATTATTTGCTTTTACTGTATCACCTAATTCTTTATAAATATCTGTCAGTTTTTTATAAATGTTTAGTTGCAATTCTTTCATTGAACCTTTGGAAGCCAATACAACTAACATATCAAGTATTTCAGGGTCATTGACTTTATCATAAAATACTTCTGCAAGCTTAGGTAAATCTTCTTTGAAATCATATTCAGGTAAGTTTACAATTTCATTAATTTCAAGTTTAAATTCATTCAAATCAAAATCTAGAAGGTAGGATAAAATTGGAAGGTAAATATCATAAGCTCTATGTTTTGATTTAATTTTGTTGTAAAATTGAAGGTTAGATTCAAGAGGTTTTAATGTTAGATAATAGGAAAATACCTCGCGATCAAACTCTTCCAATAAAAATTCTTCGGCATATTTGACAAAAATATCGTTTTTTTCACTATTCTTTCTAAAGTAGTCTACTGTATATTTTAAATAGCTTTTAAATTCGCATTCTGATTCTATCGCAGCTTCACAAAAGAACTGCAACGCTTCCGAATCATTATTTTTATGGGCTAATTCAACGCAATAGTGCATAAATTTGCATATATCGTACTTTTTGCCAAACTGTTGTAACTTTTTGATAATCCTTTTGTAATTTAAGATGCTGTTTCTATCTATTTCTGCAATCTCTTTTAAAATATCAATTGCTTTATCATCTAACCCTTTTTTTTCATAAATATCAGCCAAGTCATATAACACATCTAATTGCTCAGCCTTTATATCCTTTTTTTCGAAAAGCTTAGAAAGCTTCCTGTACATATCGTATTGCTCTGGAAAAAGTCTGATAATTTTTTTTGTTACAGCAATAGCTCTGTCAACGTATTTATCTTCTTCCATACTGGCAGCGAGTTGTTTGAATATTTCAAGAGATTTAGTTTTATCCCCCATTTTATAATAAATATCGCCAAGAAGATTGGTGGCGTCAAAATCGTTTTTCTCTTGTTCAAGATATTTTTTGCAGGAGGAAAGTGCAGCTTTATAATTTCCCTTAGTGTACAAAGCTTTAACTTCTTGAATTGTTATATTTTTTTCCTTTTTTGAACCAAAAAAGATCATTTTATCCCCACCATCTTATGCATTTGTGGAACGTAATAACAAATTATACCACTATTATAAAACATTTCCATTATATCACTTAATAATTTAAATTCAACTAAATTATTTTTAGAATGAAGGTAAACTTCATTGAAGTCTTTTTCTTTTAATAACTTTATTACTTTTACCAATTCTTCACTTTTTATTTTATCACTAATTACCAGTTTAAAGTAAGATTTATTATTTTCAATAAATTCTGCTCTTTTTAAGTTATCAATATTGTCGTCTATTCCAAAAGTCGATTTTAGCTTTATGTCGAGACTGACTATGTCCAATTTGTCATATATTTTTTTAAGCATGTCCAAATGGTATCCGCTTGTTTCTAAGAAATATTTGGTTTTATTACCAATACTGGCAATAATAAATTCTATGGCTTCAGACCATAAAAGAGGTTCCCCCCCTGTAAAAGATATACTGTGGATACCTTTCAAAATATCTTTATTATTTATTTTATTTACCAAAAAATCGGCACTTATTGGGTTTTTATATTCTTCATCGATGAAATAAAAATTATTTTTTAATGAATAGTCTGTATCACAACCTTTACAATTTATGTCACAGCCTGAAAATCTGATAAACAGTTGCCTTGCACCAACATATTTACCCTCGCCTTGCAAAGAGATAAAGATTTCGGATATGTTTATATTATTCAAAATATTCAGCGGCGGCATTCTCACTTTCCCATACTATAACCTTAAACACCAATTCACCAAAATCTTCCTTAAGACGATTATATATATATTGTGCCATATTTTCACTGGTGGGATTAACATCTTTAAAATAGTCAATGTCATTAAGGTATTTATGATCAAGCTCATCAAGTATATTTTTGAGAGTTTTTTTGAGTATTTTAAAATCAACCAGCATTCCTACGTTGTCAAGTTTATCCCCTTGTAGTATTGCTTCAACTTTCCAGTTGTGACCATGTAAATTTTCACAGTTACCATTATAATTTCTTAGATTATGTGCAGAAGAAAAATACATAAAAGTCTTTACTCTATACATTAAAATACTCCTTTATAATATATTCAGGTATCTCTTTTATTTCACCCGGTTTAAGACCGTTTAATTTTAATTCCCCTATCCTAACTCTTTTCAAGTTTATAACTTTTATTCCAAAATAGCTAAACATATTTCTTATTTGCCTGTTTTTCCCCTCAGTCAGAATGACTTGATAATTCCCTTTTCCTATTTCTGTAATCTTGCATTTACCATAATTATATTCTTCGGTTTTTAATCCGTTTTCCAAAATCAATCTTTCTTTCTCAGTTAAGTTTTTGTTTACCTCTACCACATACTCCTTTTCTACTTTAAATTTAGGAGTCTGTAGTCGGTAGATAAGTTCACCGTTGTTGGTAAATAAAATCAAACCTTCACTTTTATAATCAAGCCTTCCTGAGTAAGCTAAATTGTTTTTTTGAAAAAAGTCAAAATCTTTCAGGCACCTTCTTCCTCTGCTGTCATCATAGCTTGTCAGGACATTTGTAGGTTTGTAAAAAATGTAGTACCTGTAGTTATATACACGCAAAATTTTATCATTTACTTTAACTACATCATTATCTTTTACATCGTAACTTGGGACAAGAATTATTTCATTATTTACCCTTACTTGCCCATTAAAGATTAACTCATCTGCTTTTCGTCTAGAACAATATCCGGTAGTAGCTATAAATTTATTAAGTCTCATTTGTTATTTTTAAGTTCTTGCCATTCCCTGAAAGTAGGCAAATCTGACAAGGAGTTAAGCCCGAAATATTCAAGAAACTCTTTTGTAGTGCAGTAAAGAAGAGGTCTTCCCGGTACATCTTTTCTTCCAACAACCTTAATAAAATTTCTGTCTAAAAGATTTTTTATAATACCGGAGCTATTTACACCTCTTAAATCTTCTATTTCATTTTTTGTTATCGGCTGTTTGTAGGCTATTGCGGCAAGTGTTTCAAGAGCTGCCCTTGATAGAGCTTCCCCTTTTTCACCGAAAAATTCGGCAAGTTCATCAAAAATATTACTTTCCGTTACCATTTGATATCCATCAGAGACGGTTCTTATTCTCAATCCAAGTTCAAGCTCGTTAAACTCTTTTATATATTCAGTGAGCCTATTTTCAAGATTAATAGGATTGTCGGATATTTTGACAAAAAAAGCTTTACTTAAAGGTTTTCCTGAAAGAAACAAACTCGCATAAAAAATCTTTTTTTCTTTATTGTCCATACAATGTTACCTTAATATCAGAAAAATTATCAGTTTGGAATACCTGAATAAGTTTCATTTTTACCATTTCCAATACCGCCATAAACAAGACGACTACCTCCTGCCTGCTCTTTGCAAACTTGATTATTTCCGTCCAAAAACTGACTCCGTTATTGTTTAAAAATATTTTTAACTTATCAATCATAGTTTCAATGTCAATTATATCCTTTTTGATAGACACGTCATTTTCCTTAACTGGCTTATCAAGTAGTTTAAACAGCATATTTGCTAATATATACGGGTCTGCTTCCACTTTTTCAAGTCTTGGTAAAAGGATGCTTTCTGTTCTTTTTAAAAATCTCCCGGAGAAAAATTCTTTTTCCCTTAATATTTCTGACACATCTTTATAAAAAGAATATTCTATAATTTTTTGAGTTAACAAAAATTTCTCTTGCTCAGGGTCAATATCCTCTTCATCTGCAATGCTGTTAGGAAGAAGCATTTTGGATTTTAAGTATAAAAGATATGAAGCCATTTGAATAAATTCTCCGGCAATGTTCATATCCAAAGTCTTCATATTTTCAACGGCTTCCACAAATTGGTCAGTAATAATAGATATGGATATATCGTAAATACTCATCTCGTTTTTATAGATAAGATGAATGAGCAAATCCAATGGTCCTTCAAAGTTTTCAAATTTTACTTCAAGAAAACTGTTCATATCCTCAGTATATTTCTTACCTTTTCAACTGTGTCTCTTGCAACTTCGTTGGCTTTTTGCTGAGATTTATTTAGAAAATCATCAACATCATCTACAATATTTTCATACTCTTTTCGTTTATTCTGAATTGGTTCAAGAAAGGTAAGCAAGTTTTTTATGAGAATTTTTTTGCAATCGATACAACCGATTCCTGCATTTTTGCAACCTTCTGTTACATAAGCTTTTTCTTCCTCATTTGAAAATACTTTATGATAGTCAAAAACAGGGCAAATATCTGGATTTCCAGGATCAGTTCTTAATTTTCTGTTTGTGTCTGTCATCATAGTTTTAATTTTTTTCTCAATAGATTTAAAATCTTCGGACAACATAATTGCATTGCCATATGACTTGCTCATCTTTCTGCCATCTGTCCCTAAAAGTTTTGGTACTTTTGTCAATAAGCCTTCGGGTTCGACAAAGAGGTCACTTTTATATAGAAAGTGAAATCTTCTTACAATTTCTCTTGAAATTTCAAGATGTGGCAGTTGGTCAACCCCTACTGGTACATACTTGGCATTGTAAATAATAATATCAGCAGTTTGCAAAACAGGATAACTTAAAAATCCAAGGTTTGACAAATCTTTATCTTTAACTTCATCGCGAATTTCCTTGTATGTCGGGCATCTTTCAAGCCAGCTTACAGGGGTTATCATAGATAAAAGCAGAAAAAGTTCCGCATGATAAATATTTTTAGATTGAACGAAAAGAGTGGCTTTGTTTACATCAATCCCAACTGACAGCCAATCCAAAAGCATCTCTTTTCTAAGAGATACAATATCTTCAGGATTTTCATAATTAGTTGTAAGTGCATGCCAATCGGCTATAAAATAAAAACATTCATACTTATCTTGAAGAGAAACCCAGTTTTGCAAGGCACCGAAGTAGTGCCCGATATGTAGTTTCCCTGTTGGTCTCATCCCACTTAATACTCTGTCCATACTGTCTCCTTAAATCAGTAATCTAATAAAGAAATTTATTATAGGAAAAATAACATTGTCAATTACATTTGTTATTAGGAGAAAAATAATAATTAAAAATCCGTATCTTTCTGACTGAGAATACCTGTAAGCGGCATTTAATGGTAAAAAGGACTGCAATATCCTGCCACCGTCAAGAGGCAAAATTGGAATCAGATTGAATATTCCAAGAGCTATATTTATTTGAACAGAAAAAAATAACATCATTACAATAGGCTTTATTATCTTTGCAATTACTATTGGAGAAAAATGAATTAAATTCAATACATGAAGCAAGATTGCAGAAATAACAGCTAATAAAAAATTTGATAATGGGCCGGCAAAGGCAACAATGGCTGGACCGTATTTTCTATTTCTTAGTTTGCCAAAATCAACGGGCACAGGTTTTGCCCATCCAAAAAGCCTTGTTACAAATAAAAATATCAATCCAAATATATCAATATGCTTGATAGGGTTCAAACTAAGCCTGCCATACCTTTTAGCAGTGTCATCTCCTAAAAAATAAGCTGCATATCCGTGAGATGCCTCATGTATAGTGATAGCAAACAAAAATGGCAATGCCATTATAGATAAATCTCTAAAAAAACTATTTATATCAAATCCCATAAGAGCGTAAGTTAGCAGATTAGTTTAATCATGTCAAATTATTCATGGATTGTCATAATCTGTTATTAAATATTAGCTTGTCCTAAATTCGTTCATTGTCATTCTCAAATCTTCAGCCATTTTTTGAATATTGGAGATTGTATGGGCTATTTCACTTAAGGCTGCAGTGCTTTCTTCAATGCCAGATGAAATAACCTGAGTATTGTCATTTATATTTTTAATTGCCAATACTTGTTCATTTATTGCGGCAGATATATTAGAGTTTGCTTCGGATATTTTGACCACAATTTGATATATATCTTCAAATATCTCCTCTGTTTTAGAGATTGAAATCGTCCCCTCTTTAACCTTTTGGTTTGCAACAACCATGTCTTTAGAAGCATTATCCGACTCATGTTTTAGTGTGTCAATTATCGTTTCAATATCCTTAACGGCGTGCTGAGTCTTTTCGGCAAGTTTTCTTACTTCATCCGCAACCACGGCAAAACCTCTGCCATGCTCCCCTGCCCTTGCAGCCTCTATTGCAGCGTTCAGTGCCAACAAGTTTGTCTGATCGGCAATGTCATCAATTACAGATAGTATTTTATCAATTTCATCAGAAGAACTATTTAGATTTTCAATAGCTGAACTTAAAACTGTTACGCTACTTTCTATCTCTTTTATGCTTTTTACAGAATCTTCAATTTGCTTTTTCCCTTTATTGACGCTCAACTCTGATTCATTAGTCAAACTATTTACGTCATTTAATCTTTGTAAAATTTCATCAGATGTAACGGTAATTTCTTCTGTTGCTGAAGCAACAGACACTACTTGAGCCGATTGCTCATTAAAGGTTACGGTTAATTCCTCTGTGGCAGAGGCCAGTTGAGTATTTCCTGTTGCAACATTTTCAGCACTGTCTTTAACTTTTTTAACCACATTATTTAATTTTTCTATAAAATTGTTAAAATATTCAGACATATCGCCTATTTCGTCATTGGAAGCTTTTGGAATTTTAACGGTAAGGTCAGCCCCTTTTTCAGAAGCATCTTTAAGGAATTCTTTAACAACATTAATACCTTTAGATATCTTACTTGAAAAGTAATAATTCAACACAATAATTACGAGTAAAATAATAAAAGCAGTTATGGAAGTTTTAACAGATATATTTTTTCTGATGGAAGCTGTAGTTAGAATAACTTTATTTGTTGTATCTTCGATGTCATCCACGTAAATACCTGTACCCATCCACCAACCCCATTTTTCCAATGGCATTACATAAGCATATTTTTCAACATCTTTATTTTTAGATGGTTTTGACCATAAATATTTATAATAACCACCGCCTTTTTTAGCAATTTCAATAAAGTCTTTTATTAGATATCTTCCTGCTTTATCCTTAATATTAAGCAAACTTTTCCCTTCTAACTCAGGCTTTGCAGGATGAAGGAGGTTTACGCCATCAAAATTATAAATAAATATATATCCATCCCCTTTGTCATATCTAAAATTTCTTAATATTTCTTTAACCCTTTCTTGGTTAACTTCTGTCCTAATAGGGTCATCCATGTTGTCATTTTCATATATTTTTTTAATTAATGAATAAGCAATATCCATATAATTTTTAAGCTCTACGCTTTTTGAGTCGTACATTGCTTTTTCAAATTCAACAACTTGTTTTTTACCTAACTCATTCAGTCCGTTAATTGTAATACTTGTTAAAACAACTATTATCAAAATTGCAGGTAGGATTGCCAGTAGCAATATTTTAGTTTTCACAGACATACACTTCTCCTATTACGACCGTTTTCTAAATAAAATTTATTATTAATTTATGCAATTAAATAAATATTACAATAAAATAATAAAGTTATTAGGTAGTGTCAACTTAATTGTGTCACTGCCGTCACCCCATTTTTTGCACCCTTATGCCACGAGTACACTTTTCTTCCTTTTCATATTTCCTAAGCCATTAATAGTCTGTCTCTTTTCCCCTAACTCCAAATAAAAACTTATCTTAAAAAAGCTAACCATATCAGACTCATAAATTTTTTTCCTAAAATCAAATAGCTTTTTCTCCAGCAATAACAGTAAATTTCTTATCCCGTCAGAAATACGATAATAAATAAACCTACACACAACCCTACCTTTCCTATTGACCTTTTCCCGTTTAGACATCCTATCCAACATTTTTGCAGCAATCGTATCAGACTCCACCTGACTTAATACATTCCAACAAAATGAAACTATCGACAATATCGTCTTAAGTGACTCAAATCTCCTCACAAGGCATTTCTCCATTCCAAACTGTTGCTTCATAAATCTATAACTCTCTTCAATACGCCACCTCTTAAAGTATGACTTAATAATAAAATATACTTCCTTACTCTTACTCATATGACCATTACAAAGAAAATATAACATATTCTTATCTCTACTACATTTAACACTGACAACGGTAACGGCCATACCTTTATAAAACACTGGGCATAACCGTAAGAAATACCGCCATTCTTGTAACGCCTGTTAATATAATTCTCACAAAGTTCCGATACCGACACACCTTTACCCTTATAATCTACATGTCTTACACCTACACTCCTTACAATAAAATTTAATCCATGCCGAAGAAGATATCTTAAAATAATTCCACGATCGTAACCACGGTCAAACAAAAATAAGCCTTTAGAAATATACTTATCCCTCAACATATCAAGCATCTTAAATGTCTCCGAATTCTCACTTGTAAACTCATTAGAATTGCTGCTGTATACATCAAGATACAGTGAAAATGTCCTCCTGATAATGGGCTATAGCATACTGCATGATTTAAATGATAGCCTGGAGAAATACGACCACTACTACCATCCCTCACATTAGATATTAGCTCAAAGCTCTTACCATATGAATGGCTCAAATCTCCACCGTCAATTGATATTAATAATTTATCTTCTGACTTAGTCTCTTCGTATACATAATCAATATTATAAACATTAGAAATAAAACCCAAATTCGAATAAGAAAATGTATTCCTTTGCAGTCGCTTAAGTGTATGTTTCACTCCGCTTTTTTCATTGAGATAGCCTGATATTTGCGTAAGGTTCAAACTCTTGGTTGCAAAACATCCGGATAACATCTCAAGCAAATACTTTTGTTGGGGCTTTGTAATATAATCATGAAGATTTCTTGTGATGTTAAGCATTTTTTCCTTCACATTTTTAGCAATTTCACCTATCATAAACTGCCTCCATTTTGTTGTTATTGTTGCTTTTTTTGGTAAAAATAACATACAACATTTTGGAGGCATTATCAATCGTAAATAACTGTCAAATATAACTTCTTATATAAAAATGGGGTGATAGCAGAATTGTGTCACCCATCCCCCTTGAAATATTTTTATCCATTAAATGCCTCCTCAAGAATATCTGAGTACCTTAATTTCTTTTGCTGATATTTCAAGCTCTTGTCATTAAAAAATATATATAAAAACTTATTGGCGCTCTCCTCAGAATGAAAATAGCCCCTGACCCTAATATTATCTTTAAGCTCCTTAAAACACCTTTCAAGCCAATTAGTCGTTCTAAAATAACTTCTTACCTTAGGGTGAAATTTAAAAAAGTAAGTGTAATTATTTATTTTATCTCTTATGTTGTTAAAATACCTATAAAGCTTGCTCCATTTGTTGATAAAAGCAATAAGCCTGTCTTTAGCCTCTACTTCTGTTTCTGACTCAAAAATATACTCTAATTCTTTTAATATCTCATCAAAGTGAGTCCTTCTGACTTTGTTTTTAATATTTTTCTTTAAATGAAACCAGCAAAGCTGATGCTCTACTTCAGGAAATATTTCATTTATAACCTCTGTCAATCCAGGTAAATCATCACTAATAATCATATTAACACCTTTTAAGCCCCTATCTTTTAAATTAACAAATATCTCTTTCCATACAGAGGATTTTTCATCCCCTCCAGGTAAACAATAAGCCAATAAATCACGTCTGCCATCTTTAGTAAGTCCTAACACAGTATAAACTGCTTCTTTAGCTACATTATCCCTCATCAATGAAACATAAGTGGCATCTATATAAATTACGGGATACTCTTGTGTAAAAGTTCTGTTTCTAAATCTATCTATAACATCTTCTGGTATTTCAAGATTAGCACTTACAAATGAAGCAGATAAGGTTTTTTATTACATCACCTATATTTTTAGCACTCAATCCAGCATAAAACAGTGCCCTCACTACATCATCCAGCATAAAAGTAACCCTTTTACGTTCAGGCAAGATAGATGGCTTAAAGTTACCATCTCGGGTCCTGGGTATCTCAAGCTCCATATCTCCCAACATCGTCTTGGGGGTCCTGGTATAGTATCCATTACCCCTTGTTTCAGAATGTTCTTTCAAATATTTTTCTCTTTCATTCAACATTATTTCTTGTATCATTTCCTTGAAATATTTGGATAATTGCTCTAAAATTACATTATCCATTGTTAATTCCTCCTTTGAAGGGTTTTTTATCTTACATGGTTGTAGATAAATCCTACAACCCTTCAAGGGGGATTTCAATGACACAATTAATTATACATTACCAGTTATTATGTTTTGTAAACCTCATTTTCGATTAGATATTTAAAATACAATATATCTTCGGGTTGAGTTAACTTGATGTTACTAAAATTAGATTGAGTCACATATACATTATTGCCAATCAATTCAACAGCCATTGCTTCGTCGGTAATAAAAAGACTGTTTTCTCTTTGATATTGTAGTGCTTTTTGAAGAAGTTTTTTTTCAAATACTTGCGGTGTATGGGTTAAAATAAGTTTATCTCTTTCAATAGTCTTATCTATAATTCCATCGTTTATTTGCTTTACAGTATCTCTTGGAGTAATGCCGCAGACTGCCGCAGAATATTTTTGTGCAAGTTCAAGACAGTTAGTTACAAGTTGCTTGGTAATAAAAGGTCTGACGGCATCATGAATCAAAACATATTCCCCGGAAGATTCACATAGACAATTATATACGGTATCAAACCTTTCCTTCCCACCCAAAACCAACTTGCAATTTTTGATATTTAGATCACTGCATACACTTTTTATAAAATCAAAATCTTCTTTTCTGGCTCCTATGATATATTCTAAAAAAGAAAATGAACATTGCAGAGCCTTTAATGTGTAATAAAGTATCGGCTTACCATTTATTAAATAAAATTGTTTTTTCTCTTTATCAGAAAATCTCTTACCAATTCCTGCAGCAGGAATAATTGCTGAAACCGAACAATTCATTTTAATTTGGTAAAAATTATTCTTCCGGATTCTGTTTGCAATAAACTTGATACTGTTACATCTACCTCACTGCCTATAAGGTTTCTTCCGTTTTCTACAACAACCATTGTCCCATCATCCAGATATCCGACACCTTGTGAGTATTCTTTCCCTTCTTTTTGAATAGTAATATGAAGGTTATCTCCAGG
Source organism: Deferribacteraceae bacterium V6Fe1 (assembly GCA_022813675.1). GTDB lineage: Bacteria > Chrysiogenota > Deferribacteres > Deferribacterales > Deferrivibrionaceae > Deferrivibrio > Deferrivibrio metallireducens. Next base: position 1,915,608 of record CP063375.1, on the reverse strand, counting down.
CAAGACATTTTGCCTTAAAGCTAATGCCAATGAGTTAATATTAAGTGCCTTTATATCTTGAATTTCTGAGACTTGGATAAGGTTAAAATCGGTAGTTATGATTTTTCCTTTAAGTTTTTTGGTCAATGCTACAAGTTTTTCATCAACAGTGCCAATATTACTAAAATCTTCTTCACTTATTTCAATGGGGATTACTTTCTGCTCTTGCAGTTTTTTCAAAACGTCAAGCCCTCTTCTCCCCTTTTGCCTTCTTAGGTGATCATGGGAATCAGCAATATTTTGTAACTCCTTCAGTACAAATGTAGGGATAATTATTTTACCCTCTATAAAGCCGGTATTAACTATGTCACTTATTCTTCCATCAATAAGCGTTGACGTGTCAACGATTTTTGGTATTACGACATATCTTGTTTTTGTTTCTCTCTTGAGTCTCTTAGAAAAAAGATTTTCCAGTAAAGTGTAATTTTTATAACCAATAAGTATTCCAAGGTACACAATTAGGAAATAAAAACCTAATTTCAAAGCTTCATTTGAAAAAACGGTATCAAAAGCATTTACTATAAAATAAGCAATTATAAGAAAAACAAAACCACCGATAAAACCCATGATAACTTTAAAACTTTTTAAATCAGATATAAATAACTCGATAAGATTAATAGACAATACAATTCCAAGGGCATAACTTATGGCATGATTAATATCTATTTCCAACTGATTTCGAAAAAGTACAAAAGCAATAAATATTGCAATTGAGTAAATAATTCTAAATATCCACATCTTTACCTCATATCAAATTTTCTAACTGCTCAATATCATTTGTTTGCCCTAATACTATTATAGTATCACCTTCTTCAAAAACAGTATCAGGCCCGGGATTATAAACAAAATCCATAGTTTTTTTCTTAATGGCTACTACAATTATACCAATTTTTCTTATATTTGACTCCCTAATTTTTTTGCCAATCAATTTGGAAGAGCTTGTAAGAGCTATTTCACCCACTTCAATGTTAAAGTTGTTTTTCCCCATCACAATATCCATAAACTCTGTAACATTTGGCTTAAGAATTGTATTGGCGATACTAACAGCACCAATTGTGTAAGGAGAAAAGACTTTATCTGCACCTGCCCAAAACATTTTTGTAGCCGATTCTTCATCTGAGGATCTGGCTATTACAAAAAGATTTTTGCTAAACCCTTTGGCAGTGAGCACTATATAAACATTTTCAGCATCGCTGCTTACAACGGCAATCAAACCTTTTGCATCTAAAATATTTGCTTCCATGAGCACTGATTCCTTTGTGGCATCCCCAATTATGTAAATTATCCCTTTTTCATTGAAATAATCCACTTTGGAATTGTCTTTATCGATAACGACAAAAGGCACTTTCTTGTCCAAAAGCTGTTCGCACACTATTTTGCCAATCCTGCCAAAACCACATACAATATAGTGATCTTTCAAGTTTTTAATTTTTTTATCCATTTTTCTCCTGCCTAATAACTTTCTTACTTCACCTGCTACCATAATTTCAATAGCTTGAGTTACTGCGAATGCAATGGTACCTGTCCCAGTCAAAATTATAAATATTGTAAAATATTTACCTGCTATTGACAAGGGGAAAACTTCACCATATCCAACTGTTGTAATAGTGGTTACGGTCATATAAAAAGAATCTAAAAAGCTCACACCTTCAATGTATTCATAGCCGACAGTACCTACTGTCAGTATCAATACAATTATCAAAAAGCTAAGGAGAAGTCTTCTTAACGGATTCATGCGAATATCAAATTAATAAGTCTAATAAGAAAAATTCTACAAAATTCAATAAGCAGTAACGCAATAACCGGTGAGAAGTCGATCATACCAAAAGGGGGTATTACTTTTCTGACGGGCTCAATAAAAGGGTCAGTAATAGTTATTAAAATTTGAACTATAGGGTTTCTTGGGTCAGGGCTTACCCATGACATCAATGCCCTTATTATTATAAGCCACGCAATTATTCTAAAAACACCTACAAATTCCATTAATCCCGTTTTTGTAGACGCTTTAAGCAGAAATATGAAATCAGTTTTACCGCCAATTATGCTTACAGCACTTAATAAAAGCGTATGAGCAACTACATAAGCAAGGAATATAACAATTATGGTAGGCAATATAATTTTATTGCCTGAAATTTTAATAAATGTTCTGGTTAGTTTCACCCAAAAAAGACCAATTCTATAAAAATAAGTGGTATATACACCTGCAGAATAAGTATTTACAAAACTGCCTAAATAGACCGAAGCAATATAAAAAAGCATCAAAAAGCCTAAAACGTCACTGATACTTCTTATTAAAGAAGAGAACAAATCTCCGTAAAACAGATACATTAAAAATGCGTAAATTAAAGTCAAAAATATGATTAATATTGGTATAAGCTTATCTGAACTTGCTTTTGTAAGCTTTTTAAAAAGTGTTGAAAATATAGGTTCAGTTGCAGCAGCAACAAATTTACCTGCTGGATTAAAGTATAACTCCTGCCTTGTCATTACTCCTCTTAGCATTAAAATGATGATATAAAATTTAATAAGTGTTGAAATTAGTCCCATTTTATCCCCTTTTTCCGAAAATGGCAGAGCCTATCCTTACCATATTTGAGCCTTCTTCTATTGCAATCTCAAAATCGTCACTCATACCCATTGAAAGATATTCAACCTTTTTAAGAGTGTTTACTTTTTCAAAGAGTTCATACATTTTTCTAAAATATATCCTATTATCTTCTGGGTTATCAAGAAAAGGTGGAATCATCATCAGCCCTTTTAGATTTAAGAAGTTGCTTTTTAGAACTTTATCAAGTAACAAATTAAAATCCTCGGGTAACACCCCCGACTTTTGTGGTTCTTTTGCAATATTTACCTGAATCAAAACATCTTGCACCCTGTTTAGTTTTGAAAACCTTTTTTCCATTTCTTCAACAAGCTCAATTCTATCTAATGAGTGAATAAGAGAAAAGTTATCCTTGAGGTATTTTACCTTATTTGTTTGAAGATGCCCAATAAGATGAAATGTTATCCCCTTGTAATCTTTCAAGACATCAATCTTATCAAGGGCTTCCTGCACCCTATTTTCTCCGAAAATACATTGGCCGCATTCGTAAGCCTCAATTATCTTTTCAGCAGGATAAGTTTTGCTGACAGCCACAAGGGTGATTTCTCCCTTTTTTCTACCTGCCTTTGATGCTGCCAACTCAATCCTTTTGTAAATATTTTCTAAATTATTTCTTATTTCATTCATATTTCATCAATATTGATAACATTCTGCCTGTTTTATTAGATCTCCTGTATGAATATAGGAAATCGTTACACAATGTGCAATAATTTAACTCTATAACATTATTGACAAAATTCTCAAGTTTTAATTTGATTATTTTTCTTAAATTAAGCAAATAGTTATCCCCTTTTAGGCGGAATATACTTTTATTCTTAATCAAATCTGAAAATTTTATCGCCAAATCTTTACTGACAACATAGCAGTTTTCACATATTCCTGGTCCAATTACTGCGTACTCTATAATATCTTTGTTATTATCAAAAAATTTTAAAGTGTTTTCAAGAATACCTGAGTAAATACTTTTCCAACCGCAGTGAAGATTGGCAATATTTTTTCCCCCTATCAGCTGAACATTAAAACAATCAGCTGTCATTATACCAATTGGTAACCTTGGTTTTCTGGTAATCAGTCCGTCACCGACAAGTGAAGTAGATTTGTCAGTATTGTCTAAATTGATTGTTATGTTTGAATGAATTTGAGTAAGGGTCACAATGTTATCAATGTTAAAAATACTACGTAGTTTGGCATAATTTTTTTCTACATCTAATACATTATCATCCACATGAAAACCAAAATTTAAAGATGCGTATTCAGATTTGCTAAATCCCGCATGCCTTGTGGTAGTGATGCTTAAAATATTTTCAGGCAAACCGTATGGCTTTAAGTACATAATACCATTTTTAGCTACTAACACTATGACCATCCCTTTAATATTTTTCTTGCCAAAGAAAATTCTCGTTTCAAAATATTTTCATCAAAATTATGAGATATCAACTCTTCCCATATGAATTGTTTTGCTTCATCAAACTGTTCATATGCATTGGATTTAAAATTTTTTAGTGCAGCTTTAATATCATTGGTTTTTAAAAACAAATGGTATAATTCATCTATATTGTCTTCAGCCCTTGAAATGGTTGCCTGAAGGTAAGCTGTGCTATGGGACATTATGCTAAATTTAAGGTTTGGAATTTTGCGAAGCTCTTTGTTAAGGAATTTAATTTTGTTATTTATCGACCTTTTATCTTCAAGCGGAAAGTACTGCATAGGGGTAAAAGGTTTTGGTATAAATATATTTACAGAAAGTTTGACCTTGCCAAGCCGTTTAAATTTTTCCGCCTGCTTTTTGGTAAAAATATCAACGATTTTTTCAATTCTACCAATTAGCAGTTTGATATCTTCAATTGTTTCTCCCGGCAGACCAATCATATAATAGAGCTTTAGATTTGTGATGCCTGAATTAGCGATAATTTCTACGACATTATAAATGTCTTCTTCCTTAATCTCTTTTCTTATTATTTTTTTAAGTTTTTCCGAGACAGTTTCCTCTGCAATAGTTATTGACTTAACATTGCAATCTTTTAAAAGTGAAATCAATCTTTCGGTTAATGTGTCAATTCTAAGTGAAGATACAGAAACATTTTTCCCCATATTTTTTAACTTTTCCATATGAGTTTGTATGTCAGGCAAATCACCAAAAACAGCACTGATAATTCCAATATCATTACTAAAAGAATCATTCTCAACTATTTCATAAAATTTATTAAAATCCATTATTCTGTAAGGCCTGTAAATATAGGATGCCGAGCAAAACCTGCAACCATACTTGCAACCTATACTTAACTCTACAAGGAATTCATTCGCAAATTCCCCACTTACTGTTTTTATAGATGAACAGACTGGGGTCCTATCTTTCTTGTGTACTACTTTAGCCTTATCTTTACGCCCTGAAAAAACACTGTAATCTAATGTAGTTAAAAAAGATATTCTTTCTTTTTTGCTGCTAAAATTTGTCAACATTGAGATTATGCCATCTTTCATTGGCTCCAAATCTCCGACTAATTGAATGTCTGCGACATTTAGGAGAAGCCTTGGGTTTAGAAATGTCAAAACACCGCCTGCAATAATTAGCGGCGTATTGTTGTCTCTTTCATAATTAAATGGTTTTATATGTTGAGCTTTTAAAAATCTTATAAGATTTAAAACATCTTCTTCATAATTAATGCTAACAAAAATTACTTCAAATTCAGCAAAAAACTTTTGGGTTTCAATTGAGAGATTATCTTCGTAAAAGTCTAAAACAATCCTTTCGCATACGACATCTTCAATTGAGTTTAAAAATTTGTATACCTCCTGAAAACCAAGATTTTGGGAGGCTATTTCATATTTGTTTGGGTATAATGCAGCAACTTTTATAGAACCATTTTTAAGTATATATCCTTCTTCACTGGCCAATATATCTCTGTAATGTTTAATTACCGCCCATTTTTCCATTAGGATTTTTTATCATAACCAAGTTGATTATTTTGATGAGTATATTTTTTTTTGATATTTATCTTTTTATTTTCCCTAATAATAGTGTTTCTTAATTCCTCTTTTTTTTCTTTTAAAATAGACTCAATCTTTTCATTAATTAAAATAACCTGTTTCAACTTTTCAAGGTCATCTTCAGATATTTTTTCCAGATTTGTCGCTAACTGATTTAACTGTTTGAAAAAGTTTTGATAAATATTAAGTTGCTGTTCTAAGTTTGAAGAGTCTGCATCATTAAGAATTTTTTCAGCAACCTTTACAAAATTTCCAAATATTATATCAAGGTTTTTGTCCATTAAATGATGATAGTACAGTTAAGCATAAAAATCAATTTTATTGGTAGAATTTTTGACACTAGAATTGATTAGTTTAAGAATGTTATTTCCGGCTGTTTCTGCCGCTTCTTTACTTTTTACTGCGACTTTCATACTGTAGGCGTAGTTATACTGTGCCAATTTATAACTGCTTATCCCTTGAATATTCATAACTACTCCTTTAACTATTCAAAAGGGTAAAATTTCAGTACCTTATCAGGGTCTACCTTACCATGCGCATTTATCAAAGATGATGCATCCTGTTTTTGAAAGGCGTCTTTTAGTTTGTTTAATACCTCATTGGCATCATCTTCCGACTTGAGCAAACTGTAAGAGTTGGCTGCCAATCGGTTTTCCCGTTTGATTTCAACTATATCTGCAAACTTTTTGCTTTCAATATTTAAGTTAACATTATTTGCAGTTTTAGCCGAATTATCATTGGCAGAAGACTTCTTTTTGCTCACGCTGCCGGTAAGCTTGTCCCTAATATTAATTATAGAGTTATCAAAATTAATACTCATATTACCTCACCCGGCAAAATTAACCGACCTCTTTTTATTTTCAGCTTCACTTTCCACTTCTTGCTCTTTTTCAACTATTACTTTCCAAGCTTCTCGTAAATTAGTTAGTAATTTTATTACGGTATTTATTTTCTCACTATTTTTTTCTTTATTTGCTTCAATAAGCTGCCATACCATAAAGTCATAAAGCTTTAGTAAATTTTCTGCTATTTCACCTGCGTCCATATTTAAAGTAGACATTAGCTCGTAAATAATATTTTCGGCTTTTATAATATTTTGGTGTGCGTTAGGAATATCCTTTAATTCGATATATTTGTTTGCTTGTCTTAAAAATTTTATTGCTCCATCATATAAGAGCAAAATCAACTTCCCTTTTGTAGCCCCTTCAATTTCATTTTTAAGATACGTTTTGTAAGGATTTGAAACCATTATTCCTCCTTATTAATTTTGACTGGCTAAAAGCTGAGTCAAATAGTTACCTTGCTCCTGAAGCGAAGCTATTTGTGTTTCCATATAGGAAAATTGACTCCAGACTCTTTCAAGATAACTTGTAAGCCTTGTCTGTTCTTCATCCATTCTATCGGTAAGATTGTAAAGCTGTCTGTCAATTGTTCCAAATGGTTGTATTTTTAGAGATATTAGCCCACCGGTTGAAACATACTGATTAATGACGCTTTCATATTTTCTTGCCCACCCAGTGGCTGTTGAAGAGTTTTCGGCAAATAATTTGAATACGTCATCAGGATTTTCAGACAATGCATTTAAGAAAGTTTCATTATTCTTTAATTCACTTAATATCTCATCATAGTTGGTGCTGTCTTTCACCAACATACCTTTTTTAAGGATACTTATATCTCCATTGCCGGCAATACTGATTCCTATTTCGCTTAAACTACTATATGCTCCGGTTATTCCGGTCGCTTCACTTAAGAGGTTGCTTCTCAAAGAGTTCTTGAGCAAACGGAGTTCAGAACTTTTTGAAATTATGTCGTAAGTAGTGTAAGTTTTCCATTTTTCTTCGTAATTGGTCACCTCCTCACTTGTCATACTACCTTTTTCATCCTCTGTAAGAGGAGTTAAATATTGTTTATCTTCATCGTCAATTTCAGGTGGAGAAAGTTTATCAATCATTTGATTGTAATGCTGGACAAATTTGGCAAAATATTCTACTGCCTTTGTGGTATCAGTAGAAATATCTATGGCTGTATACTCGTCAGAAGCATTTTTTATATTTAATGTAACACCTGAAATTATATCATCTATCTTATTTGTATTTCTAATATAATTAATTCCATCAACATTCAACATCGCATATTGACCAGCCACTCCAAATTCGGATGAGGTGGTAGTATCATTTGTCAAATTAAGTGCTTCAAGAAATGAACTTGTGTCATTTGATGAGCCTAACACGATTTTATCTATACTATTTTTTGATCTAAGTGTGATTTTATCCGAAACTTCATCATAAGCCATTTCAACGTTTGCACCGGAATTATTTACTTTGTAAATAACATCATTTAGTGTGTCCACACTTGCATCTACATAAATTGAAACACCGTTAATAGTAAAGATACCGCTGGTAACTGCTTTCGTAAAACCGGCTGAGTTCAATTTTACTGTAGGGTCAATTGAGCCGTTACTTGAGCCGGTAGATTTGGTGGCACCGTCAGCGGCTGTAAGTTTTAAGACACTTAATATATCACTTGTATCTGAAAAGTCGCCTAATGTTATGTTTTCGGCACCGGAAGTATTTGACTTTAATACTACTTTATCATCAATTGAATCATAGCTTGCAGTAACTCCTGCACCAGAAGAATTTATCTTAGCTATCAAATCGTTTACTGATAAAGCTGTATGATCATCTATAGTTATGGAAACACCGTTAATTGTGAATGTCCCGTTTGTTGATGTGGAAGGTGTTTTTGCAAAACCGGCATTTTGAAGGCCAATTACTGAGGTATTAAGTCCTGAGCCTGAAGAAACTGTTGCTCCAATTACTTTGGAGTAGGATTCTACCCCTACATTTAAAGAGGAATCTTGAGCAATTTTAAAAGCACCGTCAGACAATGAAGTGTCCGCAGTAAGAGTCACTCCGGGTATGAGGCCGGCACTACTGTCATTTAATTTTGTCAATAGGTTAGTGTAGCTGTCAGCCACATGATACTTTAATATTTTTGTAGTAACAGATTTTGTGGTGGTTGATGAAGCACCATTATGTAATCCAAGGCTTTGACTTATGCTGTCACTTTGAACTTCTATGTTTAAACTTTCAAGAGATGTATCATATATTGCCATATTCCAGCTTCCGCTTGTGCTGTCAAAGTCAACCCTGACTGCTAAATAATTCTTATTTGTAGTATTATTTGCACTGTTTAATTGGTTATTCAATGAATCTTCTATCGATTTTGTAACTTTATTTATGTCATCCCCGGTTACGGCAGAAACTGATACGGAATAAATGGTAGAATTGATACTTATAGAAAAATTACCGGACAAATCAGCAGTCAACTCCCCTTTTGTGTCTACAATGCTTATCGAAGAGCCTGAATATTTACTAATTTGCCCAAGATTGTTTGGAGAAAATTCATCTTTTGAAACATAGTAGTCCGCTGCAGAGATAGTATTGGTTGAAATTGTTACATTATGGACACCTTCCAAAAAATCTTCCGGTCGTCCGCTGATGCTTGTAACACCTGCACCTTTTTCACTGAGAGCAACATTAGTAAATTGACTGTATGTATATGAGTTTCTGGCAGTTTGTGAGACCTTTATAGTATGTGAACCGTTTTTTGCCGATGTTGATGCAGTGGCACTTAATATGGAAGAATTTGAAACGGAAACGTTTTTGGATTTAAAAGTAGTTTCAAGCTTTAAATTAAGTAAATCTGCTTTTATGGATACAAGGTCAGAGCTTATTGACTGGTATATGCTCTTTTCAAGAGTTTTGTTAGTATAGCTTTTCTCTAACGAGTAATATGTCTGCTTGGCCTGTTTGGTCAGAGTCTCTACGATCCCGTTAGTATCAAGGCCTGACATAATTCCACCTATCCTTAGTGCATCCATAAGCAAACCTCCGTGTCGCTCAAATACAATATCGTACTTGGTAGCAAAAACTTTAGAAAAAAGTTGAAAAATTGATAAAAAAATGTGAGATTAAAAAATAAAACTGGTGGGATATGAAAGAATTAATAATTTACGATTGTGACGGAGTATTGTTTAACAGCAAAAAAGCTGTTCTTGCGTACTATGATTTTGTGTGTGACACTTTTGGGTTGACAAAAATCGATAGAAACAATGAGGAACTTGTCAATATGGCAATGATGAAAACAAATGAAGAAATACTATCATTTTTGACCGACTCCAAAGAGAAGCTTATTGAAATGTTAGAATTTGCAAAAAATATGAATTTTTCAAAATTTCTTGATTTAATGGAGCCTGAAGACAAACTTATAGAAACATTACCGAAATTAAAAGAAAAAAATTACAAGCTCTCAATATTTACAAATAGAGGATATTCTTTGCATTATCTTTTGGAACATTTTAACATTGATATGTATTTTGATTATAAGGTTACATCTTTGGATGTCACAAAAGCTAAGCCTAACCCTGAAGGGCTTTACAAGATTTTTGAGTATTTTAGTATTGTGCCTGAAAAAACAATATATATAGGTGACTCGGAAACTGATTATCTTGCCGCCAAATCTTCGGGGACACCATTTTTAGGCTATAAAAGAAAATTTAAAAACTTGGATTTTATAAAAAGTCACGATGAAATTTTTTCTTTTATATAATTTCTTTTAAATCGATTTTTTGAAGTTTTATACCACCTACAAGTCTGTCTTTTAATGCATTAAATGCTTCTGTTTCGTCTGTAGTCAATATTAGTTTTTTACCTCCTTCCCTTTTATCTGCAGACAAACATGAAACTATATCGGGAATAATCGCTTCACTTGAATCAACAAGCTTTAAATTAGGATATATTTCTACTATTACATTCTTTAAGACAGGATAATGTGTACAACCTAACACCAGCGTATCTATCCCTTTTTCAACCAGAGGTGAAATATACTCTTTGACGGCAAGCTTTGTAATTTCGTGATCAATTCTCCCCTCTTCTACTAATGGCACAAGTAATGGTGATGGGTTTTGATAGATTTCAATGTCACTGCAAATTTTTTTTATGGCATTGTAATATGAGTTGCTTTTTATTGTACCGACTGTGCCGATAATACCTACTTTTTTGTTTTTTGTTAACTGTGATGCAAGCTGTGCTCCAGGTTCAACTACTCCTATTACAGGAATATTTAATTTGGATTTCAGAAAATCCAAAGCATATGATGACGCGGTATTACAAGCAATAACAAGGCAATCTATTTGATAGTTATTAATTAAGAAATTTGAACATTCCAAACTGTATCTGCGAATCGTTTCTTTCGATTTATTTCCGTATGGTACCCTTGCTGTATCCCCGAGATAATACAAGTCAGTATCTTTAAAATTTTTAATTATTGTTTTAAAAACAGTTAATCCGCCGATTCCGGAATCAAAAACACCTATAGCCATACTTAACTCTTAAAAAATATCGCAAGTTCATCAAGTCTTGATAAACATCTTTGAAATTTTTTACTAAAACAAGATTCAATGATTTCAGGTTTGAAAAATTTATCCAAATCATATTCAGACCTGATAAATAGCTTTGTATTGTAGTAATAGCAGTGATCTACCAAGTGAGTAAATCTTAATGCGTTATTAAGCTGCTCAAATGGAGCAATACCATCGATAAAAATAGCCTCACAAGTTGATGGGATTACAAAATATTTAAAAGGGTGATTGTCAATTAATGTTTCCATTAAGTTTTTATACGTTACAAGCATCTTAGCCGATTTTGACACCTTGTAGTCTCTAAAAGTGTCAAGAAATGATTTGGATGCAATCCTTTGGTTTAATATTTTGTTCTTTTTTCTATAATCAATACCTTCAACCACAACAGTTTTAAATGCACCCGAAATAATCCCCATCTCTCTTTGAAATTCATCTACCTGAAATTTTAACTTGCCTAAATCCGAAGGAAGCGTGTTAGAAGTAGTAATTATGAGGGTATTTTTGTTTATCAGGAGAAAAAACTTTGCCATCATTCTTGTAGTGGCAGGATCATCAAGTTCAAATTCATCGAGTAAAAGAAGCTTTAGTTTTGAAAATTCTTCTGCCGTCTTTTCAAGGCCGATATAGTTAAAAAAGTAACACAGTTCACCAAAACTTAAAAATGCTTTGTTTACATTTGCAGTGTTGTAACAAGCACTTAACAGGTGGGTTTTACCGACGCCGTAACCGCCGTCAATGTATAAATTATTTAACTTCTTATTATTGTTCTCTTTGGAAGGTTTTTTAAGAAAATTAAAAATACCTTTTTTGGTTTTAGCATCAGCAGGCTCTTCATTTAGCTTTTTAATCTTGTTTATTAGTGTTTCTTTTATGTAAAATTGAGACGGATATTTTTCGTCAGGGATATAATTTTCAAAAGTGCAATGAGAAAATTTTGGATGAGGTTTCAAATTTACAAAACAATCCTCAACGGAAATGTCAAAATTGATATCTTTTATATCAAAAATCATTATTTTATTCCTTTGACTGTATATAAATCACAAACGTCTGATTTCTATATAATTTTTTGAAAAATTGCAAGAAGATTCTACTTTTTGTATTAAAGCGTAATGTCACCGAGCAGGTTTATCCCCTTTAATTTGACGTTTGTGTGAGTACATGTTTTCATCTGCCTTTTTCATAGCTTCGGTAATCTCTTTTTCATTTTTTGCTATTGCAAATCCCACAGCCATGGAAACTTTATTTGCAAGGCTTTGATTTATCTTTTCCTGAGTAGCTAAAATTCTCTGATAAAGACTTTTTACCACATTCTCGTTTGCTTTTTGTATGATTACTGCAAATTCATCCCCCCCTATTCGTGCCAAACAGTCTTCACTTCTGACGGAATTTTTTAGGATTTTTGCTGCATTTACTATAAGCTCATCACCTGCGGCATGCCCAATTTTATCATTTATAACTTTTAAGCCATTCACATCTATAATAAAAAAACCCAATGGAAAATTTCTCCCTTTTTTTACTCTTTCGATTTCAGTTTCAAAATATGCTCTGTTGTAAATCCCGGTTAATTTATCATGGGTGCTTGCATATTTTAGATTTTCATCAGCTCTTTTCTGTAAAATTGCTGATGTAATAATATTAGATAAAATTTTAAGGAGCTCTACTTCCCTAATACTCCATATATTATGCTCACATCTTTTTTCATACATTATAAATCCAAACATTTTACCTTGCTGCAACATAGGATAGGCAACCACAGATGCAAACTCTTTGGTGTGTGAATAAGAATTTAAAAGATTATCATCCGTTTCGCCGCTTAAAATGATAATCCCCTCATCTTCAACTTTACTAAATATAGCTGACAAATTATCAATTTGAACATCTCTTGGTATACTGCTTGTACTCCATGAATATATTTTGTTAATCCCTTTGTTTTCTCGCTCATAAACGGAAATTTCAGTTAATCCCAAATATTCTCCTATTTTTGTAAGGCTATTTGAAATACTTAAATTCAAATCACTCCCTTTATATATTTCTTGCAAAAGGTCTGATATAAATTTTTCAACTTCATAATCCTTTTTTGCTTTTGAGATAATTTCATTAAACACCGTAACATCTTTAAATAGAATTGAAGCACCTACAATTTCGTCATCGCTAATAACAGGAGTGGCAATAACTTCATAACTTTTCAATTCATTGTTGACTAATAACTCCAACGTATCTTCAAATTTTCCCTTTTTAAAGATATTTTCGTAAGCTTTGGATATTATGTTAATAATTTCCACATTTTTAAATTCCGTTAATCCATTTACAGAAAATACGTCTAAAGAATGAGCATCAATAAGATAGTTTATTAAAAAGTTATTTGCATAAACGACTTTATTATCAACAGCTACGCACATAAAATCATTTTCATGACAATTTAATATGGCATCTATTATATTTTCATTATTAATAGATTTTTCATCATTTAAAAATATTGATAATACGTTGGCTATCTTTTCTACCGATATAATTGAATTATCATTATAGTCCACAGTCGAATTGGCTAAGGCGATAATACCTGCTACTCTGCCATTTTTTATCACCGGGACAGATATGAAATTTGTAATTTTAATGTGGCCATCAGGTATATTTTTAAGATATTTTGAATAATCTATTGTATTGGTATAAAAAGGTTTGCCTGTTTTGATAGAAATCTCATACAGGTATCTAATTTCTTCAAGTGGGCTAATAAGCTTATGGTTATCTTTATTTTCAACCTTGCATGACTTGAGATAATTAAAAGTAGGCACAAAAAGAGTATTATCTTTCTCAATAATACCTATAAACCCTTGAAAGCTTTCAGTTTCTTTTTTACATATGTCAAGTAATTTATCAAAAATTTTTCCTTTTTCCCCCGCTGAAATGGATTCAAACAGTTCAAGATAAGGTTGGATAGTATTGACTACCCGCTTCAGTCTTATGTTTTCATATTTTAAAGGTCTTATATCCATATGCTATTTTATTACAATAATTTAATATTAATCAAGAATAATTGTTGCTAATTTGCAAAATAAATATATAATCTTAATGTTTGACTCAGAAAACCTGAATAACCAGACAAAAATAATAACAGAGGTAGTGAATGAACACACTTGAAAAATTCAGAGAATTAGGAATATCTGAAAACATTTTAACATCAATAAAAAAGAAAGGATTTGAAGCACCATCGCCTATACAAGCTAAGATAATCCCGGAAATTTTTAATTCCACTGACGACCTTATAGGTCAAGCACAAACCGGTACAGGTAAAACAGCAGCGTTTGGAATCCCGATAATTCAATTGTTAACGGAAGAAAGAAACAAGGTTAAAGCTCTTATTTTAACTCCTACAAGAGAATTATGTTTGCAAGTTGCCGAAGAATTGAACACCCTTAAAGGGAAAAAGAAAACAAAAATTATACCTGTTTACGGTGGGCAATCTATCGATTTGCAAATTAGGAGACTTCAAGAAGGTGTGGATATTGTTGTAGGGACACCGGGCAGAATTATAGACCACTTAAAAAGAAAAACGCTTAATTTATCACATATAGAGTTTTTAGTATTGGATGAAGCGGATGAAATGCTAAATATGGGCTTTATTGAAGATATTGAGTATATTTTGAAAAATACCAATTCGACTAAAAGGACTCTTCTGTTTTCGGCAACTATGCCTAAAGAGATTAAGCAAATTGCTCAAAAGTACATGAAAAACCAAAGAGTTGTCGCTGTAGAAAACAAAACATTGACTACCGATTTAACTGATCAAATTTACTTTGAAGTCAATGAAGACGATAAATTTGAAGCACTTTGTAGAATAAGGGATATTGTGCCGGATTTTTATGGTATTGTCTTTTGCAGGACTAAAGTAGACGTAGATAATGTTGCCAATAAGCTTATTGATAGAGGCTACAGTGCCGAAGCTCTACACGGGGATATTTCCCAATATCAAAGGGAAAGGATTTTAAAAAAATTTAAAAACAAGCAAATTAATATATTGGTAGCCACAGATGTTGCCGCAAGAGGAATTGATATTTCCGACTTAACACACGTAATAAATTACTCATTGCCCCAAGACCCTGAGTCTTATGTGCATAGAATCGGCCGAACAGGAAGAGCCGGTAAAGAAGGCACAGCAATTACGTTTGTAACCCCTGACGAATACAGAAGATTGGTATACATAATGAGAATTGCAAAAGCAAAAATTAAAAAAGGCGATCTTCCTAAAGTAGAAGATATCATCGAGACAAAAAAGGCTAAGATTATTGAAGAGATAAAAGCAACGGCTGAAACTGTTGATTATGAAAAAAATAGACATATAGATGAGCTTTCAAAAGAGCTATTGGGGCAGCTCACCCCTGAGCAGATTGTGAAGGCATTACTATCTATGAATTATGGGGATGAATTTGACGAATCTTCATATTCTGAAATAAGAGATACAAAATCCGTAAACAGAAAAGGTAAAGCCAGATTATTCGTTTCTATGGGGAAAGAAAATAATGCAACACCTAAAAGTTTGGCGGACTTTATTTATGAAAAAACAGGTGTCGAACAAAGACTTTTAAGAGAGATTAAGGTATTCGACAAATTTTCTTTTGTAACCGTACCGTATGAAGAGGCCGAGGTTATTTTGACATACTTTAAAAAGAACAAGCGTGGCAAAAGACCTATGGTTGAGATAGCGAAAGAAAAGAAAAACTAAATGTACCAATTTCTTAAAACAAATAGATACTTTGCTGTTGTTCTGGATAATTTGGAACAGATCGCAGCAGAAGAGCTTGAAGAGCTTGGTGCTGCTGAAATAAATACAAAATACAGAGGGGTTTCTTTTACTGCAAGTAAGGAAACCCTTTACAAAATTGTTTATTGTTCAAAAATTCCTACGAGAATATTGGCACCAATTATTACTTTTGATTGCCACAGCACAAAATATCTTTATAAAACTGCCAAAAGTGTCAATTGGGATGATTTTTTACCCATAGATAAAACATTTGCCATATTTTCATCTGTATCAAATAGTTTAATTACACATTCTCAATATGCTTCTTTATGCCTTAAGGATGCGATTGCTGACTATTTTAGAGACAAATATGGAGAAAGACCAAATGTAAAACCCAAGACTCCAGATGTATGGTTTAATCTTTATATAAATGACAATAAAGCTACAATCAGTCTGGAGTTAACAGGTGGCTCTCTTCACAGAAGAGGTTATAGAAAAAATAGTCTTGAAGCGCCAATGATGGAAAATCTGGCTGCTGGAATAATAAGAATTTCAAAATGGAATGGGGAAACTCCGCTTTATGATCCTTTCTGTGGATCAGGCACAATATTAGCTGAAGCTTTACTAAAAGTTTGCAACATACCTTCATGCTACAACAGAGAAAATCTTGGTATTTTTTATATGCCTGATTTTGAACGTAAAACATTTAATTCTGTAAAAAAATGTTCCCTTGAGGATATAAAGCCTCTCCCAATTAATTTAATATCTGGAAGCGATATAGATAAAAGAGCCATTCAGATTGCAAAGGAAAATTTAAGACTCATCCCTCACGGTGAAAAGGTTAAGCTGACGGTAGCTGATTTTTCAAAAATCAAAAATATTGAGAACTCAACAATAATAACCAATCCTCCTTACGGAAAGAGACTTGGGGAGAAAAGTGAAGTGAATCGTCTTATTACAAGCTTCGGAGATTTCCTAAAAAATAACTGCAAAGGCAGCAAAGCATATGTTTACTTTGGCAATAGAGAACTAATTAAAAAGGTAGGACTTAAAACTTCCATGAAAATGCCGCTTAAAAATGGTGGTCTTGATGGGAGATTAACTCTTTACGAAATTTACTAAATATTTAAGAGCTTGGTCTATTTTCAAAAATAATTTTAATTGAAATTTATAATAAAAAATCTTATGCTTATTTGGCTTATTGGAGGTACCTATGATTAAAATTTATGCCAAAGATAAAAATAATAAGATAAAGATTTTAGATGAGATAAATTCACTGATGCCTGACTTAAAAGAATTATTGTGGATCGACATGATAAAACCGTCCGCAGAAGAATTTAAGGCAATTTCCACCATATACAATGTTGAATTTCCTACAAAACAGGAAACTGAAGAGATTGAGATTTCATCAAGATATTGGGAAACATCAAAAGATATTACAGTAAACACATATTTTTTTACACTTATTGACAATACACCCCACAACGAAACGGTATCTTTTATTTTGCAAGATAATTTTTTGGTGACAATACGTTATAGAGAGTTAAGGACATTTGATGAATGTATAAAGAAGATAATCTCTTTGCCTAATCTGTTCAATTCGGGTTTTTATATTTTTAGCAATATACTCGAAATGAGAATTGATATGGATGCAGATATCCTTGAAAATATTGCTAAGGGGATTTCCAACTTAAGAAAAAACCTTTTAAACGAAGATATGGACAGTGAAGATTTATTGGAGTCAATATCTATGAACGAGGATCATAATACAAGATTAAGAGAAAGTTTAATTGATAAACAAAGGCTCCTCTCTGCAATCCTGAAATCTCCCAAACTTCCATCAAACTTGGAAAATAATTTTAAAATAATGATTAAAGACGTAAATTCACTAATCGATTATACAAGGTTTAATTTTGACAGGCTTGATTACATACAAAACATATTCCTTGGTCAATTAGGGATAGAGCAAAACAATATTATTAAGATTTTCACAATTGTTAATGTAATTTTCCTCCCCCCTACCCTTGTGGCAAGTATTTATGGAATGAACTTTAAGTTTTTTCCTGAACTAGATTGGCATTTTGGGTATCCTTTCTCTTTAATATTGATGCTGATTTCATCTATTCTGCCGATTTTAATTTTCAAAAAGAAAGGTTGGATGTAAAAAAAGCCCTGAATTCAGGGCTTTTTAATTATTCGGTATCACCTTTATTTAAAAGCTTTAAAAGTTTCGTATTTGTAGAGAGGAAGTATTTGCTATTTTTGGTCAATACGTCTGAATACACATCTAATGTTTTGATAAACTCGAAAAAGTTAGGGTCTTGTTTAAAAGCATCGGCATAAATTTTTACGACCTTAGCATCAGTGGCACCTTTAATTTCCTGAACTTTTTTATAGGCTTCAGCTAAAATTATTTTCTTTTCTTTTTCAGTTTTGGCTTTTATCTTACGTCCTTCTTCAATACCTTCAGAACGGTACTGTTTGGCTATTCTGATTCTTTCTGCCCTCATTCTTTCATACACTGCTTTTTCATTTTCCGGTGGCAAATCTGCCCGCTTTATCCTGATGTCGTGTATATCTATACCATACACTTTAGCCTTTTCTTTAGCCGCCTTTGTAACGTTAGCCATAATTTCATTTCTGTTTATACTTACAACTTCGGTTAATGTATGCTGCCCTAACTCAATCCTCATTTCTGAATATATTATGTCATCAATCCTTGACATAGCTCCATAAACATCCCTAACACTCAGATAAAATTTTAACGGATCATTAATTTTCCACCTGCAATAATTATCAAGCAAAAGTGTTTTTTTGTCTTTGGTCAATATTTCTGAGACAGGTGCATCGTATTCTAATAACATTTTACTTAAATAGGAAACATTGTATAAAAAAGGGATTTTGACATACAGTCCGGGCTTATCTATAACTTTTACTACTTTCCCAAGATAAGTAACTATTGCCTGTTCATTAACTTTAACCGTGTAAAACACCCCTGTAAAAGGAGCTACTGCCAAGATGGCAACGACTATTGCTACTGCGACAAAAGTCTTTTTCATTTTTCATCCCCTTTATTTATCATTCCGTCAAGGCCCATTAACGGACTTATATTTTTAATATTTTCATCAAATATAAATATTTGTCCACCTTTCAAAATTTCTGCCATTTTTTCGAGATATAATCTTTTTTTAGTTATAGTTGGAGCCATTTTATAGCTCTCGTAAATATTTAAAAACCTTGTGGTTTCACCCTTAGCTCTTTCTATTTTTTCAACTTCATAAGCTTCCGCATCCAATATCATTTCAGCCGCCTCAGCTCTTGCCCTTGGTATCACTTCATTTCTGTAGGCTTCAGCCTCATTGATAAATCTGTTTTTATCTTCCTTAGCACTGGCAACATCTTTAAAAGCAGCCACAACAGCTTTTGGAGGCTCGACATCTTGTAATTGTACTGCGACAATATCGATTCCTGAATTGTAGAGATTTAGTATATCTTGCAAAATTACTTGAGTCTCCTGCTGTATTCTGCTTTTGCCGGTAGTTAATATATCGTCAATTTTTTCTTTACCTGCCACCTCTCTGATAGCAGACTCAGCGGCATCTTTTATCACTTTTTCCACATTCAGGACATTATAGAGGTATTTTATTATATCACCTATTTTGTATTGGACAATAAGGTCAATACTTACAATATTTTCATCACCTGTCAGCATCAAAGCCTCTTTGGGTATGGATTTTATATTCCCATCCCTTGCTGTCCTAAAACCAATTTCTATTCGGTGTATTTTGGTCACTTCTGCTTTGTCAATCCTTTCGATAGGAAAAGGTAAATGAAAATGAGGCCCGGCTCCTACTACATTTACAATCTTCCCAAACCTCATCACTACAGCCTGTTCATTTGCTCTGACGATGTAAAAACCGCTCAAACACCATAACAAAAATAATATAACAAAAATAATTGTTCCCGATATTTGAATTTTAAACTTTGGCAATTTGATATTTAGCTTTTGATCGCCCCATGGATTATTTTCCACTTTGACCTCCTTTTGATTTGTTTAAGAAAAAGTCCATTAATTAAAAGTTAATTTCTACTTAATTACTATGTGACATTATAAGGTACTTAGAAAAAAAATAAAGATTTTTCTACAATTGATTGAAAATGATAATTTAATTTGTTAGAATTACTTAAATCAAAGATGGAGGGCGTCTATGAATGTAACTGATATCAACAAAATACGCAATGTTGCTTTTATTTCACATGGTGGTGCAGGAAAAACCAGTCTTATTGAGGCAATACTTTTTAATGCCAAAGTAACAAAAAAGATAGGTAGTGTTGATGCAGGAACAAGCGTTATGGATTTTGACCCAGTAGAAATCGAAAGAAAAATATCTATTAACAGTAAAGTTTGTTCTGTTGAATGGAATAAATGTTTGTTAAATATTGTTGACACTCCGGGATATTCAAATTTTTTACATGAAACAAAAGCTGCTCTTTCTGCTGTTGGTGGAGCCGTTGTTATTGCCAGTGCCATTACAGGTGTTAAGGCTGAGACAGAAAGAGTTTGGAAATTTGCAGACCAATATGACTTGGCTAAGATTATTTTTATAAATAAAATGGATAAAGAAAGGGCTGATTTCTACAGATCACTCACGGATATTGAAAAGTCATTTGGTATTAATCCCGTGCCTTTATTTCTTCCGATTGGCAAAGAGGATGACTTTAATGGGTTGATAGATTTAATTAAAATGAAAGCTTATCTTTACCCAAGTGATGCAACCGCTGAATTTCAGGTGGTAGACATTCCTGCAGATATGTTAGATGAAGCGGAAGAATATAGAAATAAGCTACTTGAAGCAATAAGTGAAACGGATGATAGCTTAATAGAAAAATTTCTTGAAGGTGAAGAATTTACAGAAGAAGAGATTTTAAAAGGTGTTAGAGAGGGAACAATTTCAAAGAGGTTTATACCTGTAATTTGTGGCTCGGCAACTAAAAATATCGGTTCAAAGCTTTTGCTTGAAGCCGTAATAAATTACCTCCCTTCTCCACTGCAAAGAGAAAGAAGGGAAGCTATTGATAAAAAAACAGGTGAAACGATATTCATCGACCCTCAGGATAAAGAATTAGTAGGGTTTGTTTTTAAAACTTTTATAGACCCTTTTGCAGGGAAGCTTTCCCTTATTAGATTATATTCAGGTGAGCTGACAGGTGACAGCGAAATATATAATGTCAATAAAGGCGAAACTGAAAAAATAAATCAACTTTATTTGCTACAAGGTAAAAATTTTGTAAAAGTAGACAAATTAATTGCCGGTCAAATCGGTATGGTAAATAAATTAAAATATACGGAAACTTTCGATACATTTACCAATAATAAAAAATATCAAATTGAAGTCACACCGGTTGAATTACCTGAACCGGTGCTTGCTTTCTCACTCGTACCAAAATCAAAAGATGATGAAGATAAAGTAAGTAGCGGACTTCACAGACTAATGGAAGAAGATCCGGGTATTAGAGTTTCCAGGGATGAACAAACCGGGGAGCTTTTGTTAAACGGTATGGGGCAGATGCATATCGAAGTTGTAGTTGAAAAACTTAAGAAAAAATTTAACGTAGAAGTTGACTTAAAAACCCCAAAAGTACCATATAAAGAGACAATTAAAGGGAAAGCCAGCGGACAAGGGAAGTATAAAAAACAGTCAGGCGGTAGAGGACAGTATGGTGATGTTTGGATTACAATAGAGCCTTTACCAAGGGGAGAAGGCTTTGAATTTGTAGACCAAATAGTAGGAGGAGCTATACCAAGACAATATATTCCTGCAGTAGAGAAAGGGATAAGGGAAGCTGCAATTGAAGGTGTTATCGCGGGTTACCCAATGGTAGATTTTAAAGTCACATTGTATGACGGCTCTTACCACTCAGTTGATTCTTCAGAAATGGCATTCAAAATTGCTGCATCTATGGCCTATAAAAAGGTAGCAATGGATGCCAAGCCTGTTCTCCTAGAGCCGATTATGAATATGGATATATTTGTACCTGAGGATTCTGTGGGTAATGTTATAGGAGATCTTAACTCAAGAAGAGGAAGAATATTGAATGTTGAACCTCAGACAAATGGTCAGCATATATCAGCTCAAGTACCAATGGCCGAAATACTTAAGTATGCACCTGATTTAAGGAGTATGACAGGTGGTAGAGGTGTATTTACTATGGAATTTAGCCACTATGAAGAGCTACCAAGCCATCTTGCTGACAAAGTTATTCAAGAAAATAAAAAGGATGAAGATTAATTTTAAAAGGGGTGTTATACACCCCTTTTTATACTGTAATGACTGAAATCAATTTATTAAAATATTTAAATAAAAGTTTTTCTGAAATTTATGAAATTGAGCATTCGGTAGAAGTACAGCCTCAAAAAAAGAAAAAGTTTAGTTTATTTACAATATATTTAATTTCCGGTTTTATCCTTTTAATCGGAGCGATTGTCGTAACAACTATGCTTATTTTAAGAGAGCCTAAAAAAGAAGAACAAGCTAACACCTTTCCAGAAAATATCATTTTGGATAATGTAAATAAAAAAGATAAGATTGTCTCTGAATATAAAATTATAGGTACAATTAATATAAACGACAATATTTCAACGAGAGAAGCAAATAAGGCTGCAACTGATGTTCAAGCAACAAAAAGTGAATCTAAGCTTACTGACAATGATAAGGTAATAATAAACAAAGCAGTTCAACCTGTGAAAAATGTTAAAGCAGTTTCTAATGCAAAAGCTGATGAAAAAAATATATCTAAACAGATACAGAATAAAAATACGGCTAAACAATATTATGTAATTACTATAGAAGATGTAAATGAAAAAACGTATAACTTATTATTTAAAAATGCCAAAGGAAAAAACATCAAGATAACAAAAAGATGGACTATAAATACTAAAACATGGGATGTTTATGTTCAAGAAAATGGCACTAAAGAGTATATCGGCGGACACGAAGTCAAGAAAATCAAAACATTTAAAAGTAAAGACGAAGCGATAATATTTGCAAAAAAGTTATCTCAAAAAGTTATAATTAAAAGTAAAGACGCTAAAATAAATTACTTTAACATAGAAATATCTAATTTTAATAGTGTAGATGAAGCTAAAATATACGCCAGAAATATAAATATAAGTGGTAAAGTATTAAAAATATTGAAAAAAAGTAATTAAAATGTTGACGATAAAAAAAAAATGCTTTAAAATTTAGAATAATACGGGGGTGCATTATGACTAAGGCTGACATAGTTGAAAAGATTTATGAAGGTTTAGGTATTACCAAAAAAGATATTTCTACAGTTGTTGACAGAGTTTTCGAGATAATGAGAGATGAAATTCTATCTAAAAATAACATCAAGATATCAGGATTTGGTAATTTTGATGTTAAAACAAGAGGCAGAAGGATTGGTAGAAACCCTAAAACCGGTGAAGAAAAGGTTATTGAGCCAAGGACAGTAGTGGTTTTCAGACCTAGCCAACTCTTTAAAGAAGAGGTAAATGCATAGTAATAAAATTTACTATAAAATAAGTGAAGTTTGTGAAATCACTGACTTAAAGCCTTCTGTTTTGAGGTTTTGGGAAAAAGAGTTTAAAGAGATTAGACCCTTTAAGACTACTTCAAAAAGAAGGCTTTATACTCAGAAAAATATCGAAGCTATTAATAAGATAAAAGACCTATTGTATAATAAACGGATGACAATTGAGGGGGCAAAACGTTTTCTTAAAGAAGAAAATTTCTCTGAATTGAATCCTAATGACGTAGATTTGGGATTGTTAAAAAAAGAGTTGCTTGAAATTGTCAAAAAATTAAGGGAAGTATAATTCCAATTTAAATCCAGACCCGGTAACACCGATATCATATATTTTTATTTTTATATTATATTTTTCGCAGATTGAGTTTACGACATAAAGACCAAGCCCCGTGCCTGATTTTTTTGTAGTAAAAAAAGGTTTGAAAACATTTTCAGTAATCTCCCTGCTTATGCCGGGACCGTTGTCCTTATAAGATAAAACTATGGAAGAATCTATATTTGTTAGTGTAATGTTTATATTTGAGTCACTTTTAGCTTGAAAACTGTTAATTATAAGATTCCAGATAATTTGTCTAATTTCCCCCATAGAGATTACAACATTAGGATTATCAACCAAGCATTCATAATGTATCTTTAAGTCGTCAAAAAGCCCGTAATAGTTAATTTCTTCAATAAACTCATTAATCGCAACATGTAAGTCAATTTTGTCGGTTGTAATTTTAGTCTCTTTTACAACCATTAATAAATTATTTAATATATTGTCAAGCCTGCTTATCTCTCTTTCCATAATAGTAAAAAGCTTTGATTTTGGATGTTCGTCCTTTTTAATAATTTGTAAGCTGCCTTTTATAGCACCGAGTGGATTTCTAATTTCGTGTGCAATTATTGTTGAAAATTGCCCAAGTATTGCAAGCCGCTGCTGTTCATGAAGTTTTGATTTTAAATTTTCTTTTTCAGTAACATCTTGAAATATAAAAAGCTCTCCTGACAAATTTGTATCGTAGATAAATGGTTGAAACTTATATCCCAAATATTTGTTATTATGAATTATTATTTCATCCTCAGCTTTAATAGCTAAAATATCACTCAATTTTTTACCTATAATACTTCCACCCATATCAAGTATTTTTAAACCGGCAATATTACAAGATATAATAACCCCCTTTTTACTCATCAAAATTATCCCGATATCGATGTTATCTAAAATACTTTTATATAATTTTTCCAGATATTTAAGCCTTTCTTCAATATCTTCTTTTTCTCTGTTTTTTACGGAATAAACTTTATGAAGATATGAAGTTAGAAGCATAACTATTAAAAAGGAGAGTCCATATTGAAATGATCTTACAATAAATTCATTAATGCTAATTGACTTATTTTTAATGTAAATATTCATTGAAAATGCCGCAAAAATTATAAAAAATATAAATATTGAAAATGAACCCGCTTTAAAACCATCAAAAAAACACATATAAATTATTACAATAGAATAAAAAACGATATAAGGACTATCAAAAAAACCTGTTATCGTAATTAAATATGAAATAATGCATAAGTCAAACAGCCCTTGAATATAAAATAATATTGCAGGATTAATAAAACTTTGTCCGATAAAAATCATTAGTGAAAATACAATTATCACTATTGAAAGGTTTAGAAAAAATGGCGTTGTCGCGCTTGAATAATATCCTAAAAAAATATTTATAAAAACAATTGAAAAAAACAAAAACAACCTTATCAAAAGGATAAGGTTGTTTGTTTTGCTATTTATCATGTTTTAGTCCGAGTGTCTATTGAACAACATCACCGAGTTTAAATATTGGTAAGTACATGGCAATAATAATAAAACCAACAGACCCACCAACAACTAACATAAGCATAGGCTCAATCATTTTGGTAAGCCCTTCAACAGCCCTGTCTACCTCATCATCGTAGAAATCAGCAATCTTAGACAACATCTGATCCAGAGCACCTGTTTCTTCTCCAACAGAAATCATCTGTGTAACCATTGGTGGGAATATACCTGACTTCTCCAGTGGGTAAACAATATTTTTACCTTGCTCAATATCCGATTTACTTTTTATCAAATGTTTTTCTATATATTTGTTCCCACTTGTTTTTGCAACTATATCCAAAGCCTCAAGGATAGGTACCCCACTATTTAAAAGTGTGCCGAATGTCCTTGAAAATTTTGCCACTGCAACTTTTCTAAGTAAATCACCAATTTTAGGAATTCTTAATAACATTCTATCTATAATCAATTTCCCTTTTTCTGTTCTTTTATAAAGTGTGCTGATGGTTACCGAAGCAATTACAATAACAGCAAGGATAACGCCACCGCCATACCAACTGCCTAAAAATTCACTTAGGTTTATCGTAAATTGTGTCAATGCAGGTAAAGACCCGCCAAACCCTTCGTACATCTCCTTAAATTTGGGTATAATAAAGACCAACAGACCCCATACAACAGCAACTGCAACAGTAAGCACTATCGATGGATACATCATAGCGGCTTTTACTTTTCTTTTTAACGATATAGCTTTTTCCATATAAATTGCAAGTCTGTCAAGGACATTATCCAAAAGTCCACCTGCTTCACCTGCTGCAACCATGTTAATGTATAAATCCCCAAATACTCTTTTATACTTTTGCAATGCCTTATTAAATTGGGCACCCTGCTCAATCTGGTTTTTAATATCTTCAAACATGTTGCGCATTTTCTTCTTAGATGATTGGGATGCAAGTATATCAAGTGCTTTTACAAGTGAAAGACCTGCACTAATCATTGTGGCAAGCTGCCTCGTAGCAATAACCAAGTCTTCATCAGTAATTTTTTCCCCAAAGGAAAGTTCAACATGTTTCCAATCATACTTTAACTCTTGAACATTTATTCTTCTGCTTTTCAGCGTGCTGAGAGCTTCCTCTTTGCTGCTCGCTTCAATAATTCCATCGACAAAGTTCCCCTTATCGTCCTTACCTTTATATAGATATTTTCCCATCAAATCCTCCTGGTTTTCCCTCTATTAAGTCCTGCTCTATCAATCATTTGCCTTACTTCATCAGGATAAACCGCTTTATTGATTGCATCATCATAAGTGATAAGACCTTTTGAATAGAGATTGAATAAGGATTGACTCATCGTTATCATACCATGTTCACTTTGCCCCGATTGCATCATAGAATAAATTTGATGAAGTTTGTCCTCTCTGATAAGGTTTCTGATTGCCGAATTTGGTATCATTACCTCGCAAGCAACTACCCTTCCAAGATTATCTGCTCTTTGAATAAGTTGCTGACAAACAATCCCTTCCAATACAAATGAAAGTTGAGCTCTAATTTGTGATTGTTGATGCGGAGGAAAGACATCGACAATTCTATTAATGGTCTGTATTGCACTATTAGTATGTAATGTACCAAAAGTTAAGTGACCTGTTTCAGAAACAGTTAGCGCAGCTTCTATAGTTTCCAAATCTCTCATCTCACCAATCAAAACAACATCAGGGTCTTGCCTTAAGATATATTTTAAGGCAGTTGTAAATGTTCTGGTATCAGCTTTGACCTCTCGTTGGTTGACCATAGCCATTTTATGGTGATGTAAATATTCAATAGGATCTTCTATGGTAATAATATGAACTTTCTTTTCACTGTTTATTTTATCAATCATAGCAGCCAAAGTAGTTGATTTACCACTACCTGTTGGACCTGTGACCAATACCATGCCACGAGGTTTGTCACATAGTGTGGATATAATTTCAGGTAACCCAAGCTCACTGAAACCCAGCACTTCATAAGGGATTTTTCTGAATGCAGCAGCCACAGCCCCTCTTTGCATAAAAAAGTTTGCTCTAAATCTGCTTATCCCTTTTATCCCAAATGAGGAATCAAGCTCCAACTCCTCTTCAAATCGTTTTTTCTGAGCTTCACTCATAATGCTGTAGCACATACTTTTAATTACATTCGGAGTAAGCTTCTCCCCTTCAATTTTAACCAGTTCGCCATTCACCCTAAATACAGGCGGCGTACCAACGGTAAGGTGCAAGTCACTGGCGTTCATCTCAATCATCTTTTGCAATAAATCCTGTAATGAATACATATTACCCCCTTCTAATCTGCAAATGTTACCCTTACTACCTCTTCTATGGAAGTAAGCCCTGTTTTCACTTTTTCAAGACCACTTCTTCTGAGAGTCAGCATCCCCTCTTTTACTGCTTGTTCTTTTATTTCTGCTGCTGTAGCACCTCTTAAAATTAATTCTTTTATGGAGTCTGTTACACCCATTACCTCATAAAGTGCTACCCTTCCTTTATACCCTGTGCCGTTGCAAGCATCGCAACCTTTACCTCTGTAAGGTGTAAAATCATTTAATTCCTCTTTTTTAAAACCAACGGTCAAGAGTGCTTCTTGAGGAAGTTTTATTTTTTCAGCACAATTTTTACATATCTTTCTTGCAAGCCTTTGTGCCAATATTACTACGGTAGATGAGGCTACCAAGAAGGGCTCTATACCCATATTCAATAATCTGTTTATTGTGCTTGGTGCATCATTGGTGTGCAGTGTAGACAAAACCAAGTGACCCGTTAAAGCCGCTTTAATGGCTATTTCCGCCGTTTCAT
Source organism: Deferribacteraceae bacterium V6Fe1 (assembly GCA_022813675.1). Classification (GTDB taxonomy): domain Bacteria; phylum Chrysiogenota; class Deferribacteres; order Deferribacterales; family Deferrivibrionaceae; genus Deferrivibrio; species Deferrivibrio metallireducens. Next base: position 1,887,634 of record CP063375.1, on the reverse strand, counting down.
AGTCCCTGATCTCCCCCACCATAATAATATCAGGGTCTTGCCTCAAAAAGCTCCTAAGAGCAGCGGCAAAATTAAGGCCTATCTCTTCTTTCATCTGTACTTGGTTAATACCAAATATATTATACTCAACAGGGTCTTCTGCTGTCATAATATTTGTATCTTCCTTATTGAGTCTGCTTAAAGCAGAGTAAAGTGTAGTAGACTTACCACTACCCGTTGGCCCCGTAACCAAAACCATTCCGTATGGACTTTCGATACCTTTTAAAAATACTTTTAAAGACTCAGGTTCAAAACCAAGCTTTTCCAAATCAAGCTGTAAGTTTGATTTGTCGAGAATCCTTAAAACTACCTTTTCTCCGTAAAGTACAGGCAGGGTTGATACCCTCATATCTATAGCTTTGTTTGAAAGCTTTATTTTTATCCTACCATCCTGAGGCAGACGTCTTTCGGCAATATCAAGCTCTGCCAAAATTTTAAGCCTTGATGTAAGTGCATCTTTAATATTTTTGGGAGGTCTTATAAATTCATGCATTACGCCGTCAATCCTAAACCTTACCCTAAAATCCTTTTCATATGGTTCAACGTGGATATCCGAAGCCCCTCTTTTCACAGCTTCAGTTAAAATATAATTGACAAGCTTAACTATTGGAGCGTCTTCTACCTCTTTTTTTAGCTCAGTCAGGCTAACCTCTTCTTCAGTTTCTTCAAACTCAAGATCGCTAATATCAAGATCATCAAATTCTGCCAAAACTTTCTCTTCAGCATCAACTTGTTTATCCAAAAACTCCCTTATACTTGACTCAACGGCAACATAAGCTCTAACATTAAACCCTGAAACAAATCTTAATTCTTCCAAAGCATAGACATTTGACGGGTCAGCAATAGCAACCTTAATTGTCTGCCCTTCCCTATCAAAAGGCACTACCAAAAACTTTCTGCACAAATCTTTGGGGATTAAGTTTAATATTTTGGGCTCAACATGGACAGTTGACAAATCGACATAAGGGACACTGTATTGTTTACTTAAAAATTCAGCTATCTTTTTTTCATCCACATAGCCAAGTTTAATAAGGATAGAACCCAACCTTCCACCCTCTTTCTTCTGTACTTCAAGTGCCTTCTCCAACTGCTCTTGTGTGATGAGATTTTCACTTAATAAAATTGCACCAATTTTAGAAGAAATCATTTGTTCACCTAACCTTTCTTTAAAATAAATTTTTTTAATTCGTTTATATCAATTACCAATTTAACATCATTAAACAACTCAAAAGCTTTTAACCCTTGATAAATTAGCATCAATAGCCCATCAGTATATTTTGCAACTTTTTCTTTGTAAATATCCAAAAAAGGTGTATCGCCATCTATTGAATACTGGAAATCAAACACAAACTCTCCACAATCAATATGACTCATATCGAAAAACCCCTTTTTATCTATCCCCACAGATGTAGTATTTATAATTATATCATAATAATTATTTTTTTTCAAAAAAAGTAAATCAAAATTATTGAAACTATTTATCCTCAATTGCTTTAAAACCGTTTCCGTATTTTTAACAGTCCTATTTACAATATCAACATTTGCATTTTTATCTTTTAAGAAATAAAAAAGAGGCCTTGCTGCACCTCCTGAGCCTAATATCAATATTTTCTTATTGCTTAGCTCAATTTCAAATTTTTCAAAAGTTTTTTCTATGCCAAACAAATCAGTATTATAACCAAACAATTTATCTTCCATAATCTTTACGGTATTCACAGCATTAATTTTTGACGCCTGTAAATCTATTTCATTCAAAAAGTCAATAATGTCTGTTTTGTAAGGCAACGTAACATTAAACCCTTTAAAATTAAACTTTTTCATTGTGTGTATAATTTGAGCTATTTCGTTTTTATCGATATCAAAGCAGCAGTAACCGCCATTTATTCTTGATTTGTGATAAAAATAATTATGAATTAAAGGGGAAATACTATGATTTAAAGGGTGTCCTATAAGTCCGGTATTATGATACATTTTTATCAGCTTCTTTATTTTTTGAAAGCTCTTCCCTGATTTTCTCAGGGGAAAGCAAACCGGCAGAAATTACAAACTTTACCCCCTCTTCAACGGTAAGGTCAAGCTCTAACAATTCTTCATTCGGTATAATCAAAATAAAGCCGGATGTAGGGTTAGGCGTAGTTGGTATAAAGACATTTGAGCATTTTTTCCCGATTTTCGAATTATAAAAATTTGACGACTCCTTTGTTACAAATCCTATCGAGTATATCCCTTTTCGAGGATATTCAACCAAAACAACTTTTTTAAAATTAGAACCTGATGGAGACTGAAAAGTGTCGATTATCTGTCTTGTTGCGGAATATATCCCTCTGATTAATGGTATCTTTGAAAGTATTCTTTCAAAAAATCTAATAATTTGTTTTCCAAAATAATTTTTAGCAAAGAGTCCGATAAAGAATATTGCAATAATTAGTAGAGATAGTGAAAGTAAAGCTTTTTGAGCTTCAGTCAAATAAAATTCAAAGTAGTCTGATGCCAAATCAAGATAAGGCACCAAAAATCCGGTTAATTTTTTAAATATAAAACTTAAAAAGAAATACGTAACAATGACAGGCAATACTGTAAGTATGCCTGCCAAAAAAACATTTCTAATATATGCCCTAAATTTTTTCATATACACCTATTTTGTGCCAAATAATCTATCCCCTGCATCCCCCAAGCCAGGGACGATATAACCTTTTTCGTTCAGCTTTTCATCTAATGCTGCTGCAAAGACTTTTATATCCGGATGAGCACTACAGAATTTCTCCACACCTTCAGGAGCTGCAATAAGACACATAAATTTGATACTTTTGGCACCTGCTTCTTTAAGCATATTTGCCGCGTAAACGGCTGATCCACCTGTAGCAAGCATAGGATCTATTAATATAAAATCTCTGTCCTCGCAGTTAGAAGGTATTTTAAAATAATAAGATACCGGTTGCAAAGTAGCTTCATCTCGATAGAGTCCGATATGGCCAACTCTGGCTGAGGGCACTAATTTTAAAATCCCATCAACCATACCAATACCTGCCCTAAGGATAGGGACAAGGACAAGCTTTTTACCTGCCAATACCTTAGATACTGTTTTGCAGATAGGAGTTTCTATCTCAACCTCTTCTAGAGGCATATCTTTTGTAATTTCATAAGCCATTAACATAGCCACTTCATTTACAAGCTCTTTAAATTCTTTTTTGCTTGTTTTAATATCTCTAATGTAAGTCAACTTATGTTCAATCAAAGGGTGTGTTACTACCTGAAAATTTTCCGGCAATTTCATCTTTCATCTCCTGGAAGAATGATATTTAATACAATTCCAACCAAACCTGCAAGACCTATACCACCTAAACTGACTTTACCTATTGATATAACCATATCACCAATCCCTATGACCAAAACTACTGAAGCTATTACAAGATTTCTTGATTTAGCCATATCTACTTTATTTCTGACAAGGGAGCCAATACCTATTGCCGCAATCATACCAAAAAGCAAAATTAATATTCCACCCATAACAGGTACAGGGATTGTTTTCAATACGGCGCCCAATTTACCGACAAAAGCCAATATAATTGCAGTTATTGCAGCAATTCTCATATAAATTACATCTGTAGCCTTTGTTAAAGCAACTGCACCTGTAACTTCCGAATACGTGGTATTAGGCGGCCCGCCTAAAATTCCTGCTACAGAGGTTGCTATACCATCTCCAAGTAATGTTCTGTGCAATCCGGGATCTTTTAAATAATTTTTACCTGTAACAGATGAAATTGCCAAAACATCTCCGACGTGCTCTATAGCCGGAGCAATTGCGACCGGAAATATAAACATAATGGCTGCCAAATCAAAAGTAGGAATAGCAAAACTTCCAGCTTTCATCGCTTCAACCCAAGGGATAGAAAACCATTTAGCTTGAATTATAGGGTCAAAAGATACAACACCCAAAATGAGTGACAATAAATACCCCACTATGATTCCGCTTAGTATTGGAATTAGACTTAAAACTCTACGTCCATACATTACGACAAGTATTGCGGTAATTAAAGAGACCATAGAGATTAAAACAGCTTTACCATCCATATTTCCTGAGCCGTCAAAGCTTTTAGCCATATTTACGGCAACAGGAGCAAGTTTTAAACCTATTACCATAATGACCGGGCCGGTAACTATTGGTGGCAGATACTTTTCAATTGCCCTAACTCCACCTTTTTTAACAAGTATACTAAAAATAACATAAGCAAAACCGGTACAAAATAAGGCACCTAATGTTTTAGAGACTCCAAAGTTTTTCATACCGTATTGAATAGGTGCGATAAAAGCAAAAGAGCTGGCAAGAAAAACAGGTACTTGGGATTTAGTGATAAACTGAAAGACCAATGTTCCCAAACCGGCAGTAAAAAGTGCAATAGAAGGATCTAAACCGGTGAGTAACGGAACTAAAACAAGAGCACCAAATGCGACAAAGAGCATTTGCACTCCTAAAATTACTTTTTTAAAACCCGTGACTTCAGTCATTTGTTCACCTCATTGATTTAGTTATCTTTATGTTTAAAAATTTGCCTTTCTAACAATCTATCGTAGCCGCTCCAGCCTGTTTGCACTTTATCTTTTTCAAATAGTATACCGAAATTATTAATTTTAGCGTCCAAATCATCAATATGGTGAAGTATCAAAGCTTCATAGGTCTTTGGTTTTTTGATGGCTCCGAATTCAATATAACCATGGTGACTTGCAATAAGATGCAGTATAAGATTGGCTTTATTTTCAGGGAAATTCTCTATCTTTGATATGTATCCTCTTACCAAATCTATTCCCAATATTAAATGGCCAAGGAGCTTCCCGGAATCGGTATAATCAAACCCCTTACTAATATCCAATTCATAAATTTTTCCCAAATCATGGAAAATAGCTCCGGCAATTAAAATATTTTTATCAACTTGTTCGCTATAATAATCTGAAAGAATGATAGCAAGCTTTACTACGGATAAAGTATGCTCCAAAAGTCCGCCTACATAAGCGTGGTGGACATTTTTAGCTGCAGGATGTTTTATAAATTGTTTTATTGTAGCATCATCATTAAAAAACATATCCATTAGTTTTATAGTATACTCGCAATCCAAATTTTTATAAACAATATCCATCAATTCATTGAGCATTACATCTGGGTCATATTTCGATTTTGGCAAAAAATCATAAAGATCATCTAAAGATCCTTTTATCATATTGTTAATTTTTATCTGCATTTGTCCGTTATAGTTTTGCAAACTGCCATTTATCTCGACTATATCCCCTTTTTCAGGCTCAAAATCCAATTTGTTACTGTCAAACATTATTCCATTATATTGGTCCCCTTTTGAGTCTAAAAGCACGACTCTTATGTAAGGTCTGTCATCTTTTGTAAAACTCTTAACAAGCTCAAATATTAAATACTTCTTATTAATACTTAATTCCATCATTACTCCTTACCATTTATCAACACACTCTGTTTTTTCTTCTTCAATATTATCAATATAAAAACCCTCAGCTTTTAAAGCATCAATGATTTCATACATATATTTTTTCATAAACTCATTGGTATAAACGGCTACCAGACCCATATTCGGGTCAATAGTTCTAACAATCCCAACACCTTCATATGAATCAATTATACTGTTAATATAAACAATGTCTTTAATATTTATTTTAAATTTTATCTTAACGGTTTCAAACTTCATTAAACAAACTCCATTAAATAAACGTCTTTAGTTATCAAATTAAGAAAATCATTATTTAACAAACTGCTATGTTCAAAATAAACTGAGTCGCCTTTTAGAGAATTTATAAAATTTACAATAGAGCTATTTGACTTTATATTTTTAAAATCGACTAAAAAAAATCCCTCAGGCAAAAAAAAACCTTGTTTTTTTATAAAAACGGGCTCGGTTATTCTTTCAAAAGAATTCACAGTATCATACACAAAATTACCGTAAAAAATATCCAAAATAATAGAAAGACCTCTTGGTATTCTATTTTGAAAATCATAATCAATGAAAACAGGAAACTCCTTTAAAGGTTTAATTGGGGAAAAATCAACCTTATAGATTTCCTGGAAGCTCATTTATTCTTCACCTTTTCCTCTTCTTCAACAGCGGCTATTATCCCTCTTATAAACGAGGCTATCTTGTCATCGGTATAATCCTTTGCAATCTGGCCATAATCATTATTTATGGCATAAATAGGGGTTTTGGTATTAAGTAGCTCATACAGCGCTGCCCTCAAAATACACTTTTCTATTGTACCAATTCTTTCAAAAGCCCAACCGTCTTTTAATTTATCTTTATAAAGATTGTCCAATAAATCTTTATTTTTAGCAATATTTAAGAAGAGTTCATTGGCTTCGTTTACAATATTTTTATTATTTTCTTCTTCACTTAACCAGTAAGTTTTAGTGATATTATTGTAGTTATCACCTAAAAATTCATACTGATAAATCATTTTAAACACATGTTCCCTAATTATGGTTCTAAATTGTTTTTTCACGTTTTATAAACTCTCGTCTTTTAATAAATTTACAAATTCAAGAGCCGACATAGCTGCTTCTGCACCTTTATTTCCAGCCTTTGTCCCTGCCCTTTCAACAGCTTGCTCTATTGTATCCGTAGTTAATACCCCAAAAATAACAGGGATGCCCGTATCGTATCCGGCCTTAGCAACCCCTTTTGCGACTTCAGAGGAAACATATTCAAAATGAGGGGTTGAGCCTCTTATTACCGCACCAACAGCTATTACCGCATCAAACTTTTTTGTATCCGCCAACTTTTTGCACATCAAAGGTATTTCAAAAGCACCGGGAACTTTATAAACACAAATATCTTCAGGATTTACTTCGTGCCTTATCAGTGCGTCATACGCACCAGAAACCAAACTTTTTACGATAAAATCATTAAACCTTGAGCAAACTATCGCAAACTTAAACCCTTTTCCGTTATAATTTCCTTCTTTTATTAAGTAATTCATAAGTTACTCTCCTATCTAATTATATTTATATTTCATGCCCCATTTTTTCCACTTTTGTTTTTATATAGCGTTCATTTTCCGGTCTTACACCGCACACTACAGGCACACGTTCGACAACTTCAAGCCCATAACCGGACAAACAGTGTATCTTTTTCGGATTGTTTGTTAAAAGTCTAAGTTTTTTTATGCCCAAAAATTTTAAAATTTGAGCCCCAAAGCCGTAATCTCTAAGGTCTGCACCAAATCCAAGGTGTAAGTTGGCTTCTACAGTGTCATATCCTTCTTCCTGGAGCTTATACGCCTTAATTTTATTCAATATTCCAATCCCTCTTCCTTCCTGAAACATATACAAGATTACGCCAACACCTTCTTTTTCGATCATCTCCATAGATGCCTGAAGTTGATCTCTACAATCACACCTCAGAGAGCCAAAAACATCTCCTGTTAAACATTGAGAGTGCACTCTCACCATAACCTTATCCACAGACTCAGGATCACCCTTGATAAGGGCTACAGCTTCTTGTCCATCCACTTTACTTCTAAAACCCTTAATATTGAATTCACCGAAAAGGGTCGGCATTTTGGCAACAGCGACCTCTTCCACAATAGTCTCATGATCTGTCCTATAAGCTATTAAATCGGCAATGGTTAAGATTTTTATATCATGTTTTTTTGCAAATTCTTCCAATTGCGGCATTCTGGCCATAGAGCCATCATCATTCATGATTTCACATATAACTGCAGCAGGAGTAAGTCCAGCCATCCTTGCCAAATCTACTGAACCTTCAGTTTGGCCTGCTCTTACAAGTACACCGCCATTTCTGGCTCTTAATGGGAAAATATGCCCAGGTCTTGCAAGATCTTCAGGTTTTGAGTTAGGATTGATGGCAACTTTGATAGTGTGTGCCCTGTCATAAGCGGAGATACCGGTGGTAACCCCCTCTTTAGCTTCAATAGAAACAGTAAAAGCAGTACCAAATCTTGCAGAGTTGCTTCTATTATCAACCATTAAAGGTAAATCGAGTCTGTCACACATCTCTTCAGACATGCTAAGACAAATTAGCCCTCTGCCATATTTTGCCATAAAATTGATGGCTTCGGCTGTTACAAAATCAGCAGCAATAACCAAATCCCCTTCATTTTCTCTATCCTCATCGTCTACTAAAATAATCATTTTACCTTTTTTAAAATCTTCAATAGCTTCTTCCACCGAATATCTGACGCTTTTATCCATAAAATCTCCCTAAAATTATAATTTATTCTTATTAAACTATCTTTATTATTCGAAACTATCAAGTAAAAAATTTGGTATAATTAATCTAAATACAGCCCAGAAAGCCCACCCTTTAAATTACCGCCATAATCACTTTTATTCATCAACTTTTCCAAATATCTTGCGATTACATCTACTTCTAAATTTATTAAATCACCCGCTCTTTTAAATTTAAGATTTGTATTTTCGAAGGTGTGTGGAATAACCGCAACACTGAGTGTATTATTTTTTATATCTGAGACTGTAAGGCTGATTCCATCCAAAGTGACAGAGCCTTTTATGGCAATAAATCTGTCAATATCTTTGCTGTATGAAACCTTTAATTCATAGGAATCTCCTTTTCTGTCTATCCCTGCTATTTTACCTACACAATCTACATGACCTGACACAAGATGTCCACCAAGCCTTGTATTTAAAGTTAATGCCCTCTCAAGGTTTACAAAATTTGAAGGTTTCAAGTTTTTCAAAGAGCTTTTGTTTAAAGTTTCAAAACTTAAGTCAGCCCAAAATATATTTTTATCCAATTTAACTACTGTCAAGCAAACTCCATTAACTGCAATTGAGTCACCTATTTTTGTATCTTCGATTACCTTATGAGCTTCAATACAAATAGATGCATCTTTCCCTTTAATGCTCAAATTTTTAATTTTACCAAGCTCTTCTATAATCCCAGTGAACATCTGTTTCTTACCCTTTCAGTCAATTCCAATACATATTTTTTAAAGTCAGAAAGACTTGCGGTAATCAGTATGTCATTTTCAAATTGTTTTTGAGTATAATTATTAATTTTTATACAATCTGCAATATTGTCAAAGCTTACACCCTGAATTGAGCTAATCCCGTCACCTATTATTAATGGAGCTATAAAAAGGTTTAACTTGTCAGCACATTTTTGCCTTATAAAGCTTCCAAAAATTTTTGAACCACCCTCCACAAGAACATTCATAATATTTAATTCAAGAAGTTGTCTTGAAATAGTCTTAAGGTTTAATCCGCTATCCATAGTGTCGCAAGGAAAAATCTGTACCCCTAAGTCTGTTAGAATCCTACATTTCTCAAAGTTTAAGCCCTCTTCTTTGGTAAATATCACAAGATTTTTTGAAAATTTCGTCACAAGTTCACTTTCTAAAGGGATTTTAAGGTTTGAATCAAGTATTATTTTTGTAGGCTCATTGTCAGAAGGAAACAGCCTTACATTCAAACCTGGATTATCATTTATCACAGTATCAATCCCTACAAGCACGGCATCTGAAATACTTCTCAAATAATGCGTATATATTCTCGAAGATTCACTGGTAATCCATTTTGATGCTCCGTTTTTTGTGGCAATTTTCCCATCAAGACTCTGGGCAATTTTTAATGTATAGAACGGCTCTTTTGCATAAACAGTTTTAGCAAAATCTTCAATTAATGAAGCACACAAATTTTCAGCAAAACCAACAAAGACTTCAATACCATTATTGACAAGCTCATTAATCCCATTCCCCGCATTTTTGGGATTTGGGTCAACGACACCTACAAATACGCGTTTTATTCCTGACTCAATAATCTTTTTGGTACAAGGGGGGGTTTTCCCATAATGAGAGCAAGGCTCAAGTGTCACATAAAGGTCAGCCCCTTTTACACTCTCAGGTGAATTATCGATTGCTTCAACCTCGGCATGAGGATTACCATAGCCTGTATGGTAGCCTCTTGAAATTATTTTAGAATCTTTAACAACACATGCCCCTACTACAGGATTGGTTTTGTTATAACCTTTACCAAGCAATGCAAGTTGTGCTGCTTCTTCCATTATTTTATGAGGATTAACCAACTTTCTCTCCTATTTTTTTCTCTGTACCGCTCAGTATTCTTTTTATATTATCCTTATGCTTATATATAACAAAAGTGGCAATTACAAATGTGAATATCTTAAAATTAGCATTACCTTCGGTGAAAAAAACAGTGATTAAAAGAGCTATGGCAGCTGAAACAGAACCCAATGAAACCATCCTAAAAATACTTACCATCACAAGAAACACAATAAGTGCTAATATTATACTTTTCGGGCTAAGTACCAAAAAAATCCCAAGCCCCGTTGCAACCCCTTTTCCACCTTTAAAGCTTAAAAATATTGTATATGTATGACCTATAATTAAAGCCAAAGCACATATTAGCAGAAAGTTCATATCGTAGTGGAATAAGTTTTTTAGCATTAGTAAGGGTAAAAATGCTTTAAGCATATCTAACAAAAAAGCCGAGATAAAGCCCCATTTGCCAAGCACACGTCCGGCATTAGTAGCACCTACATTTCCGCTTCCCACAGTCCTTAAGTCAATCCCTTTAACTAACTTTACAATAATATAAGAAAAGGGTATTGCACCTAAAAAATAGCAAGATAAAGGTATTAAAATCTTAATCATTGACAATTATCCTATGTAAAAATGACCTTTTTAAATCTATGGCACCCGACTCACAAACTTCATGACAACAAAAGCACTCTATACATTTACTTTTATCAATTATTACACGTTTATTTGACGTGCTTTTAATAGCATACACAGGACAACTCTTCAAGCACAATAAACATCCTATGCAATTTTCATTAACCTCAGGTTTTACATAAATATTTTTTGCTACCATGCTTTTTAAAAATTTGGGCGGACTAAACATTCGCTTAGATATGGGGAGTTTTATTTTTCTTTTAGAAACATTTTCAGTCAATTTAAAATTCACATTATAACCTTTTTTAATGGCAGAGCAATTAGTTAAACATATTTCCCTATCAAGATCCAATATATCGCAAATTGCCATATCTAATGACACAGCATCTGTTGCAGCAGCAACAAGGTTTAGGCTGACAGGTGTCCCTCTTGACGGTCCGTCCCCTTCATGGGCAATTATTCCGTCAAGTATATGTATGGTTTTGTCTTTTACTAATCCGTAAATTTTAAAAATAGAATCTGCCAAATCAGTATCTATAGGATTTTTGCGGTGATAATTAACCTTATTTGTGCCAGGAATAAGTCCGAAGAGATTTTTTACGGCTAAAGTTAAACCTGTCAGTGAATGAGTTTTAAGCTTTGGAAGGTTGATTATCAAATCGACATTTTCAAATACTGATGATATAACTATATCTTCTATATTCAATGGCCTATAACTTTCTATGCTTATTATCTCAACATTCTCATCTTCACAAACTTTTTTAATACCTGTAACTTCCAAAACCTTTTCGTAATTTTTAAAATTTGCTCCCGGGCTGTCCCCTAATAATATATGAAAATCACCAATTTTTTTAAGCACCTTAATGACTGTCCGAATAAATTCAGGGTGTGTCGTCACTCCATTTTCAGGGGGACTGGCTTGCAATATGTTTGGCTTCAAAAGTATAGTTTTAATATCATTAAAAATTAGTTTATTATCATTAAAAAATTTTTCAATGAATGCACAGAGTTCATCATCAAAGTAAGAGTTAATATCTTTTACGTAGACCTTATTCATTAATTTTTGCAAAAAACTTTATATAGTATTCCACACCTGAATAAATTGACAACACCACAGACAGATAAATTAATATTTTGCCGATAAAGAAGATATCTATACCTATGAGATTATTTTTATATATGAGAAATCCAACTGCTATCATTTGAAAAACAGTTTTTAATTTCCCGGAAAAGCCGGCTGCAATAATTTTGCCTTTACTTGCAGATAAATCTCTCAGTGCACCAACCGCAAAATCTCTTGACAACAATAAAATAACAACTACCCCTTCAACCCTACCAAGCTCCATCAGAGCTATCAATGATGAGGCTACTAAGATTTTATCAGCAACTGGGTCTAATATTTTTCCAATGTCGGTTACAATGTTGTATTTTCTCGCAAGATAACCGTCAATAAAGTCTGTCAATGATGCAACAGTAAAGATTACAGCGGCAATGATATTGGTCATTGGTCTGTCAAAATACAAAAAGATTAAAAATGCCGGGATTAGAATAACTCTCAACATGGTAAGTTGATTGGGTAAGTTAAAAAAATTCTTATTTAACATCGTATTTACTCATTTTATATCTAAATGTCCTTAAAGTAAGTCCTAAAAGTTTTGCCGCTTTACTTTGATTATTTTCTGCTACTTCAAGTGCTTTCTTTATATACTTTTCTTCCAATTTTTCAACCAAACTTTCCAAATTTACTGGCAAAGTTATTTCAGAGCCTTCTGTTATATCATACTTGTCTTCAAATATGTGCTCAGAAATACTTGTTGGTAAAAGCTTATTTGATTTTTCAACGACTACTGCCCTTTCAATAATGTTTTCTAACTCTCTAACATTACCCGGATAATCATATCTTTTAAGCATTTCCATTACGGCAAAAGAAATGTCACCTATTTCTTTGTTAAGCAATCTGCTATATTTTTCCAAAAAATGTTTTGCCAAATAAGGGATATCAACCTTCCTGTCTCTTAACGGAGGTATAAAAATATTAACAACATTAAGCCTGTAAAAGAGATCTTTTCTGAAATTATTTTTTTCTATCTCTTCCAATAAATCTTTATTTGAAGCCGCAATAACTCTGACATCAATGTCTATGTAATTTGTGCCGCCAATAGGCAATATTTTTCTCTCCTGCAACACCCTCAATAATTTTACTTGAAGAAACAGCGGCATATCTCCTATTTCATCAAGAAAAATAGTTCCGCGATTGGCAATTTCAAAAAGCCCTTTTTTCTCAGACACGGCACCGGTAAAAGCACCTTTTTTATACCCGAAAAGTTCGGCTTCCAAAAGGTCTGAAGGGATTGCTCCGCAGTTTATCGCAACAAATTCATATTTATTCCTATTACTTAATTTATGAATTGCTCTTGCAACTACCTCTTTACCTGTACCGCTTTCACCTGAAATCAAAACAGTAGAATCAGTCCCGGCTACATCTATAATACTTCTTTTAACCTTTGTAATACAGTCACTTACACCAACAATCTCTTTTAATTCTTCACAACACTCACTAACCTCATCGTGAGCACTTTCATGCAATATATTTTTAATTGTATCTACTAACTTTTCCGTATCAAACGGTTTTGTAACATAGTCTACAACACCTAACCTGATTGACTCCAAGGCTGTTTCCGTATTTGCGTACGCAGTCATTAAAATAAACGGAATATTTATACCTATTTCTGATGCTAATCTCGGTATTTGCAAACCATCTTCATTACCAAGCATCAAATCAAAAAGGACAAGATCAACCTTTTCATTTTTTAGGATTTCAACGGCAGTTGAAATTGACTTTGCAGTAAATACAGAAAAACCTTCATCAAGAAAAAGAATTTCTAAAAATTCCCTGAAAGACTTTTCATCATCTACTACAAGTATTGAATACTTAGGCATCCTTTGTAATATTTATTATTTCGTATTCTATTTCACCGCCGGGGGCATTTACCACTACTTCATCCCCGACCTTTTTACCGATTAAAGCCCTTGCAATAGGTGAAAATACCGAAATATAGCCCCTTGAAATATCACTTTCATCAGGGCCAACAATCCTATATTTTTTTATCTCATCACTTTCAACATTTTCGATTTCCACATACACGCCAAAGACAACTTTATCCGTAGTCAAATTATCAGTATCAATTATTTCAAATTTGCCCATTTTACTTTCGAGCTCGGCTATCTTTGCCTCAATCATCCCCTGCCTTTCTTTTGCAGCGTCATATTCGGCATTTTCGCTCAAATCTCCGTGCCCTCTCGCCTCTTTTATTGCTTCTACTACAGCTCGCCTTTCAACACTCTTAAGCCTTTCAAGCTCAGTTTTTATTTTTTGGTACCCTTCCTTTGTGATAGGTATCCTGTCCATTTAATTCCTCCAAAAACGTTTAATCTTTTTTCACCTTTTTACCGGTAACAAAGACGTTAGTATATCCATCTTTGAATTGAATTTCAAGATAATCTTCCAAATTTACGTTACTCAAGCTTCCTACCGGCATTTTGTCCTTATAAACAATACTGTACCCTCTTTCAAGAATATTTTCTGGATTAAGAAGCATAACTTTTTGATTTAAAATGTCTAATGAAAACCTGCATTTTTCAATTTTTTTACTTAATGAGCTTAATAGTAAACTGTCGATGTGCCTTACTTTACTTTTCAACTCATTTACGATAATTACTGGGCTTTTTTTCTCTATGGTATGTAAATTTTCATTTAATACTATATAATTATTTTTTATTTTTAAACCTATACTTGATATAATATCCGATACATATTTATCAATCATTTCTTTCTTGCTCTTAATGATACTTTTTGGATTTTTATATGATATTAAAGAGATAAATTTATCAAGCAGTTGATAATTCTTATCAAGTTTAATTTGAGTCGCTCTGACAGCTTTACTAATATGCTCTTTCACCCTACTTCTTAACTCCAGATAAGGTTTACTAAGTGTTTCAGCCGCAGCAGTAGGGGTAGACACTCTAAGGTCGGCGACAAAATCACATATCGAAAAGTCTCTTTCATGACCAATCGCAGATATTGTAGGTATTTTTAATTTAAAAAATTCTCGAGCCAATGTTTCATCATTAAAAATTATCAAATCTTCAAGAGAACCGCCCCCCCGCATAAGGATAACCACATCATAGGTACCTACATATTTATTAAGAGTTTGCATTTTTAAAATAATATCTTTGATGGCTTGTGCCCCTTGCACCTGAACAGGCCAAATATCAATTTTCAATCCCACTCCATTTAATTTTAATGTTTGTATGAAATCTTTTATTGCAGCACCTGTTGGGGATGTAAGGACAGCCACATTCTTT
Source organism: Deferribacteraceae bacterium V6Fe1 (assembly GCA_022813675.1). Taxonomy (GTDB): domain Bacteria; phylum Chrysiogenota; class Deferribacteres; order Deferribacterales; family Deferrivibrionaceae; genus Deferrivibrio; species Deferrivibrio metallireducens. Next base: position 1,872,547 of record CP063375.1, on the reverse strand, counting down.
ACAATCAAAGGGATATCTTTTTTCTTGTCTTTATCAAACAATCCTTCTTTTTCCAAAATACGCTTAGTTTCCTCAAACTTTTTGTAAAAATCTCCCGCAGAGTCATAAACAACTTTGCGAGCTATAATCTGATATAAACCGTCACTTTCATATACGGTTAAATCCCCTACCACCTCGACTTTATCCCCTTGATTAAGTTTGTATGTGTTAGCCATTCTGTAACGCTTAAAAAATACTACCTTAATTTGGGCAGACTCATCCTTAAGAGTAAAATAGATATGTCCGGATGGTGACACAGAAAGGTTTGATATTTCCCCTACAACACACACAGGGCTATTGAAATTACTTTCAAGTAAAAACTTAATTTTTTTAGTTATTTCCGTTACTGTCAGTTTCATTATCATCAAGTATTATATACAAATCCTCATTCGGTTTTGCCATATTCAACTCTTTTTTTATTGTTTCTTCAAGATAATCTTTATCCCTTTTTAACAAATCTATCCTCTTTTCAAGGTCACTGATTTTTTCTTCAAGCTCTACTATCTGACGTTCATAAGACTCCTTAATCTCTAATAAATCATTATATTTTAGCAGTCCGTTACTGCCAAAAATAAAATAAATAAGTAACATAAGAATGATAATGATATATAAAATATTATTTTTCATTTTTTAACCGTTTTGACTTTAAGTAGTCTGATAGCTTGATTTTTTAAATTTGCAGGCACATCTCTTGATTTTGAGAGTTTTTCCAAATCGGTAACAAAAAGTCTGTTCATAAAGGTCATACTTATATTTAATGGTGTCTTTGGGTGAAAAACAATCTCTCTTAGTATATTATAGTCTTTTATAAATGCACTTGTCCTTGCAACCTCTCTGATAATATGCTCCCCTGTTGCCTTATTTTTTAGAATAAACTCAATCTCCTGCTCGGTAATTTTTGGATTTTTTAAAACATTTAAAGAAACTTGTTTATTAGGGTCTCTTATCAAAAGCATTCTGGCTGTTTTATTCCCTTTTAGTGCCAATTTAATTTTCTCTGCCATATTCATTTTATTAATTTTATTATAAATATTTTCATTTACTTTTTTTTCTATAAAACTTTCTTTGACGTCAATATTTTGATCAATTGGTATCAAATCTTTAATTTCTTCGTTTGTAACTTCATCTTCACTTTCACTTTCGACTTTTTCTCGCAAAGATTTTAAGGTTTCAGCCTTATCTATCATTATCTGTTTCATTAAAGTTATAGTTTCATCCGGGGAAAAAGGGTTGAACAAAATCTTTTTTATCAACTCATCATCATTTTCTACTATATGTCTGATGTTACCAACCCTAAAAAGTACCTCAGGCTCGCTGCTTTCAGCGAAAACGGAGAGTACATTTTTGTCATACTTTTTAAGCTGAACAACAAGAGTAAAAAATCTCACATCATTTTTCATTAAACGGCAAAGATAAATAAAATAGTTACTATCAAACAAGACATCATTGAGAATAGATTTTAAGCCACTATCTGAAACTTTTACAAGAAATTGGTACAGCTCCCTTACAAGCCCTCTATAATTTTTAAGGACACCGAAAGTTATTGCAGGATATGCAGATTCTTTTATTGGAAGGCTCATTGAAAGGATTGTGCTTACTTGTTCTTCGGTAGATTTTTTCAAAATTATATCGGCAGTAATAGAATCTAACACACCAAATCTTTTAAACAAATCAATATATGCTTTGATATCAAACTCAAGAAGCAATGTCTTCTTAAGTAATTCAATTTTTTCTTTATCAGGATTATCAACTTGTTTTAAATCTTCAAGAAATGCTGTAATATTAGAGCTCACTAACTACCCTATTTTTGCCTGATGATTTGGCTTCTAACATTCTTTTGTCTACCACTTCCACAAGCTTCGTTGAAGTATAACCATCTCTTATCTCTTCAACCCCGATACTTGCAGTAAGCTTGATATCTAAATTTTTATATTTAAAAACTGTTTTTCTCAAATCTGCCAATATCCTTTCAGCGACGATAGTCGCATTTCTTATATCGGTATTAGGCATTACTATGACAAACTCTTCACCGCCATATCTAAAAGCAAAATCAACCTTTCTAATATTCCGTTTCAAAATATTAGCCAAATATTTCAATACAAAATCACCTACAACGTGTCCGTGTTTATCGTTAACCAACTTAAAATCATCTAAATCTATAAAAATAATACTGAATTTTTTGCCGTATCTTTCATATTCCTCTACCGCCCTTTCAATAACCTCATCAAAATATTGGCGATTGTAAAGTCCCGTAAGATAATCACGTATTATCTGAGCCTTATAGGTTTCAAGCTCATCCTTAATCCTTTCAAGTATGTTATTATTTATACTAATTTTAGATTTCATCCCTTTTATCTGTTGTTTCTTTTCAGTCAGCTCAGTTACAAACTTTTCTTTTTTTGATACTTTATCCCTTATTAGCTCGCTTAGTCCGTTAAGCTTATTTACTATATGCCCAAGGGCATCTTCCAAAGAATCTTTTTGAGATATTTCAGTAGCAGCAATATTAAGCTCATTTATCAATTTCTTATCCGTATTAATATCCTCTGATATCACAGATAAACCATCATCGTAAGATTCGTCTATAAGGGCGGCTGTTTTATCGATACCGGCAGCAATATCATATATGACAGATTTTATTCTATCAAAAGCACCATAACTTTTTTCAAGCCTATCAACAATAACTGTTACAAGCTCAATTATAACCTGCTTTTTCTCGCTAAAACTCCCATTTTTAAGAATTTCTGCAAAATGTCCGATTAAGTCATTAGGAATTGCACCATATAGCTTATCAAAAAAATCTAAAAATTTCCGAGCAAATTCATCCATACAATCATGGCATTCCAATCTACTTAGAAGAAAGTTAAACCTTTGATTTTTGCTCAAATAATCTCTAAAATTCTCCTTAGACAATACTTCACCTTTTAGCCTTAACTGTTTTAGTATTTCAATAATTATTTCCCCAAGCTCAACTAAAAAAGTTTGCCTATCCATCCAAATATCCTTTTAGTAACCTTCTCATATCATCAAAAAACGTTAAAGACGTATCAAGGGTGTAGTCGTAAAAAGTCCAAGGCAGTTTTTCAAAAGTATTACCCTTTCTCATTAATTGTACATCACCGTAAATAGAGTTTGCAATATAAATTCTATGAGTAAAGTTTTTTGTACTTGCAGCAACAACCTTTTCAAGAGCAACATAGCCAGGGTCAATATTAATCATTCTTTTGCCGTCTTTAAGATACTTATCCTCTACCTGGACAGCTCTCAATTTTAAGTCCACTATTTTATCCGGGAGCATAAAGTATTTAAACCCGACAAAATATTTATAAAGAGATTCACCCATTTCAGGAATATAGTAAGAGGTGTGTGAAAACGGGAAAATTTCAGATTTAATATAAATCTTTCCGAAATTTTCCTCTACTATTTCATCGGGGTTATTTATTTCATTTTCATTATAAAGGACGGCACAAAATAAAACAACCTCAAGCGGCTTTCTTACCCCTCCGCCAAAAACCATAAACTATTCTACTTCTATTTCAGGTATTTCTTCCGAAGGCTCAATAGTAGATATAGCATGTTTGTAAATCATTTTTTGATTTTCATCTTTTAGGACAATCACAAAGTTATCAAACCCTTTAACAAGCCCTTCAAGTTTGACACCGTTCATAAGATAAACAGTAACAGGTATCCTTTTTCTTCTAACATGATTAAGAAACAAATCTTGAATGTTTAACTTTTTGCTCATAAAAACTATCCCCTCACTTCTTATTTTAAAACAACTACTTTTCTATTGTATAATATACTTATGATTATTTCAAGAATATTTGCGCGTCAATAAATTTTTTAACAATAAACTACTATATAAAAGAAAAATACATTGAATAGCACAAAGATTTACAGTAATATTTTATTATACTATAGCGGAGGCAGTTTGATATATGACATTAATTTCATCTTTATTAGATAAAATAAATTCATTTGTACCGTTAATTATAACTTTAACTATTGTAGGAGTGACCATTTGGAGTAGTCATAAAATTCTAATAGCAAAAAACATTGACCTAGGAAGTGATAAGCTTTTTCCTAAGCAAATCATTATGATTATATTGTCACTCATAGGTATATTGGCGATTGCACTTGCTCTTCCTGTAAGTGATAGTTCAAAAAATCAGATAATTGGACTTATAGGCCTTTTATTGTCAGGACTTATAGCATTTTCATCAAGCACAATTTTTGCAAATCTTATGGCAGGAGTAATGCTTAGAATTACCAAACCGTTTAAAATAGGCGACTTTATAAAAGTTGGTGAATATTTTGGTCGTGTGGTGGAAAGGGGATTATTTGACACTGAAATACAGACTATTGACAGAGAGCTGGCTGCAATTCCCAATACTTTTTTAATTAACAACCCAATATATGTAACACGGAGCTCTGGTGCAATAATTTCAACGGTTTTATCATTAGGATATGACATTCATCACTCCAAAATCGAATCCCTCTTGATAGAAGCAGCCAAAGATTGCGGTCTGAAAGAGCCTTTTGTGCAACTATTGGAGCTTGGAGACTTCTCAATAACTTATAAAATTAGCGGAATGTTAGAAGATGTAAAATTTATAATAACCGCGCGCTCTAATTTGTGCAGATGTGTATTGGACAAGCTTCATGACAATGGTATTGAAATTGTATCTCCGACTTTTATGAATCAGCGTAAATTGCCCGATAATTTACAAATTATTCCTACAAGGCCGAGTAAAGAAAGTGTTAAGGAAGATGTCATAGCTGAAGAGGTATTGTTTGATAAAGCTGAAAAAGCAGAAAAAGTCGAAAATATAAAACAGCAGATAGAGGAAGAGATTGACGAACATAAAAAGAAAATCGAAAACTCTTCTGGTTTAGATAAAAAAATAATTGTAGATTCAATTAAAGAAAAAAAAGAAGAATTAAAATCAGTAGAAAAAGAGTTGAAAGAAGAATAAATAACAAAATAATATGACGTAATTTAATTTCGGAGGTGTTAAGTGTTAAAAAAGTTTTTTATACTATTAGTAGCTTTTGCCCTTTTATCTTGCTCTACAACCGTAAAAAATATTACTAAAAACAATTTTCCTAAAAGAGGTACCCTGCTTGTGCTCCCTTTTGAAAATCTTTCACAGACTCCATATGCAGGTTTTAAAGCGGCATCGGTTACCGAGGGTGTATTACGAAGTTACGGTTATCAAACTATCAAAGGTTACAAAGAGTTAGATGGTGAATTTAAAGCAGTAAATATTACAGATAATTCATTTGAATACATAGTCAAAGGGAGAGTTGTCGAGTGGAGATATAAAACAGGAATTGATGGTGAACCGGCGGTAAGCTTGCTTGTCATTTTGGAAGATAAAAGTGGGGATGTATTGTGGTCGGCCGTTGGCGGTAAATCTCAATGGGGTCACAGGTCGATAGCAATAACAGCTCAACAGCTTATAAATGATATTTTTGACGATATAGACTGATGGTTAAGCTGTTTAAAAATCATTTTGCCATTCATAAACTCAAAAGTATCACTGTCTTTTCGGAAGTAATTGCATTTACTTTAACTGCTATTTTTATCGGCTATATAATAAATAAACAAAATCCTTTGTTTGTGGATTCCTCATATATAAACTATTTCTTTATTATAATACTGGTATTTGCTCTTTTTCACGGACTGGGCGCAGGTCTTATTTCATTACTTATCATAGCCGGATTTTTTTACTTTTATTATAACAGTAAAAATTCATTAAACTTTTTTCTGGACGGCTTATTACTTACTTTAATCGCAGGAGAATTTCACTACTATTGGACTAGAAAAATTAGTATGCTAAACATAAAAAATGACTACTTATACTCTAAAATCAGGGAGTTAGGGATTTCTGCTCTTACAACCAAACTGTCTCATGACCAGCTCGAAAAGAGTTATTTGTCAAAGCCTTACACAATCAGGTCAATCTTAAAGGAATTGTTGTCACAAAACATAGTTGCATATGATGATTTGCTTAAATTTTTATCCGCTCAGTTTAAAATGGAAAAATTTGCTCTGGTATTATATGACTCTGACAAGGAAATTATAAAAGAAATATACCCGCACAATATGGATAAGGGGGAAATTAGTCTTAAAAATCCCATAATTGCCAAAATATTCGAAAAAAAAGAGCCTGTTTTGCTAAATGACATTGCAGTCAAGGAAGAGGTTAACCTGCTTGCTGCAATACCTGTGCTTAGTAATAATGACGAAATAATTGCTTTTTTGGCCTTAAAAGAGATGCCATTTTTACATTATAATGTAGAAAATTTGATTTCGGCTCAATTAATACTTATGAACTTCTTCTACAACTTAAACAAATCGGCACTTATGGAAAGAGCAAAGGAAGTGGAGCTTTTTGCTAACTTTCCTATGGATTTTAAATTTGAACTTATAAAGCTAAACGATTTGTATAAAACAATAAAAATAAGTAGCAGTATAGTAATATTTGAAATTAGCAAAAGTCATTCTGAAATAATGGAAAACTTTCTTACGCTAAATCTAAGGGTTTTAGATTTTTATTATAAGAAGGAGCTATCGAATAAAGATTTATTCATTGTGGTTTTACCTTTGGTAAGTAAAGAAGGTACATTTGGTTTTGTTGAACGTGCCAAAAATAATTTAAACTTCTTATCAAACAAAGACTTATATAATATTTTTGATATAAGTAATATTCATAATATCGATAAATTTATTAAAGAATCGGAAGAAAATGTTTAGCATATTTTGTCTTATCATTGCAGGTATTTTGGAGTTTTTTAGCTTATACAATAATATATTTACCAATACACTTTCAAACGTATATTTCTACTTATTTTTACATTTGATTGCCAGTTTTCTCGTATCACTTGCCATTTCTCCCCTGTTTTCTATCAAAAAAGTTGAAAATAAGATACCTATAATAGTGACATCAACAATACTGTTTTTTCTGACAACATTTATCGGTTTTATCTTTTCGCTTATTATCTTCATATATCTTATGAAAAGACAGCGGCATAACATAGATATATATTTGGATTCTTTTGACTCAAAAAATATTGAAATTCTCTCTAAATCCAAAAGACAATTTGGTGAAGGAACTCTTAGCACCTACAACACCGATTTACCAACGTCTTCAAAATATGGGATTTTGAGCCTTGTATCTAACTTGCGATTCCCAAATATGGGTAACATTATTAAAAGGAGTCTTGAAGATGACAATGATGAGATACGCCTTTATGCTTTTAATATTTTATCCAAAGAAGAGAATTTTATAAATAATGAGCTTAAAAAAAGACTGGAAAAGTTAGAGCTAAATAATGAAGATAATATAGACAAAAGCTTAGTCCTCAAAGAGATAGGGATTCTTTATTGGGAGCTTTTATTTTTGGATTTGGTTGATAGCGAGTTAAATGGTTACTACTTGTCACTTTCAGAAGAATATTTCAAAAAAGCTCTCTTGAGCAACCAAAACGATTATGAAATATTTTTATACTTGGGAAGAATTTACTTAAAGAAAAAAGAATATGATACAGCTCTTGATTATTTTCAAAAAGTCGTAGAATTAAATGAAAAAGAGAAAGCTCTCCCTTATATGGCAGAAATATATTTTAATTTAACAAAACATGAAAAAGCGAAATCTATCCTCTCCACTTTAAGTAAAACGGAGATTCATCCAAACTTTTATTCCAATTATTGTGCATGGATAAGAAATGAATAAACCAACAAAACCTATAGATATTCTTATTATTGGAGAAGGGACTTATCCTTATATTCAAGGTGGAGTTTCTACTTGGATACATCAACTTATTGAGGGTAATCCGGAAATAAATTTCGGGCTTATTTTTATAGGCGGGCAAAAAACTCAGTATAAAAAGCAAATGTATGACTTTCCTTTAAATATCGTATATTTTGAAGAAGTATTTATATTTGAAGAAGAAAAGCTCCCCAAATCAAAAAGTATCAAGCAAGACAGATCGGTTATTAATCAAATAGATGAAATTCACAACCTTTTCAGAATGATACATTCATCTAAAGATAAGCTTAATTTTCTTTCAAATCTAATCGGTAAATTTAAACTAAAAGATTTTTTGTATTCCGATACTTCATGGGAATATACAAAAAATACGTACTTTGATAAGTATGAAAATGAGTCGTTCATAGATTACTTGTGGACGATAAGAAATATACATATCCCTATTTGGAATCTTTTTGATGTTATAAACAGGCTGCCTGAAATAAAGCTTGTCCACTCCCCTTCAACCGGCTATGCGGGATTTTTGGCTGGTCTAATAAAGATATCTAAAAATATACCTTATATATTGACTGAACACGGTATCTATACTAAGGAGCGTAAAATAGATTTAATGACTTCCGACTGGTTTACAACACGAACACCTTTTGTAAACTACTCAGATACAAAAGGGAATCTTGTTCGTGATATTTGGAACAATTTTTTTGCCGGTCTGGGGCTGTTTAGCTATTTTACTGCGGATAAGATTTTGTCGCTTTACAGAAAAGCATCTGAAGTTCAGATATCTTACGGTGCGCCACCTGAAAAAACAGATGTAATACCAAATGGAGTTGATATTAAAAAACTAACCCCGCTTATTGAAAAAAGAAAGGCGCATCACCAAAGAATATGCCTAATCGGAAGAGTTGTTCCGATAAAGGATATAAAGACTTTTTTAAAGGCTATGAGAATAGTAGTAAACAAGTTACCCGATGCCGAAGGGTGGATAGTTGGTCCAACGAATGAAGATGAAGCTTATTTTGAGGAGTGTCAAAACCTTACCAAGACTTTGGGATTAACTGAAAATGTTAAGTTTATGGGGTTTCAAAATATATTAGACATATTTGATAAGATTTCAGTCAATACCCTAACTTCTATCAGTGAGGGGATGCCACTGACAATCTTAGAGGGTTTTGCTGCAGGGATACCTGCGGTAACTACAGATGTAGGCTCTTGTAAAGATTTAATTTTTGGAAGTATTGACGAAGAAGATATTAAAATAGGTCAAGCCGGTTTTATATGTAAAGTGGCAGATGCAAATTGTCTGGCCCAAGCATACATTAGCTTGCTCACTGATGAAGCTCTTTGGAAAAAGCAGCAACAGTCAGCAATAAAAAGGGTCTCAAAATATTATACTTATGAGAAATTAATAAGTAACTACAAAAAAATATACTATAAGGCACTAAATTGGCAGGAATAGGTTTTGAATTAAAGAAAATATTAAAAAAAGAGAGTTTGACTTCACTTTTTATAGCATACAGCTATGCCACTATTTTGTCCGCAGGTGGATGGGTGGCATCAATACTGTCTATTTTAACTGTCGGTTTTATAAATATTTTACTATACGACAATTCAAGTGATATAATAAGGTTTCAGGTAAGTGTTACCCATTTGATAGCTTTAAGCCTTATTGTTTCAGGTATTCATCAGTTAGTATTCACAAGATTTATTGCCGATAAAATCTATATAAAGGAAGAAAAAGCGATAATACCAAATCTCATCGGTATTACAATATTAAATACAGCTATTTCATTTGCATTTATTATCATATATTCGCTATTTGCATTAAAAGGGATAGATAGCTTTTATTTCAATATTTTCTTTATAATGACATTTCTGCTGCTATCTAATATTTGGATTTTAAACATTATTGCGGTAAGCATCAAAAAATATAAACATACTATCGTAGCTTATTTTATATCTTATCTGCTTGTATTAATTTTTGCATCTGTCTTTGGTAAATACGGTTTGGATTATCTTATCGGGTCATTTTTTGTAAGTAATATTTTTCTTTTTCTAACCCTCCTTTTTCTTGTAATAAAATCATATTTTTTCTCTAAATTCATATCATTTGAGTTTACAAAGTATTATAAAAAATATTTTTCTTTGGTATTGGCAGGTTTTTTCTTTAATTTGGGGATATGGTCAGATGAATTTATGTTTTGGTATTCATCTACAGGTAATGGCATAATTGGTAAAATTAATGCATCAATCGTCTATGATCTCCCCCTATTTCTTGCATATCTCACAATAATACCCGGTCTTGCCATCTTTTTTATACGCTTGGAGGCAGATTTCGCTGAATTGTACGACAAATATTTCAAAGGGGTGGTTAACGGAGCTACTTTATATAAGCTGTTAAATTATAAGAATAACATGATAGACCTTATAAGGATTGCTACAAAAGAAGCTATTATCATACAAGGTATTTTTAATATTATTTTTTATCTTACGGCTCCTAAAATCATTAATTTTTTAAATCTTCCTTTGCTGATTGTACCTCTTTTTTATATAGATATGGTAGCGATACAACTCCAATTAATTGTCATGATAAATTTGGCTTTTCTTTTTTATCTAAATAAAAGACGAGAAGCAGCAATAGTTACTTTTATTATGGCAACTTTAAATATTATTTTACCGTTTATATCCATTAACTTAGGTCCATACTTTTACGGTTATGGCTCAGCGGTTGCAATGTTAATTGCATCGATCGCAGGTTTACTATTTTTAAACAAATCTATGATGAGGTTGGAATATGAAACCTTCATGCTTCAATAAAATTATTATATTATTTTTTATAATGCTTGTTTCAAACAGTTTTGCCTTAAATGTTGCCTTTTATTACGAAAGTAATATTCCTGACGAAATATTAAAGCTCTATGACTGGGTAGTAGTGCAGTCAGATAATACTGATAATTTTGCAGTGACAAAATATGGTGACAAGCTTTTTGCTTATATAAGCGTCAATGAAATTCATAACGAAGAAATTAACGATATCACGAAAAGATGGGTGATAGGTGTCAATAAATCCTGGAATACTCCCATTGCAGATATCAGAAATGAAAATTACAGAGCATATTTACTATCGAAGATAACGGCTCTTTACGACAAAGGTTACCGTAATTTTTTTCTCGATACATTAGATTCATATAAAATAATTGCCAAACAGCCCCAATGGAAAGAATACGAAGCAAAACTTGCCGATTTTATTATTTCAATTAAAACAAAATTCCCGACTTCAAAAATTTTATTAAACAGAGGTTTTGAGATTATTGATAATGTTCATAGTTACATAGATGGTGTGGCTGCTGAATCGCTGTTTTTTGGATATGACGGACAAAAATATTTTAATGTTTCCCAAGAAAATAGAAATTATCTGATTGATAAGCTAAATAAAGTTAAATCTTATAATAAGCCTGTAATAGTTATCGATTATTTAAGGCCTGAAAATTTCCACTTAGCCAAAAAAGTGGCAAAAGATATTAAATCGCTTGGTTTTATTCCATATATAACTGATAACGACTTATCGGTAATAGGTATTTCAAATTTGGAAATATATAAAAGAAAGATACTCATTATTTACAAAAGTAAGAATGATATTGCGTTAAGTGATGCTCACCGACTTATTCAAATGCCGTTGGAATATTTAGGCTACAAGGCAGAGTTTAAAACCCCAGAGGAAGCTGTAAAAGAGAAATATACTTTTGATAAATATGCCGGAATAATAATCTTTTCAGAATCATATATCCTTGAAGATTATGAAAATTTTTACAAATGGGTGCTAACTCAAATTAATACCAACATTAAAATACTATTTTTACAAAACTTTGGTTTTCCATTCGAAAATAAATACCTATCATCATTTGGAATGGATATTCAAGAAAACTTGTCCCCTGCATTTGAAAATCTACAATACTTATATACCGACTCAATAACCAACTACGAAACCGAATTGCCTGAAATAGTTTCATCTTCGCAAATGGTCAGCATTAAAAGTGGCACTCCTCTGGTAATCCTTAAAAATTCACACAGCCAAATACATCACCCCATAGCAATTACCGATTGGGGCGGATATGTTTTAGAAGAGTTTTTTATCAAAGAGTTTGCAAATAATATCAAATGGTTAGTAAATCCGTTTGAATTTATCAAAAAAGCATTAAGATTGGGAGATTTTCCTGCTCCTGACTTTACCACTGAAAATGGCAAAAGAGTATTAATTTCTCATATAGATGGGGATGGGTCAGTTTCACTTTCCGAAATAGACCCCGGTAAACTTGCAAGTGAAGTTATACGGGATGAAGTGTTAAAAAAATACGAAATACCAATCGGTGTTTCTTTTGTTGAAGGGGAAATAATGCCATACGGCGCATACCCTCAATTCTCCAAAAAAGCCATAGATGTTGCCAAATCAATTTATTTATTGCCAAATGTTGAACCGGCATCCCATTCATTTTCTCACCCTTTTAAATGGCTAACATCTTACGCTCTTTCGACTCAAGATGCCGTTATCCCGGATGAATACTCTATAGATATTCCCAATTATACTTTTGATTTAAAACGTGAAATAGTAGGCTCAATACAAAATCTTTCAAAAATTTCCCCCCAAAATAAACAGATAAAGGTTTTTTACTGGACAGGCGACTGTTTGCCGCCTGAAGAAGGGCTTAAACTTATTTACCAAAATAATTATTTAAATATTAACAACGGGGATACATCTATTACTAATGAAAGACCTTTTTTATCATTAGTAGCCCCTGCCGGACTAAAAAGGGGGCGGTTTTACCAAATCTATACGGGAGCCCAAAACGAAAATGTTTATACTAACGGTTTTAGCCAAAATTATTGGCGTTATAAAAAGGTAATAGAGACTTTTGAGCTTACCGATAAACCCTACCGTCTAAAACCTATAGATATATATTATCATTTTTACTCAGGTGCTAAGCTTGCAAGTCTTAATGCAGTTAAAGATGTATATAAGTGGGCATTAAAACAAGACATAATACCTATGAAGGTTTCAGAATACATATTAAAAGTATTGGATTTTTATGAAACAGTTATTGCCAAAGAAGACAATGCTTGGCTAATTCAAACAGACAAACATCTTAGGACTCTTAGAGTAAGTACAAATTACGGCTACCCTGATTTAAAATTGAGTCAAGGGGTATTAGGCTTTTATGACTATAATGGGCAGCGGTATATTCATCTAAACGGCGGCGGATTTTATAAATTAGTTTTTACTAACGCAACGCCTCAAACTCCGTATTTAGTGCAAACAAATGGAAGGATAATTGATTCTGACAATGGCAGATATAAAATTAACGGATACATGCCGATAGATGTTAAATTAGCCAATATTTCAAATTGTAGAATAAGGACATATGATAAATATTCTGTAAAAAACGGTATAATTCATTTTAAAAGTAAAGGGGTAGAATTTCAAGTTGAATGCAAGTAAAATGAAGGTTAATGAAGAAAAGAAAGTTATTACTTGGTATGAAATAGTCGGGATTGTAGTGGTATTTGCCATTTCCCTTTATGTATTATTCCCGGAAAAATCCATAAAATACTACGTATCCAAAGACTCAAAAAATATCCAATTAACAATTCTTTATCTTGAATCTTTGGTCAAACTGAATCCTAAAAATAAAGATTTTAAAATGCTCTTATTAGACTACTATGTTAAAAATAATATGTTTGACAGAGCGACTGCCTTTATAAAAAACTTGGATGAAGGTTCAACACTGTTAAACGACTATGCTTTTTTATTATCATCATACCAAATTTATAAAAATCTTTATTTTGCCGACAACAAAAGCTCATATAGAGATTTATCTAAGTCCTTTCTTATAAAATTGTTATCTGCATCAAAAACTTTAGATGAAATTGATTTTATTTACCAAGAAACCATAAATATGGATTTTCAAGATTTACGCTTTGAAGCCTTAAAATCATTATTGAAGTTGACAAAAGATAAAAAATACTTGTCTGAATTCAGTGATCTGTACCAACAATCTTTAAATCATAGCGATTATGATTTGGCACTTAAGACATTGGATATATTGTATAATTTAACCAACGACACAGACTGGATAAATAAAAAGATTGATATTTTGTTAAATTATCAAAAAGACGCAGACAGCGCATCTGTTTTGTTGTTGGAATTATTCGAAAAAACCGGGAATAGTAGTTTTTTTGAAAAGGTCTTAAATATTTTGATATGGAACAAAAAAACTGAAAAAGCGGCAGAGTTGCTAAACAAATATACGGACTATTTTATAAAAATAAATGATACAAATATGTTAACTTATTTTTTGAAATATTATCTATCTCAAGGAGATGTTGAATCTGCCAGAACGCTATCCCTTAAAATTTTAAATGGGATGAACGGAATATGAAAAAGGTTATATTTCTCTCACTGCTAATTTTTGTGGTTGCTTCATTCTCTGCATTTTCTCAAGAAACTAAAAATTTGGAAATGTACGATCTTATGTATCGCAGTTTTATGTATTCAAATGATAATGAAAATGCATACAATATTGCCAAAAAAGCGGTAGATGTGGTGCCTAAAAATATTGAATGGAGAAAACGTCTTGCACAACTTTGCATGTGGCTTGGCAAGCAACGGGAAGCTTACACAAACTATCTGTATATTTACAGTGAAACAAAGGATAAGGGGATTAGAGATATTCTTTTTAAATTTCCTTACAAAGAGGTTACCAATTTAAAAATCAGAGTATATGAGGATGAAATAACATCAGGGGATTATAAACATTTATACCAATTGACTGAGCTTTACAACTTATCCGGATACCCCGAAAAATCAATAAAGTTGCTTGAAACAGCCTACAGCAAGACTAAAGAGATAAAATATTTAATAACTCTTTTAAAGTACCACATAAATTTTGGTAATACACCCGAAGTTAACGACTTCAAACCTGCCATATCTTATTTAACCGAATATGAAAAAATAAGACTGGCCACCCTGTATATAAACAAAAGACAATATAATGAGGCATATGAAGTCCTTACTATGGCAAATACATTGCCTGCCAATGATTCATATTATAAATTACTGCTTAGTGTTGCAATAAAGCTTAAAAAATATGAAAGAGCGGAAACACTTTTAACTTATTTAAATGCCAATGGGAAATTAACAATTAGCGAGTTTTATTACTTCCTTAATTATTATTTAAGAAATAATGATTACAATAGATTGAAGTATTTGCTGGAAAAAGGGGTAGCTGAATATAAATCACAGGAGCTGTTATCCCTTTACATTACCTTGCTCCTAAAGGACAATAATTTACAGGGTGCAATCAAAACGTTGAACGACAACAAAAGTATTTTTAAAAATAAAAAAGATTACTTAATTCTTTACGCTCAATTATTAGCAAAGCTAAATAAATATGATAAATCCAAGAAAATAGTAAATGAGCTGCTTCGACAACATTATGCGGAGCTAACCATTAATGACATAAAAGGTATTGTGTGGTTAATGATTGATAATAAAAATTATTTCTATGATGAATTAATAAAATATCTCCCACTTTTTAGTAAAAAAAGCGGATTAGAATTAGAGCTTATAAGCGGATATTTAGCCATTCAACAAATTGACAATGCTGAAGTTATTGCTAAAAAGGTATTGAAGAATAATACTAACGACGTGGAATTTCTGTTATTGTATTCGGATATCTTAAATATTCAAACAAGATTTGAAGAATCAAATTACTACAAACATTTGGCTTTAGATATTGTAAATAAAAAATTTGGTAATGTTAATCAAGATAAACTGTTTTTTAAAAATTATTTAAGATTGATGCTCGACCGTCAAAATCCTGAAAGTTTTAATGAGTTACTAAATAAATACAAAAATTCCCTATCTGAAAAAGAATATGCGCAATTTATGGTGGATTATTACTTTTTTAGCAGGCAATATGATAAGCTCTTTTATATATATAATTTCAAAAAGGTGTACTGATGTATAAAGTTTTATTTGCTGCTTACCTATTTCTGATTATCTGCTCCCCTGCCTTCGGTGACAGTTTTGATAATATTACATGTATAAAAATTCTTAGCGCTAACTATAAAATTGAGCAAAGTGAAAGTATTTATTTTGAAAAAGTTGATAATATTACGGTAGTAAAGTCTTACGAACAAAATGAAATTAAAAGTCTGATAGACATATTAATCAAAAATAATATCAAATTCAAACCGTGCAAAAATCAAAATTTATCTTTACCTGACATATTTGAACTGATTCCAACGGGTTATTACGATAACATTTCTGCCTATGAAGGTGAATTAAATAATAATTTGATAATAAAAGATAAAGTTAATATGCAGCCATATGCTGAGCTCTCTTTGGAAATTCTAAATTACGATAAGGACAGTATTTCAAACACACTAAATAAATACAATCTGACTTTACCATACAGGGATAAGCTCGAAGCGGAAATTATCACCGGACAAATACAAAAAGCTTATGACACGGCATACGATAACAGTATTTATAATAACTTTGATTATTTGTCATACAAACAAAATCGTGATTTATATATTAATTATGCAAACAACTTTTCATTTAATACCGAAATAGAGCATGTGGAAGATATTTCAAGGATAACAAATAAGATTAACTTGAAAAAGTATCTTTATTCATCCACTTATATGACTTTTACAAATACTTCCTATTATACATATGATTATAAAAAAGATACCTATTTGATAGATAACTTTGATGAGCTGTTTACGGTAGGTATTTTACATAAAAAAGAAAGATTAAATACAAAAGTTGATTTTGGTCTGAGAAAAAGCATAAAAACATTTCCATTTTTAAATTTATCTTTTGGCAAAGTAATCAATAGCTATTTTGATTACTCTTTCTCTTTAGGATTAAACACATTGGCAGAAGAGACAAACTATATTTTTTATGGCGGAGCAAAGGATTACATAAAAACAGATTTTAACTTTAAGTTGAATAACAAAAATACTATTGCGGGGGAAATATCTTTAAATAAATACAATTCTCAGGAAAGAAACAGTATAGGCTTTGGTGAAAACGCTTATTTAAGCTATACAAGAAAGTTAAGAATAGCCTACCCTGACTACACATATTACATATACACTTCACAAGGTTTGTATAATGAAAAAGATAAGAAAATAGGCAGTATCTTAAAAGTAGCAAAGGAAAATGACTTTAACGCACTGCCGGATAATTTTGTAGAGGTAGGCATAGGCTTTCAGTTTGGGTTAGATTATTACAATTTATATAATAGGCAATGGCGACCATTTTTAGATACGAGCTTAGGAATAAATAATAACAGTAACATAGGCTATTCAATATTTACAGGTATTGGCGGAAGTATTTTCAAACAGGACAATTTCGCATTAGGGATAAAATACGGCAGAGGTTTTTTTGGCCAAGCTTACAATATCTACAATTTGGAAATAAATTATAACTTATGGTTTTAAAAAAACTAAACCTTTCTTAAAGTATTATAAATACATTTCATGCTTTGAGTGACATTTACTGCACTCGATAAACAGTTTTCTCCTGTCAGTATTCTTCTCAAATGAGCAGTATAGCTCCCTGTGAGGAGTGCTCCCTTCGCATTTTTCGCAATAGTAAGTAGTTTTGCCGACATTACAACCATTGATAAAGCAAAAAAGCAACAGGCCTACTACAAACATAAGATACATTAATAAATAAATCATAAGCCCTTCTTCTCATAGGCACTTTAATTTTAGCGCCTAATAAAATTACATAATAAATTGTATTAGTTGCAAATTATGCCTTATAACAGAAGTTGTCAAGGTTAATTAGCTGGATTAATTATTACTAAGTTCAGAGATATAAGCATTAACGAATTGTTTTAAAAAAGTCCCCCTGTCAATCTTTGAAAAATTTAAAAATATCACATCTTCCATATGCCTAAACCATGTAAGTTGCCTTTTGGCAAAATTCCTTGTTTTTTTCTTTATATCAGAAACCACCATATCAAAATCCCCGCCATATCTTAAATAGCCAACTAACTCTCTGTAACCTATAGCTTTAAAACCGGGTGAGTTTTCATCATACCCCAAGCTTAATAACCGGTTGACCTCATCTAACCAACCTATTTCAATCATCTTGTCAACCCTATTATTTATCTTTTCATATAGCAAATCTCTATCATTATTAAAAACATATACATCAAAATCATATTGAAGCTTTTTATGATATTTTTTATGCATCTGACTAAAAGGGATACCGAGGACAAAATATGCCTCAAGTGCTCTTAAAATCCTTTTTTTATCATTCTTTGATATCTTTTGGGCATAATCAGGATCAACAGCTGATAATTTATCATACATCTTTTCAAGACCAACACTTTCGCACTCAAAACTTAATCTTTTATAGATATTCTCATCCCTTCCGCTCACCTGACAAAGCCCTTTTACTAATGATTCCACATAAAGGCCTGTGCCGCCAACGATTACAGGAAGCCTCCCCCTTGACATTATATCCGGGATAAGTTTTTCACAGTGCGCAAAAAACTCCCCTACATTGTATTGAATATCGGGGGTGATAATATCTACCAAATGGTGTTTGCACTTTTTCAGTTCGACAGCACTTGGCTTTGCAGTCCCGATATCCATAAATTTATAGACCTGAAAGGCATCTGCATTTATAATTTCGATTTTCAAATGCTTTGATACTTCCAATGCAAAGTCTGATTTACCGGTTGCTGTTGGGCCTGTGATAATGGGAATCTTCATGGTCTGTGAAACTTCTTATAAATATCTTCTTTACTCATTTTATAGACTATAGGTCTGCCGTGAGGGCACGTGTAAGGGTTTTTCGTTTGGAAAAGGTCTTTCACTATTTTACTAATTTCATAATCTGTAAGCTTCTCCCCTGCTTTTATGGCAGTCTTACACGCCATTGTCAAAGAGAGTGAATCGAGAAAATTATCACTTTTATTTTTGTGAAATTCATTTAAAAGCTCTACAAATTCATTCTCTATATTTTTATGAACAATACTTGTTGGCACACTAAGAATGGAAACAAAATCACCGCCAAAATCTTCCAGCTCAAAACCAAGCCTTAAAAAGTTATTTATATTGTTTAATACAATCTCTTTATCAAATTCATTCAATTCTACAATAACAGGCTCTACAAGTTTTATTTTTGTGACGGAATTATTATTGTTGGAAATAAATTTTTCATACAGCACCCTTTCATGGGCAATATGCTGGTCTATAAAATAAATCTCACCATCTTTTTCTATCAATATAACCGAATCAAAAACCTGACCTATTACCTTTAGCTCTTCTTTTTCTTCAAAAGCATCTGATACAGATGAAGTTACCAGCTCATCAACAGTTACCGAATAATTCAAATTATCTTCTTTTACAAAATATTTAGTTTCGACATTATCAAGTTTGTAATTATAATCTTCGCTCTTGCTTAGCTGCTGCTTTCCAAGATTAGATGAGATAATTTTGTTAACTGCAGAAAATACATCTCTGTCATTTAAAAATTTAACATTCATCTTTGTGGGGTGCACATTTACATCAACTGCATCGGGATTAATTTTTATAGACACAACCCCTGCAGGATATTTATTTTGAGGCAATTTTCTGAAATATGCCTGAACAACTGCCTGAGTCAGAGCAAAATCTTTTATCACTCTATTATTAAGCCCAATAAAAATAACATCTTTTCTGTTCCTCTGGACATTTGGCAATGTCAACACTGCTTCAACTTCAATATCATTATATTTATCATTAAGATAAAATATATTACTTAAACCGAAAGATGATATAAATCTATCTTTCATATTGTCATATTTAGAAAAAGTCAGCACATTTTTTTCATCGACAAAAAGTTCCACTTCAATAGTGTGGTTTATTGAACTAAATGTCTTAACAAATTTTATAATCTCCCTCTGCTCTGCAGAAGCAGACTTAATAAATTTTCTTCTTGCAGGGACGTTATCAAAAAGATTTTTTACAGTGACAGAAGTCCCGCTTTGAATTTTACCGGGTTTGATTTCCCCTACTTTCCCGAAATATACTTGTAATTCCGCCGCTTCATACCCTTGTCTTTTAGACTCAATTTTAAAATCACTTACGGAAGATATTGCGGCTAAAGCTTCCCCCCTGAAACCAAAAGTATTAATCCTGTACACATCTTCTATATTTGATATTTTACTTGTGGAATATCTTAAGACAGCATTTTTTAAATCTTCGGGCAAAATCCCTCTCCCATTGTCAGTCACTTTTATAAGGCCAAGACCGCCGTCAAATATATCAATTCGTATAAAAGTTGCACCGGCATCGACAGAGTTTTCAACAAGCTCCTTTACCACATTAAAAGGGCGCTCTACTACTTCCCCCGCTGCAATTTTATTGGCAATTTTTTGATCTAAGATTTTTATTTCAGACACAACTAACCGGCAAAAACACCCATTTTTCTAAATTTTTCATATCGATGTTCAAAAAGCCGTTGTGGAGACATCGATTTTAACTCTTGTAGACTTTTAAATATCGCCTTTCTTACATTTGATGCAGTCTGCACGTGATCTCTGTGGCTTCCACCCAATGGCTCGGGGATAATTTCATCAATTATATTAAATTTTATTAAATCTTGAGCTGTCAATTTCAACGCCTCTGCCGCCTTTTTGGCATAAGACGGGTCTTTCCAAAGGATTGATGCACACCCTTCAGGGCTTATTACAGCATAAATTGAATGCTCAAGCATCAATACTTTATTCCCTACAGCTATTCCAAGGGCACCGCCGCTCCCGCCTTCTCCTGAGATAACGGTAACAATCGGTACAGTCAAACCAGCCATTTCAAAAAGGTTTCTTGCAATGGCCTCAGCCTGCCCTCTTTCCTCGGCACCAATTCCGGGATATGCCCCGGGTGTATCAACAAAGGTTATTATCGGTCTTTTGAATTTTTCAGCCATATGAAAAATTCTGAGAGCCTTTCTATAACCTTCCGGATTTGCCATACCAAAGTTTCTTACAATATTTTCTTTGGTATTTCTTCCTTTTTGATGCCCAACCACAACCACAGGCTCACCTTCAAATTTTGCCACACCAGCCACAATGGCAGGGTCATCTCTAAAAAGCCTGTCCCCATGAAGCTCACAAAAATCCGTAAAGATTAGCTTTATATAATCCATTGTGTAAGGTCTGTTAGGATGCCTTGCCACAAGGACCTTTTGTGCCGGAGTTAAGTTTTTATAAACAGATGCCTTAACCTTTTCCAGCTTCTTTTCCAAAGACTGAATTTCACTTTTGAAATCATCATCTGCTATATTTGATAAATTTTTAAGCTCTTTTATTTTTGTCTCAAGTTCATAAATCTGAGATTCAAATTCTAAAGGTTGTACTGTCATAATAATCAACTCCCAAGTTAATTTAATATATCTTTAATAGATAACACATATCAAATAATTTGGCAAAATAATTTTCTGAATCTGCCCTCATTTGATCTGAAGATGTCAATTTCATATAAAATATCAGAAACATTGCATAAAAAATACTATATTCGTTTTATTATTTACAAGCACTGTCTTTAGTGTTATGATGAATTTTAGTTTAACTAAACTTAAAAATATACTTTATAACTAAACTTGGAGGAAATAATGATAGTAGGCGTACCAAAGGAAATTAAAAACAATGAAAACAGAGTAAGTATGACACCTGCAGGCGTGCATCAGTTTGTTGCGGCCGGCCACGAGGTATTGATTCAAAAAGGTGCTGGGCTTGGAAGCGGTATTACTGATGAGGAATATATCAAAGAGGGTGCAAAAATTCTTGATACAGCAAAGGAAATTTTTGACAGTGCGGAAATGATTGTCAAAGTTAAGGAGCCTCAGGCTGTTGAAATTGAAATGCTCAAAGAGGGTCAAATTTTATACACATATCTCCATCTTGCCCCTGACAAGCCTCAAACAATAGGACTTATTGAGAAAAAGGTCGTAGGTATCGCATACGAAACAATAGAGGTAAACAGAAAGCTCCCTCTACTTGAGCCTATGAGCGAGGTTGCAGGTAAAATGGCATCAATGATGGCAGCACATTTTCTTGCCAAGCCATACGGTGGCAGAGGTATGCTTGCTGGCGGTGTGGCAGGCACTCATAGTGCAAAATTTGTAATATTGGGCGGAGGGACTGCTGGTATTAATGCAGCAAAGATAGCAGCAGGGCTTGGAGCCAAGGTAGTTGTAATGGATGTAAATTTGGAAAGGATGAGATATCTTGAAGATGTATTGCCTAAAAACTGTGAAACAATTATGTCAAACAGGTATAACATAATGAATGAAATAAAAGATGCCGATGCTGTTATCGGTACGGTTTTAATTCCGGGTGCAAAAGCACCTCACCTCATTACGAGGGATATGCTTAAACTTATGCAGCCCGGAGCTGTAATTGTGGATGTATCTATCGACCAAGGGGGATGTGTGGAAACATCAAAGCCGACTACTCATCAAGACCCTGTATATGAAGTGGACGGCATTGTTCACTACTGTGTTGCAAATATGCCGGGAGCTTATGCGAGGACGTCTACATTTGCCCTTACAAATGCCACACTTTCATTCGGGCTTGAGATAGCTAGTAAAGGGTGGAAAAAGGCTGCACTTGAAAACCCTGCAATCTTCAAAGGGGTAAACGTTTATGATGGGCATGTCACTTGCAAGCCTGTGGCAGAAGCTCACGAATTACCTTACACAGACCTTTCACTTCTGATTCAATAAAAAAAGCCCCCTTTCGGGGGCTTTTTGTTAAAATTCAAATGACAGTGCAACTTCTGCCTTAACCTCATTTGGAATATCGTTTCCATCCACTTTTGATGTCTTATCGCTAAAAGCCAAACCTGCATCAAGTCTCAACAGATATAGGTTTAACCCAAGCCCTGCAGTATAAACGCCATTTATATCACTTTCTGCAAGATTTTTATAATACCCTGCCCTTAGTGCCAAAAATTTCAACAATTCAAACTCTGCTCCAAAAGCGACATTTTGAGATTTATAACCGTTAATGTTAGTGTCATTTTCTATCAAATCGATATCTGCAGCCAGTGTAAGCCAACCAAAAGGAGTAAATGCTACCCCTCCCCTTGCCTGTGGGTCTAATTTATACTCACCGCCAAATGGCTTGTCAAACTTTGGAGTATTTAAATTTCTACCCACTATGCCAAGAGTAACCATATTCCCCAATTTGTACATTGCACCTGCATCGATACCAAATGTATTTGACTCTGCATAATCATCTTTTGCATTATCGAAAAGGTCGTTGTCATTATTGTCATCATAAAGTGAAACGTATGATTCGTAATATCTACCTTTCATAAACTTTACATTTGCACCGACTGAGAAATTTTTATTGATGGCATAACCGTAAGAAATAGGGATTTCATAATAGATAAAGCCGGAAAATTTTATTTTCGATTCATTTTTATCGTATGAGCCCCCTGTTTGAGCGTTAGATGCTATTTTTGCAGTATTGATAACTGCATTGTAAGTCTCATCGTCAATAGATGTTATACCGTTTGTTTTAAGTGAGTCATCTATTGTATTTACAAAATTTTGTGCATCTGTATAGCTCCAACCTGTAAAGGAAGAAATTGTATTAACCAACTCGGTATATTGTGTCGCAGTTAACACATCTTGAGTTGTATCTCCACCTACTCCCGCCAACGAATTGATAATATCAGTATCGCCTGAATTAACGCTTATATTTTGCAAATCCAGTATAGGTAAAGCTGCAATATTTCCTAAAGCATATACACCTACGCCAAAATGTCCGATTCTTGATGCTACATAACCGTTTGCCTTAAAGACGACCGCATCCTTGTCTGTAATCTTTGCCACATTGTTTATAAGGTTTACATAGTCATGAAGATTTGAAATACTTATTACACCGTTATTGATATCATTTGCCACTGCATCATAATCATAGTTTAAAATGTCATCAATTTTTTCTCCCAAATTGTTATGGATTGAGTAACCTGCCCCCACACCAATACCAAGGCCAAAATCTCTGTCCTCATATTTTCTGACTTCTTTGGTTTTATAAAAACCAAATGCCGCAGGGTTCCAATACGCTGCAGTAGAGTCATTTACTACGGCTACATAAGCTCCCCCCATTCCAAGAGCTCTTGGTCCTACTACCTGCCACTCGGCAGCTGAAACAATTAACGGCAAAATTAAAAGTAACGACAAAAAAATTTTCTTCATACACTCACCTCCATTTGTAAATATTATATCATAAAATTTCGGTTTATGTGCCAAACTTGATAAATATTGACACAATCCGCAAATTTGGTTATCTTAAGTCAAGAACAAATGTTCTTTAGGTGGGTATTTATGACAAGAGCTGAAAGGAAAGAGATGGTTTTGCAATTTGTTACGGAGTTTTTAAAAAACAATGGCTACCCTCCGAGCATCAGGGATATATGTAAAGGGCTTCATATCAACTCTACTTCCGTTGTCAAAAACATTCTGGATGAATTAAAGATGGAAGGTAAAATTAAAAAAGCCGATCAGCTTGCAAGAGGGATATTGCTAAACCGTGAAATCCCCATATTAGGGAAGATAAAGGCAGGGACCCCCGTCACTTCCGAAGAAAATATTGAGGGTTATATCAACCTTGACTCCCTGACAAATATTCAAAACTCTTTCTTTTTAAAAGTAGATGGTGACAGCATGAAAAATGCGGGGATATTGGATGGAGATTTGGCTCTCATAAAACAACAAAGTGTTTTAAATAATAATGAAATAGGCGCATTTAGGATAAACGGAGAAGTAACACTGAAAAGGATTAAAATAGATAAAGATAACATTATCCTAAAGCCTGAAAATGACAATTACAAAGATATAATAATTTACGATACAGACAATTTTGAAGTCATAGGCAAACTTATATACGTCTTAAAAGATTTCAGGGACAAGTAAATGATAACAAATATAAATCAAGAAATAGAAGCCGGCATAATTTTTAAAAATGGCACCCCTACCCCCGCATGGATTAAATTTAACAATGATAAAATAAAGTTTAAAAAAGTCGTCTACAGGTGGAAAGAGAAAAAAGGTGATGAGAATATTATAAAGTTTACCGCGATAGATAATGAAAGGCTCTATGAAATATCTTTTAATACCAAAACATTAAAATGTTATCTGGTGGCTGTTGATGAGTAAGATTTTATGTCTTGATATGGATGCATATTTTGCCTCCGTTGAAATTGCCTCAAATCCAAAACTAAAAAATAAACCTATAGGGATAGTCGGCTCAGCTGACAGGACAGTTGTCACGACAGCGTCTTACGAAGCTCGAAAATACGGGGTCAAAACAGGTATGCCAAAATTTATGGCAAAAAAACTATGTCCACATATAGAATTTATTGTCGGCAATTTTAAAAAATATTCATACATATCTTCTCAAATACACGATTTTTTAAAAACAATTACTTACAAAGTGGAAATGTACTCCATAGATGAGGCCTTTATAGATATATCTGATGTGGCAGTTACACCTAAAGATTTAGGCTACCTTATAAAAAGTCATATAAAAAATAATTTTGGTATCACCTGCACGGTTGGAGTCGGCAAATCAAAGCTTGTGGCAAAAATGGCAACCGAAATCAACAAACCTGACGGACTAAATATAATAAACGACGAAGATGTATACGCATTTTTAGATACATTTAGCCTAAACGACATATGGGGGATAGGGAAAAAGCTTACAAAAAAGCTCAACAGTCTCGGAATATACAGCACAAAAGATATTAGAAAACTAAACAAAGATTTTTTTATAAAAATATTCGGGAAAAACGGGGAAAAAATTTACGGCATGGCGTTCGGCGAATATCCGGAAGGGGTAAAATATGAAAGTGAACCGATAAAATCAATAGGACACAGCATAACTTTACCAAAAGATACTTTCGACAGAAAACTCTTAGACAGCTACATACTACAACTTTCCGACATGGTATCTTTTAGAGCCAGAAAAGCTCACATTGCAGGTAAAACCATAAATTTCCATTTAAGGTACTCCGATATGACAAAATTTTCAAAAATGCACACAATAGGATACCCTACATCTGCAACCCACCAAATTTATGAAATAGCAAAGTACATTTCCAAAGATATAGATTTGACAAAAGGGGTAAGACACGTAGGTGTTTCATTGGGTAATTTAATCTATTCCTGCGGCAGCATAAATGACATTTTCAGCAAAAAGTGGGAAAATGTATATTCGGCAATAGATAGCATAAACCAAAAACATGGAAATTTGACAATAACTTTTGCAAACGTCTTAAATTGCCAGAGGTTAAGCTCAAACACTCTTCACCCCTGGCAGAAATTATAATTTTTTAATCTGTTTCAATTTGAAAGTCGGCTTCCAAATAATCATAATTGACTCTTAAAAGGGAAACCTTCAACCTGTCACCTACTTTAAAAGTCTTTTTAGTCTTTTTCCCTATTATAATATTATCGTTATGAAAATAGCTGTAAAAATCATCATCAAGGCTTGAAAGTGGGATAAAACCACCCATAATAAGCTTAGGAATAAATACAAACATACCGCCAGAATTAAGCCTATTTATATATGCTTCATACACTGTGCCTTTATTATTTTCCAAAAATTTCAATTTTTTAAATTGATGAATCTCACGCTCTGCGTCCTCCGCCCTTTGCTCTGTCTCGGACGATTGTTTGGTAGCTTTTTCCACAAAATCACCCGGGATATCATAAGGGTATTCAAATAAGGCCTTTTTGATAAGTCTATGGATAACAAGATCTGGATAACGCCTTATGGGGCTTGTAAAATGCGTGTAAGATTTTGATGCAAGACCAAAATGTCCTATATTCTTAGTATCGTAAATCGCCTTTTCCATAGTCTTTACAAGTAAAGAGTTTAAAATATATCCAAATTTATTGTCTTCAAACTTTGAAGCAATCTCTTGAATAGTTTTAGGGGTAATTTCATCAGGCAAATCTACTGAAATACCAAAAGTAGATAAAACATTTAAAAATTCCCTCACCTTTACGGCAGACGGTTTGTCATGCACCCTATAGACAGATACCACACCAAGATTTTCAAGATATTCAGAAACTGCTTCATTTGCCTCAATCATAAAATTTTCAATTATCCTGTGGGATAACTTTCTCTCAAGGGGTTGAATATCTACCAAGTCCCCGTTTTCGTTAAATATAAATTCAGGCTCAGGAAGGTCAAAATCTATAGTCCCTTGCCTTTTTCTTTTCTCTATAAGCAAGTTAGTTAGCTCAACAGCAGTCGAAATAAGATTTTTAAGTGGTTTGCTTTTAGTTTTTTCTTTACCTTCAATAATGTCATTTACGTAGTTATAAGTAAGCCTGTGATTACTCTTAATCGTTGACTGGTAAAGCTCTAATTTAACCCTTTCGCCATTTTTATTGTAAAATATTTTGGCAGTCAGGGTTAATTTTATCTCATTAGGCCTCAAACTGCACAATTCGTTTGATAATTTTTCAGGAAGCATCGGGATTGCAAATTCAGGAAAATACACACTTGTGCCTCTCTTGTAAGCCTCAATATCCACCCTTGTATTTGGTCTTACGAAATGGGCAACATCTGCAATGTGAACATATAATATATACCCATCTTCCGTTTTTTCCAAAGATATGGCATCGTCAAAATCACGAGCCGTCTCCCCGTCAATGGTAACAGTAAACAGTTTTTTAAAATCAGTCCTTTTACCTGGATTATCAAGTAAATTTTGAGCTGTCTTATTAACCTCTTTGATTACGGCAGGGGGGAAATTTCTGTCCAATTCGTATTTGGATAAAACAATTTCGTTTTCAATCCCCTTGTCACTAAGATTTCCCAATAATTTCATCACCTTACCTTCAGGATTCTTGCCACCCTGAGGGTAAAATACTATTTCGCACAAAACTACATCATTGTCCTTCAAATTTTTAGAGTATTTCTTAGGGATATATATATCGTTAAATAATTTTTTTACGAAAGGGATAACATGTGCAAAATGTGCAGACTTCTCAACCCTGCCCACAACTTTCCTGTAGCCCCTTTCCAATATTTTAACAACACGAGCTTCCTTTTTGTTTCTAAAATATTCTATTCTGACCGCGACCCTGTCTTTGTGAACAGCACCGTTCATCTTTTTTGGTGGCACAAAGATATCTTCCATACTTTCGTCATCAGGGACAAAAAAAGCATAACCATCAGGATGTCCATCAAGGTAACCTGTCAAAACATCCAAGTTTTTGGTAAGGCAGTATTTATTTGATTTTAACTTTATAATTTGCCCGTCTTTAATAAGTGACTTAAGAGATTGCTTTAAGTTTTTGGTATCGATGTCAGTTTCTTTTAGAAGCTCATTTAGCTTGACAGGTTTGTCTTTCTCCAACAAAAAGTTAATTATTTTACTTTCAATATTATTCAATGTTTAAATCCTTTATTTTTTTTCTTAATGTGTTCCTATTAATCCCCAAAATCTTTGATGCTTCGGACTTATTATTAAGCGTCTTTTCCAAAGCAGCCTTTATGAGCGGCTTTTCCACTATTTTCAAATATTCCTCATACGAATTAAACGATTCGCTTATAGTTTCAGAGCTGATAATCTCGGCAGCAAGATTTTTTAACTGTTTTGACAGGGAATCTTTGCCGTTTTTGCCGTTTATTTCAAATACTTTATTTGGCAAGTTATGTTTTGTCAAAGTTTTTCCGCTTGAATGTACAATACTGTATTGAATAACATTTTCAAGCTCTCTAATATTACCCGGCCAATTATATTTAACTAAAACTTCCATAGCATCGGTACTAATAGATATATCCTTCTCCCCTAAAGATGCATACTTTTTCAAAAAATGATTCACAAGCACAGGGATATCCTCTTTTCTTTCCCTTAAGGATGGAAGACTTATTGTGACTACATTTAATCTATAATATAAATCTTCTCTAAATCTTTTTTCTCTGACAAGCTCTTCCAAATCATCGTTTGTAGCGACAATTACCCTTATATCGAGCTTGATAGTCTTATTTGAACCAAGCCTTGTAACCTCTTTTTCCTGTAAAACACGCAATAATTTTGATTGTATGGCCATTTCAGCTTCTGAAATCTCATCCAAGAATATAGTACCACCGTTTGCTTCTTCAAATTTGCCAGGCTTATCACCTACCGCCCCGGTAAATGCACCCTTGCTATAACCAAAAAGCTCACTTTCCATAAGCTCCTTCGGGATAGCAGCCATATTTATAGCCACAAAAGGTTTGCCGCTTCTTGAACTTTTTTCGTGTATCATTTTTGCTATAACTTCTTTACCTGTACCGGTTTCCCCCTGAATCAACACATTAATGTCGGT
Source organism: Deferribacteraceae bacterium V6Fe1 (assembly GCA_022813675.1). GTDB lineage: Bacteria > Chrysiogenota > Deferribacteres > Deferribacterales > Deferrivibrionaceae > Deferrivibrio > Deferrivibrio metallireducens. Next base: position 1,843,333 of record CP063375.1, on the reverse strand, counting down.
TTTTGCTATTTTGCCGATTGTCTTATAAATATCTACCATTCTTTTATTATGTGTCTGAAAGTCATACTCATCTTCAAAAGAAACGACCTTTTTATTTGTCTTGTCGCTTTTTATCTCATTAAGTTTTTCTTTCAACTCTTTTAAATCAAACGGTTTACTTACAAAATCTATTGCCCCGGCTTTCATGGAATTTATAATATTTGAACCTGAATTTTGAGCTGTCATTATCAAAAAAGTGGTATCGTTATAAATTTTAGACCATTTTTCCACAAGCTCGATACCATTTTCATTATTTAAAAATATATCCACAAGGCATACATCTATGGAGTAATCGTTTAAAATTTCAACGGCTTCCTGAGATGTCTCACAAGTAAGTACTTCGGTGGATTTGTCGGATAATCCCTCTTTTAATACCCAAAGGATACTTTCTTCATCATCTAAAATCAACACTCTCATCATATCAAACAGGCAAATAGATACTAAAAGTAGTACCCTCTCCTTCTACAGATTTATATTCAATTTTACCAAAGTGCTTTTCAATTATCTCTTTAGAAATAACAAGGCCTAAGCCGCTCCCTTTGGACTTGGTCGTCCAAAACGGAGTAAATAGTTTATTTCTGATACCTTTGTCAATACCGCCACCGTTATCAATTATACTAAATTTTAACATTTTTTTAAACATATTTTTTTCTCTGTCAAAAAACTTTATGGTAGAATCAATTTCATATCTGATTTCAACCTTTGACGTTTTAGCCGCTTCACATGCGTTCTTTATTAAATTATTGAAAACCATTTCAAGCTTTTCCTTGTCCCCGCTAATCTTTTCTATAGAGTCATCTATACATAGAAAAAACTCTATTCTATTGTAAATAATCATAAACTTATCTACTATATTTTTCAAAAAATCGCCTACATATATGTCACTATAATCCAGTTTAAGGTCGGATAATACATTTACGCTTTCAAGCAAATATTTGATACGACTGCTCTCTTTTCGGATAATATCCGTACATTTTCTGAGATAATCATCATCATATTTAGCCTCAATGACCTGAATTACACCTTCAATAGCGGTCAAAGGGTTTTTTATTTCATGATGAAGAGAGTTAATATCTATAAATTCACTTATGGAAGCAACAAATTCACCAAGGGGGATTATGATAAAAGTCAACTCTTCTTGATTAAAAAACTTTATACCGTAAGTTTCTTTATTGGTTTTAAAGATATTCTTCCCTGAATTTAGAACACTAACCAGATATTCAAAAAGATTGCTGACTCCTGCCATATATAATTCTGTAAGCAGCTTTTCACCGTAGGAGTTAGTGGCAAGTATTTTCCCGTTTTCATCAAACTTTAAAAACCCGTAATCTTCATATAATTCCATAAATACTACATTCTATTTTCTGACAACTCGCCTATTCTGGTATTGTCAAACGGTAAAAATTCAAACTCATCCATAATGCTTTCGGTAATCTGACCTGTCTCCTTATCAACCTTTACATAGCTTACATTGTCTGTTGATTTAAAAACGTCAAACTCCACTTCCGGGAGTATACCTACCACATAATCTATCCAAGCAGGCAAAGAAGCCCTGCCCCCTGTCTCAAGCCTTCCAAGTGATTGAAAATCATCAAATCCGGTCCACACACCTATTGTTAAGTTTGGTAAAAATCCGATAAACCATGCATCTTTATAATCGTTTGTAGTGCCTGTTTTCCCACCGATAAATCTGTTAATAAATTTGGCTTTTCTACCGGTACCGTTTTCAACAACATTTATAAGAGTATCCGTCATTATCTGGGCGGTCTCAGGCTTTATAGCCTGATATTTTACCTGCTCATTAACCTCATAAACAATATTGCCATTATAATCTTCTATGGATTTTACAAATACAGGCTCAACATATTCACCCATATTTGGAAAAACAGAAAAAGCAGTCACCATTTCAAGTAAAGAGATTGCCCCTGAGCCTATACTTACTGATAAATCCCTTTGAAAATCGGTAGTTATACCAAATTTTTTGGCATAACTTATAATCCTATCGATACCTATCTTTTCGGCCACTTTTATCGTAACAATATTTCTTGATTTGGTAAGTGCCTGTCTTAGTGTAGTAAATCCATAAAATTCCTGCTCAAAGTTTTCTGGCTTCCAATATTTGCCTTCCTCACCGGTATCCATTATAACCGGTGCATCTAATATTTGGGTATTTATATTCATACCACTTTCAAGTGCCGCAGTATATACTATCGGTTTAAAAAGACTTCCAACCTGCCTTCTTGCCTGAGTTGCTCTGTTAAACATTGACTTTGAATAATCAAAGCCCCCCACCATGCTCAATACTTCTCCTGTTTGGGGAATCATAGATAAAAGAGCACTCTCTGCTTTTGGCTCCTGAGCCAGCAGATAATTTCCATTGGCTGTTTCCTGCACAAGGATGACATCATCATTTCTAATAATCTTTCGCATATCATCCAAAAGCCGCATATCCGAGCCATATGGCTTAGCCCATCTATTTTTTATAAGCTCTATTCTTCCTTTAAGAAAATTATCAGAAGAATTGTCAACAGATACAAAATCCGCATATTTTCTATCGACATCTGTCACCTTGACAATTTTAAGTCCATACCTTTCTATATATTTAATCTTATTTATCTTTTCTTCTATATTTTCTTCAGACATATTCCCGATTACTCCAAAGTAACCTTGGCGCTTTGATAAATCAAACAAGTTGCCTGTAATTGCCTTTTCTGCAATATTTTGAAAATCTACATCAAGGGTCGTATTAACCTTGTACCCCTTGTCATATAAATCCAAACCAAGCTTGTCATTTATATAACTTCTTATAAAATCTATAAAATAAGGAGCAGATAAAATCTTATCGGGGATATTCGGAATTATTTTTATCTCATCCAACTTAGCAGCTTCATACTCTTTTTCAGTCAGATACCCCTCTTCATACATCCTATACAGCACATGGTCCCTTCTCACCAAAGATTTTTTCAAGCTAATGTGTGGCGCATAAATCCCGGGTGCTTTAGGCAGACCTGCGATAAGGGCAGCTTCAGACAATGTCAGCTCGGAAACAGATTTGCCGAAATAGTTCCGTGCGGCAGCCTCTACTCCGTATGCCCCCCTGCCAAAATAAACTTCATTTAAATATATTTCCAAAATTTTATCTTTGCTAAGATAATTATCTATCTTATACGCCAAAATTGCTTCTTTTACCTTTCTCTTTAACTTTCTCTCAGGGGTCAGATAAATTACCTTTACAAGCTGTTGAGTCAGAGTGCTGCCCCCCTCAACTACCCTACCCGCTTTTATATTGGTAAAAAATGCTCTTAGTATGCCTAAAAAATCCACACCGCCATGTTCATAAAATCTGCTATCTTCTACGGCAATAACGGCTTGTTTGAGATAAAGTGGTATCTGCTCAAATTTGACAGGGTAACGTCTCTCCTTTCCAAGCTCCCCTATCAACCTACCCTTTCTGTCGTAAATTAAAGTAGGGGTCTTATAAGAATAATCCTTAAGCTGTTTTATCGATGGTAGCTCACTGCTCAGTTTATAAATATACACCAACACAGACAGTGAACTTATCAAAAAAATCGTAAAACAAATTACAATAAATATCTTAAATATCTTCATAGCTAACTCTTCATCCTGTATTCAAAAAGAATATCTCTTATTTTTGCAGCTTTTTCAAAATCAAGATTTTCAGATGCTTTATACATCTCTTTTTCAAGAGTCTCAATATCTTTTTTGGCATTTCCAGTAAGCTCAATATCAACTTCACCCTTTTTAGGGATAGTTACATAATCTTTTTCATAAATACTCACAAGTATATCATTCATTTTACTTTTGATGGTTTCAGGGGTTATGTTGTGAGCTTTGTTATATTCCAACTGTTTCTCCCTTCTCCTCTTTGTTTCATTGTAGGCTCTTAATATCGACCCGGTCATCTTATCTGCATAAAATATAGCTCTTCCATCAACATTCCTTGCCGCCCTGCCGATTGTCTGAATTAAAGCTCTGTCAGACCTTAAAAATCCTTCCTTATCCGCATCCAGCACTGCCACAAGGCTTACCTCCGGCATATCAAGCCCTTCCCTTAAAAGATTTATACCTATTAATACATCAAACTCCCCTTCTCTAAGACCTTTGATAATTTTAACACGCTCAAGAGTGTCGATATCCGAATGCAAGTATTCTACCCTAATATTCAAATCTTTCAAATATGCTGTCAAATCTTCAGCCATCCTTTTTGTAAGGGTAGTAACCAATACCCTATCCCCCTTCTCTACCGTTTTCACTATTTCCGAGTAAACGTCATCAACTTGATTTCTTGCCGGTCTAATATCTATCTCGGGATCAACAAGCCCTGTGGGGCGTATAATCTGCTCAACAATCACACCTTTTGAATCTTCCAATTCAAATTCAGCAGGGGTAGCACTGACATAGAGCACTTTATTAACTCTTTCGTAAAATTCTTCAAATCTTAAAGGTCTGTTATCGAGGGCAGCCGGAAGTCTAAAACCAAACTCTACCAAAGTTGTTTTCCTCGACCTGTCCCCGTTATACATCCCTCTGATTTGAGGAATAGTCATGTGGGATTCGTCAATTATCACAAGAGCATCTTTCGGCAAATAACTTAACAGTGTAGGGGGCGGCTCACCCGGCAGTCTCCCTTCAAAATATCTTGAATAATTTTCAATCCCGTTGCAATATCCGGTCTCTTTTATCATTTCAATATCAAACATAGTCCTTTGAGAAAGCCTCTGAGCTTCAAGCAATTTATTCTCTTTTTCAAAGTAAGATACCCTTTCAAGCAAATCTGCTTTAATCTGCCTGATTGCATCATCTACCGTTACCTTGCTTGTAACATAATGAGTGTTTGGATAAATAGCAATTTTAGGTCTTGTTTGTATTGTTTGCCCCGTTAGAGGGTCAAATTCGGATATTCTGTCTATCTCATCCCCAAAAAACTCTATTCTGTAAGCAAGTTTATCCTCATGGGAGGGGAATACCTCCAAAGTATCACCTTTAACTCTAAATGAACCTCTATGAAAATCATAATCATTTCTGTCGTATTTTATTTCAACCAATTTTTGAAGGATTTCATCAATCCCAACATCATCCCTAACCTCTACAGAAACAAGCATCCCATGGTAAGCTTCCGGTGAACCCAACCCGTAAATACATGATACACTTGCAACTATAATCACATCTCTTCGCTCAAGCAGACTTCTTGTAGCCGAATGTCTCAGCTTATCAATCTCTTCATTTATGGATGAATCTTTTTCAATATATGTATCTGTCTGCGGCATATAGGCTTCAGGCTGATAGTAGTCGTAATAACTCACAAAATACTCTACCGCATTGTCAGGGAAAAAGTTTTTAAATTCACCGTAAAGCTGTGCCGCCAAAGTTTTATTATGAGCAATAATGAGAGTGGGGACATTTAGCTGCTCTATAACATTAGCCATAGTAAATGTCTTACCTGAGCCGGTTACCCCTAAAAGCACCTGTCTGTTTAATCTATTTCTAAAATTTTTGACAAGGCTTTTAATCGCTTCCGGTTGGTCACCGCTTGGGCTGTATTCCGTAACTAATTTAAACTTGTCCATATTTTTGCCTCAAAAGATAATAACCGCCATAAAGAGCGGCTTTATTTTTGAGCTTTGAAACAACAAGACACGTGTTGTTTTTATAAGCATTAAAAATATTTTTTGCAAATACTCTAACGGCACTTTTATAATAATAGTTTGCTACTTCCGATAATCCTCCGCCGATAACTATTACTTCAGGAGCAAATATATTTGCAATATTAGACAAACCGATTCCAAGATATTTTGCAAAAACATTTACAGCCAAAATAGCCAAACTATTTTTTTGCTCTACCAGTTGCAATATTTCACCTATCGAAACTCTATTTTCACTAAGCTCAAAATATAATTTTTCAAGACCACCTTTAGAACAATACGCCTCAAAACACCCTTTTTTGCCACACCCGCATAAATAGCCGTCTGTTTCTATAGTCATATGCCCTATTTCGAAAACACTTAATTCGCTTCTTAAAATTTTACCGTCTATAATCAAGCCACCGCCGACACCTGTACCAAGGGTAACTAAGGCTAAATTTTTAATCTTATAATCTAACACAAAATATTCACCCAAAGCAGCCATATTTGCATCATTTTCAATTATTGAACTGATATTTAATACATTTAAATCTTCAACAATATTTTTACCAACAATATATTTTAGATTGGGAGCGTATTTCACTACACCTTCTTTATAATTTACAGTGCCGGGGACTCCCAAACTTACAAAGTTGACATTGTATTCAACACACCTGCCCTTTATCAGCTCTATCAAATCTTCGTAACTTTTTGGCGTATAAACTTTATCGGATGATATAAGTGTGCCGTTGCTGTCAAAAAGACCGCATTTGATATTAGTGCCGCCTATATCAAAAACCAAGATTTTCTTATCGTTTCCAAGGAAAATATCGCTCAAACTCTTCTCTCTCACCGGGGTCAAATCCGATTATTTTATTCCAAACTGTTGCGTGCTCCATGCAAAAATATACAAATACATTTTGCCAATTTTTTCTAATATTTTTGTAGACAAAATTTAATATTTCCAATCTTTCAGGCTTGAAATATCTAAATTTACCGTCAAGCCCGGAAATGTAACTGTATTTGGTTAAAATACTTCTGTCAAACTTTTCCCTTACTTTATCAATCAAGGAAGGTATACATCTGAAAGTAGATAAACTGACAAATTCAATATACCTTTCGTCAATTTCATTTACAAGTCTATTTATAATCTTTTCATAATCTACAAATGCATCAGGATAAATTACTATTGGGTCAAAATGAAATGCTACCTTATAACCATATTCAGTCAAGGTTTTTGCTGCCTTGATTCTGTCATCTATTGATGCTGCCCTATGTTCTTCATTTGAAGCAATAAACTCGGTATTTAAACTAAAAGATACGAGCAAGTTTTTTGGATTTAAATTTAACAGATTCATTATGTTTGCAGACTTCGTTTTAAACTCAAACTGTATATTTTCAAGATTATTTACAATAGGAGCAAAAAATTTGGAAAACTCAAAAATATTATCAAGGGCAAGACTATCTGACAATTCTCCCGTGCCAACTCTGAATCTCCCCTTTTTATCAAGAGTAGAAAGCTCTTCTTTTATAGAGTCTGTATCAGCAAAAATTTTTATATATTCGTGATTTAAATAGCTTTGCAATATACAGTAAGAGCAGTCAAACGGACACCCTTCCATTATATCAAACACATGGTAATGGCAACATCTGTAAATTTTGGTGGCTGGGCAAGGTCTCAAAAATGTGCCCCTTGATGAAGTTATAAAAATATTACTTTTTGAATCTTCAAACTCAGCATCACTATCAACAATATCGTATGAAATATTTTTATTGTTAAGTAATTCGACTATTTTTGTATTTAAGGCTTTACTTTCAACATAAATCATTATTTTTCAATATGCTAAATACTTTTTCGACCCTTTTTTCCGACTTTTTCAAAGTTTCAATCTTATCTAAAAAATCCTCAAAACTTTTTATTTCAAAATTAACATTTATAGAGCAAAGCTCAAAATTATTTTTATTTTCCATCAAAATATCATTGCCTACTTGCAAAAGCTCGGTTATCTTTTTTTCAAAATCAATTCTTCTCTTATTAAACTCGTTTCTAAGCCTTAAAATCTCACTATCAAGGTCATTTTCAAAATTAATTTCACCCTTAAAATCGTAAATATTATTGATTAAAATCCTAAAATTTGACACGGAAGGTTTTTTTATATCAACATATTCTGCTATTTTTTCAATTGTCTTTTTATCAAAACTTGTCAAAATATTTAAATATTTAAGAGCGATGTCCTTTTCTGCTGTGTATGCTTTTAAGTTATCAGGCAAATATTGCAGCCTTTCCAAAATATGAAATTGTTTCTTACTTACGATATTGTATTCCTTAAAAAACGAAAAGCCTTCAATATTTAAGTTATTGTTTAAAATAAACACATATATATTTGATAATTCAATAACATTTAGATTGCCACCCCTTAATTTGACTGCAAGACTAATGGCAGCTGCGTAATCGCAAACCTCTTCAAAAAGCACCAACTCATTAGTCTGGAAACCGAAATTTGCAATAACATATAAAGTATCATCAATTTTTACACACGGGACAATAGGGTTTAGACTTTCAATATCTTTTGGAAAATAGAAGTCAAATGTTTTTCTGTCTACTTTGTTAGCAGAATTAATCTTAATTATTTTCATTCACCTTCTCATCAAAAAGGGCATCAACAAAATTTCTCGCATCAAACGGTTTCAAATCTTCCATAGATTCCCCAAATCCGATAAATTTGACGGGGATACCAAGCTCATCAACAATCCCAACGATCACTCCACCTTTTGCAGTCCCGTCAAGTTTTGTTAAAACAATACCGGTAACATCCACATCAGACTTAAATGCCTTAGCTTGCATTACGGCATTTTGACCGCTTGTAGCATCAAGCACAAGCAATACTTCGTGAGGAGCATCAGAAATCTCTTTTTGTATAACCCTCTTAACCTTAGCAAGCTCATTCATCAAATTATGCTTTGTGTGAAGTCTGCCAGCCGTATCAGCAATAATGACATCAAAACCTTTGGCTTTAGCAGAAGCAACAGCGTCAAAAATAACTGCCGCAGAATCGCTCCCTTGAGTCTGTTTTACCACGGGCACTCCGACCCTTTCTCCCCAAATACAAAGCTGCTCAATAGCAGCAGCTCTAAATGTATCTCCTGCTGCAAGCAGTACTTTTAATCCGTTATCCTTAAACATTTTGGCAAGTTTTGCTATGCTTGTAGTTTTGCCTGCACCGTTCACCCCTACCACAAGCACCACATACGGTTTCTGATCGGTCATCTTTAAGCTGTTATCAACATTGAGTATTTTAAAAACCTCTTCTTTAATGTATTTCTTTAGCTCGGAAGGATTTTTCAATACTTTCCTTGAAACATCTTTTCTAACTTTATCAATTATTTTAAGAGTAGTAGCCACGCCAACGTCAGCAGAAATAAAAAGCTCTTCCAACTCCTCTAACAAATCTTCGTCAATAACCTTTTTACCGAGAAGTACAGACTCCATACCCCCTACAATTTTATCGGAAGTCTTACTCAAACCATTTTTAAGCCTTTTTAACAGGCTTACTTTGTCCTCTTTAATCGGCTCTTTCCTTAATGGCTCAACATTTTCAACAGGTTTTTCTTCGGCAATATCTTCAACCTTTACCTCTTCTTTCTCAATAATCTCTTCACTCGGCTTATTTTCCTCAATTGTCTGTAAATCAGCCTCACTCTCTTTAACTTCAACACCCTTTTTCTTTTTAAAAATATCAAAAAATCCCATCTTTATTCCTCTATTATATTTTTTATTTTTTCCATACTGTCATAAATCAACTTTTTATCGTTATGACTAAAGATTTTATCTTTAACGTAAAATAGCTTGTAATCGCCCAATGTAAAAAAGTTGATATAAAAATTTTCAAACTTTATTTCTCCGAATAAAATATCTTTTTTAAGTTGCGACAACATATTCGCCGTATGGTTTACAAGCATCATAAATTCGTAATTATCCAAGCAATTGACCTTAAATATCAGCTCTCCGATATCGTCAATTAAAATAACCGTAATGTCTTTAAAATCGTAATTATTTAAACCTTCAAACATCTAACTTAACCTTACCGAGATAACTTTTGACACACCAGGCTCCTGCATCGTAATACCATACAAAGAGTCGGCTGATGCCATAGTCTTTTGGTTGTGTGTAATAATAACAAACTGTGTATTTTCCGATAACGTCCTTACAATCTTGCAAAATCTTTCTACGTTGGCATCGTCCAGAGGGGCATCAATCTCATCCAAGAAACAAAATGGTGTAGGCTTACACAAAAACATTGCAAATATAAGGGTACATGCAATCATCGCCTTTTCCCCGCCCGATAACAGATTCATATTTTGAAGCTTTTTACCAGGAGGCTGCACAAAAATTTCCACTCCAGTGTTAAGCATATTTTCAGGGTCGGTAAGTTTTAACTCAGCTTTCCCTTCTCCAAAAAGGATTTTAAACACCTTTACAAAGTTTTCGTTTACCATATAAAATGTATCGGTAAAATTTTTTATAGTATTCTTATCAATCTCGTTAATAATGTCATTTATTGAGGAATATGCATTTTCAAGGTCTTCTTTTTGACCAACCAAAAATTCGTAACGTTCTTTTATCTCTTTATATTCATTTTCGGCAGCCATATTTAACGGGCCCAAATTTTCAATTTCATTCTCAAGAAGTTTTATTTCATTTTTCAATTTGTTTTGCTTAAAGTCTTCCTCTACAAAGTCATTATAAATCGTATCTATCTCAATATTAAATTTATCCAAAAACTGCTCTCTGACAGACATAATATGCTGCCTGCACTCTGCAATGGTTATTTCAAGCATACTTTTGTTGGATTCTATGGATTTGATATTTGAATTTGATTTCTCCACCTTCTCAAGTACCTTGTCAAGCTCTTGCTTTAGCTCTTCCATTTTATTAATAATAAATTGTTTTTTCTCTTCATTTTTCAGTCTTTTAATGTTTGCTTCTTTTAAAAGTTGTGTTTTTTCCTCTATGGATGCGTTCCAACTTGTAATATTGACAGTCAATAATTTCTCAAGCCTGCTTTTTAAGTTTGAAATATTTGAAGAAGTGTTTGAAATCTCCCTTTCAATTAAGTGTAGCGATTTTTTATGGGATTTTAACCTTTCATTAACAACCATTGAGTTGGCCTTTATGGAAGAAATTTCATCCTTTAAATCATCAATTTTTGATTGATAAAATTCAATTTTTTCCTCAATATCCTCTTTCTCGGCATCTATACTCTTCTGTCCGTCACCGATTATATCAAGCTCATCCCTAAGTTTTTTAAGATTGGTTTTTCTTACATTTAACTCTTTCTTATTAAACTCTTTTTCACTTAAAATAATCCCGCTTCTCTCTTGTATGTTTTTTAACTCTTTTTCAAAGTTAACAACTGCATTTTCAAAATTAATCATTTTTCTGTCATATTCCTGTTTCAAGGAAGATAATTTGCTTATTTTATCCGACAAATCTTCTAAGTTTGTATCGGTGTTATGAATATTTCTTTGAATATCATCCTTTGAATTTTCCAACAACTTAAGCCTTTTTTCTATATCCGCAATTTGTGACTTCAATTCAATGATAATTTTACTCTTATTATCACTGCCGATTTTATGATAAATGTTGCCGACTTTTATAATATTTTCAGAATGTTGCTCATAATTTGCCAATGTAAGGTTTTTTATGAAATCTTCCACTTCATCAGAGAAAATAAATTTCATTGAAATAGCAATATTTTTAATATTTGCAAGTACCTCGACCTTTTTTTCTGCATCAAAAACTATCAAATCGCCATATATCTTTCCAAAACTTTCATCAAGTTGGTTTGCAATCTCCAAAAATAACCTTGGCTTAAATAAATCTATACTAACGCTCCCTTTTTGGCTGCCGTAAAGCTCCGTGCTTAGCTGAGATACCAATGTGTCCCTTTTTGAGGTAAGGGATGATAACTCCATATTGACACTGTTTAACTCTTTAACAAGCTTTTCTCTGGTTTGTTTGTAATTTGACAAAGACTCATTATAATTTTTAAGATTTTCTTCCAAAATATTTAATTCGTCGGCAATACTTTCCTTATTTTTCAGAGATTTTTCATAACCCTCTTTGGCAGCACTTTTTTTAGATTCCAAATCAAGGTATTCTTTTTCAAGATTAGTCAAGTCTTTTTCAATACGATCAATTTCTGTTTCACACTTGTAGATTTCGTTCCGCTTATTTGTAATTGACTCCGTATATTCAAGAAACCTGCTTTCAAGTTCAACCAATTCTTCTTCATAATTTTCTTTTTGATAAGTAAGCTCTTCGAGCTCATTATTTAAATCTTGGAGCTGATTATTTAGCTCTTCAAATTCATTTTCAAAGTTATTGATTTCAGCAATAAGTGTCTCTTTGTTTTCAGACAGTTCTTTTAATTTATTTTTGGAATTTTCTATTTCATTTTTAATATGTTTTTTCGTATTTTCAGCACCATCAAGGTTGTTTTTTAAAATTTTGATATCGCTTTCCAATGAGCTTATGTTTGCATTATCCTTAATTATCAAATCGTTTAATGTATTTTTCTCAGTATCTAATTTATTAATTTCGCTCTTAATTTCATATTCTTCTTTTCTCAGTTTTTCAAATTTTCCAATCTCAGTTGACAATTCAATAGTAAAGTTATTTATTCTGTCATTTAGATCTTTAATTTTATCCTTCTCGATTTTATAGACATTACTAAAGTATATTTTTTCTTTTAACTCTTTTTCATCTTTTAATTTTTTATAATGCTCCAACTTTTCCACTTGGTCTGAAAGAGTTGCCATTGAGGTTTTTACTTCGTTAATGATGTCAATAATCCTGTTTAAGTTGTCTTTAGTTTGAGCAAGTCGCCTTTCTGCTTCCTTTTTGCTCTCTTTGTACTTTGTAACACCCGCAGTTTCCTCAAAGAATAATCTTAACTCTTCCGGTGTCGCCTGAATTATCTTTTCTACTCGCCCTTGCTCGATTATTGAAATGCTCCTCGCACCGATACCCGTATCATAAAAAATCTCTTTAATATCTTTTAATTTACATTTTCTGGAGTTTATAAGATATTCCCTTTCACCGGATTTGTAATACTTTCTTGTAATCATTACTTCAGACAATGTGCCCCACTTAACAGACACATCCTCAGGCACATCTTTTATGACTAAAGAGACTTCGGCAAAGCCGGACGGTTTTCTGTTTTCAGACCCTGCAAAAATAACATCTTCCATGTTATTGCCCCTAAGCTCTTTGGGGCTTTGCTCACCAAAGACCCACCTAATGGCATCCAAGATATTACTTTTACCGCTCCCATTTGGACCTACAATACATGTAACGCCATCGGGAAAATCTATTACAGTTTTATCTACAAATGACTTAAAGCCTTGCAAATATAAGCTCTTAAACTTCATTGCCACCTCTTTATTAAACTTAGGATTATTAAATATTTTTCAAAAAATTACAAGGTCTGATTTGATTTTTTAAGGTAGACTAAATTTAGGAAATAAACTTCATTTACCAAATTGCATATACGCTAACCAACACTTATACTGATTTACAATCAGCATTAGATTATAATTCCACAACAGTTACAGCCTGACCGCCCTCACTGTTATCACCGATACGAAATGATTTGATGAGTGGATTTGTTCTTAAAAATTCGTGCACCCCTTTCCTAAGTGCGCCCGAACCCCTACCGTGGACTATGTAAAGATGTGACAAATTGCTGAGCAAAGCTTTATCTATTGCCTTTTCAACCTCATCTGTTGCCTCTTCAACCGTTTTCCCTATTATCACAATTTCCGTTTTCGCCGAAGATTTCACATCTTTTTTAACTCTCACGTTTTTTTCTGTTTCAGGTTTAATTTTTTTGCCTATAATTTCGTTCTTTTTCAAAGTAACTTTTATCCCCTGCAAATCAACCAATACGTTATCTTTCTTAATCTCCAAAATCTTTGCCACTTTATTGTATTTTTCAAGAAATATGTTATCCCCTTCACTAATTTCATCTTTAATGGATTTTTTATCTTTCAGTTTATCAAGCTTATCTTTTACTTTACTAAGATTTTCTTCTACAAACTTCTTATCACTTTTAACATCTTTAGCACTTTCGGCGGCATTTTTTGCCTTATTTAAAAGCAGATAAGTTTCCTCAAGAAGTTTTATCTCTTTAAGCTCAAGCTTCTCTTTTAACTCTGCTTCACGGACATTTATCTCGTTCTCTTTTGCAGCCAACATCTTTTCTTTTTCATGGATATTCAGCTTCTCCCTTTCAATTTCCGCCTTTAAAAGATTTAACTCCTCAAACATCCTCTCTTTATCCGAAACCTTCTCATTAAGATATGTATTTGCAAACTCAATAGCTTTCTCATCAAAATTTAGTTTTTTTGCTATAACAATCGGGCTGGATTTACCCACTACACCCTTTAATAGCTTATATGAAGATTCAAAGGTCTTATAATCAAAATCTACCGAATATATTTCACAATCATCCCGTTTCAAACCAAAAGTCTTTATATCTGAAAAATGTGTGGTTACAATAATCTTAGCTGACTTTTCAAGCAAACTTTTAAGCGTCCCGAGTGCCAGTGCGGCACCTTCAAGAGGCTCGGTCCCCGTCCCCACTTCGTCAAGAAGCACCAATGAATTTGCATCAGCCTCATCAAGAATATTTTTTATATTTAAAATATGTGATGAGAATGTGCTAAGGCTCATTATCAAAGATTGATTGTCCCCTATATCAGCCAATATATTTTTAAAGTTGACCACTTTTGCATATCTGCCAAAAAGCGGCAGACCGCACTTGGCAATTATCGTATTGAGCCCTACAGTTTTTAGTGCAGCGGTTTTTCCGCCTGTATTTGGCCCGGTGATAATTATAAGATTTGTATTATTTTTCATCTCAAGGGATATTGGCACGGCATCTTTATCTTTTGAAAACAAAATAAGCGGATGATAAATTTCATCAAAAACGATTTCATTGGAAATTTCAGGTATACAATATTTGTAACTCCCATACACTTGAGCCACACTAAACAAAAATGCCAGTTTACTATAACTTTTAACCGACTCAACTATTTCATAAATATTGGACTTTATCCTATCCAAAATCCCTTTTAATATCTTTCTGACCTCTTTATCTTCTTTTCCTGCCAAATCTTGATATTGATTATTTAAATCTACAAGAAAATTAGGCTCAACATATACAGTCTGGCCACTACTTGAAGTGGAATGGACTATCCCGCTGATATATTGTCTGAAATTTGTCTTACAAAGCAGCACGTAGCGGTTGTTGTACTCCTTGACCACCCTTTCCTGAATAAATTTATCTGCATCGCTCCTGCCAAATATTTTATTAATTGAGGATGTAAGCGTTTTTCTCAACTCCCTTAGTTTTTCTCTAATATCAAAAAGGCTGTTACTTGCCTCATCTTTTACCTTGGCATCATCTGTTATTTTTTCCGAGATATAAGCCGTTATTTCGGCAAAAGAGTAAATGTTTGACGTAATATTTTTTAGATGAACTATTTGCTCAAAGTCTAAAATTTCTTTTTTAAAATTATTAACTTGAGTATGGAAATTTTTAAATATTATAAAATCTTCGGGAGTAAAAGTTGCATAAGGGTCTTTTATTCTGGCAAAAAAGTCTGAATATTCGCTATCCACCGGAAGTTTTAATTCATTTTTACTTGATAGAATATAAAATATCTCTTTGAAATATGATTGACTTGCTAAAATATCCTTTTCACTTTGCAAAGGTTTTAAATTATTTAAATATTCACTGGCAAAAGCAGACGCAAACCTACTATTCAAATATTCTTTAAAGGTATCAAACTCAAGTGTTTCAGAAAAAATCATTTTATAAGTTTGTCTAAGAGATTTTCATCTTTAAAAGGATTTTTCTTTTTATCCTTAGGTATTTTGTTTAACACGTCAAAAACATAAGGCGTAAGTTTTAACAAATTTCCGGAAACATAATTTTTTTCAAGTTTTTTTGCAAAGGCCGAATTTCTTGGAGTAAATGAGATAACTACAGATAAAATTATACTCAAAATAACCGCTGACTTCAATGCTCCGAAAATAGCCCCAAAAGTCCTGTCTGCCCAGCCAAGCTTGATTACTTTGAAAAACTTGGCAAGAAGCTTTCCAACTACCAAAAGGAGTATATAAATCATCAAAAACGCCAACACAAACCCCAAAGCACCTGAAACTTTATCGCTCACACCCACATTTTTTAGAAATTTTGCAATAGGCATATAAATTTGGAATGAGACCACATAACCCAAAATTAGACCTAAAATACCAAAGACTTCACTTATAAGCCCTTTCAAAAGCCCTTTTACTGCAAAGACACCAATTATAATTAATAATACAATATCAGTTATTTCCATTTAACATCTCCTTAACCAACTGATTTACGACTTTGCCTTCGGCTCTCCCTTGAACCTTTTCCATAACACTTCTCATTACAAGCCCAAAATTATTTCCACCAACTTCCTTTATAACCTGATTGATAATAGATTTTATTTTATCTTCACTCAGCTGCTCAGGGAGATATTTTTCCAATACTTTAGCTTCGCTTAGCTCTTTTTCACACAAATCATCCCTGCCTGCATTTTTATACTGCTCAGCCGCTTCTTTTCGCTTTTTAATAGCAGTCTGAATTACCTTAACGATTTCATCTTCACTCAATTGCCCCATCTTCTGAATCTCAGCGTTTTTAATTTCAGCTCTAAGCATTCTGATTGTGTTAAGGGCAATGCTGTCCTTACTCTTCATTGCTACTTTCATATCTTCGGAAATCTTATTAATTAAATCCACGTAACACCCCTTTTTCTCTTTTTCCTATCACTCTTGCCATCATAAAAAAAACATCCGACAACCTATTTATAAACTTTAATACATTTGTATCCACTTCATCGACTCTACTGAAAGCCACTGCCCTACGCTCCAGTCTTCTACACACTACCCTGCAAATATCGCAAAGTGCAGCACCTTTTGACTCGGAAGGTAATATAAAACCTTCTACTTTGCCAAATTCGTTTTCTAATTTATTTAACAAATTGTCCAAAAAATCAACATCATCTTTTGTTAACAAAAACTTTTCTTTTTCATTTTTTGAAGCAAAATAAGAATTCATCTTGTAAAGTCTTTTTTGTATTTCGATAAGTTCATTTTCAAACAAAGCAACGTTAACCCTCAAATTCCCAATAAACACAATCAATTCATCGGAAGTCCCATAAACTTCAACTCTCAAATCAGCTTTGGATATACGCTCACCGGTAAAAAGTGATGTTTCCCCTTTATCCCCTTTTTTAGTGGCAATACTCATAATATTACCTACTTAAAATTTCAGCTATCTCGAGAAGTTTGCTATCAATTTTCTTTTTATTCCCAAATACTTCTTCAAATGGCACCTGCACGACCTGTGTCTTTTGTAAGCCCATCATCACACCTGAGCTTCCAGCCACAAGTGCTTCAACTGCCGCAGTGCCAAGTCTTGTAGCTAAAATTCTGTCAAAAATAGTGGGGCTACCGCCCCTCTGTATATGTCCCAAAACAGTTATTCTTGTATCAAACCCGCCTATCATGCCAAACACTTTCCCAAAATCGTAAGCTGACCCTACCCCTTCTGCCACTACAATAATACTTCTTGTCTTACCCTCTTCATAGCGTTTCTTGATTTTTTTAATAATCCCTTCAATATCATAAGGTATTTCAGGTATTAATACGGCTTCTGCACCGCCTGCGATTGCAGACATAAGAGCGAGATAACCACAATTGCGCCCCATTACTTCAATCAAAAAAGTCCTGTCGTGTGAACTTGCGGTATCATTAATCGTATCAATACACTTTAAAATTGTATTAAGTGCGGTATCCACACCTATTGCCATATCTGTGCCGTAAATATCATTGTCAATTGAACCTGGTAGTCCTACAACTTTTATACCGTAATCTTTATACAAGATATTAGCCCCGGTCAAAGAGCCATCCCCGCCAACCACAATTAGCCCGTCTATTTTATTCTTTTTCAATACCTCCACAGCAATATCACGACCCTCTTTAGTCTTAAATTGCTCGCTTCTGGCACTTCTTAATATGGTGCCCCCTCTTTGAATAATGTTGGCAACATTTTTACTTTCCATTGGGATTAATTTATTTTCAATAAGCCCTTTGTAACCCTGCTCCACTCCAAAAGCCTGAATATTCATACTCAGACAAGTCCTGACAATACTTCTGATAGCTGCATTCATTCCCGGGCAATCGCCACCGCTTGTAAGAAGTGCTATTCTTTTCATATAAACCCCCTTTTGCTAAATTGTATCATAAAATTTAGGGTATGTTATATATTTTATAGGGTCTTTGACATTTGCCTCTTTAAATCCTCTTAATCTTAAAAAGCAGCTGTCACAATTTCCGCATGCCAAATCTTCACTTTTGTAACACGACCAAGTTAAGTGCAATGGAGCATTTAATTTTTTACCAAGCAATACTATATCTCTCTTCTTAAGCTCTATCAACGGTGTGATTATTTCGATATCATTTTCAGGATTTATACCTACTTTTAAAAGATTATTAAACGCATCATAAAATACTTTTCTGCAGTCAGGATAACCAGAACTGTCTTCTTCCACAGCACCTATGAATATTTTTTCAACTTTTACGACTTCAGCCCATGCGGTAGCTATGGAAAGAATGTTTGCATTCCTAAATGGCACATATGTCTTAGGAATCCCCACTCTGTTAAGACTACCTTCTTCCACGTCAATATTTTCATCCGTCAAAGCAGAGCCGCCTATCTCCTTTAGATAGGAAATATCCACAATTAACTTCTCATTTACATTGTAATATTCGGCGATATCATTAAACGCTTTTAATTCTCTCTTTTCTGTTAGTTGACCGTAATTTACATGCAACAAACAAAGATTATATCCCAAATCTTTTGCAACAGCAGCCGTAACACAGCTATCAAGCCCTCCGCTTACCAATACAATTGCCTTTTTCATCTATTTCACTTTCCCTTTTAAAAATTTACTATACTTTTTATCTTCGACCTTAATATGATTTAACAGCCAACTTTTTAAAAATTCCATTAAATTATAACCTATTGATGAACGTCCGGATTTTAAATCATTTATAAATTTACCCACTTGTGACTTTAGTGCTTCATGAATTTTTCTATGCTCGGCATACTCGGGGTAATTAAATTGTTTAAATGCTTTCTCTTCACTGTCAAAGTGATATACGGTATAATCAACCAATTCGTTTAAGATAGATTCAACTTCATTCTGTGCTCTTCCATCCTTAATGGCATTATAAATCCTGTTAATAAGCGCAGCTAATTTTTTATGCTGATTGTCAAATTCGGTGATACCTGTCTCAAAACTTTTATCCCACTCAATAAAATTTTTAATATCCCCTACATTTATACCCTGCATTAGCTCGGAAAGATTTAATGAAAGCTTAAACAAGTTGTCCCCTGCTTCAGAATTATCAGCAGCAAGAGACTTAATATCCTCAATAGAAGCCGCCACATCATTCATACTTGCAGCGATGTCTGAAATTGCGACATTTTCCTCTTCCACAGCAGCAGAAATGTTTCTCAACGCTTCATTTATTTGCAAAAACTTATCATTAACAATTTTTACCGACTCTTCAGTCATATTTGTATAATCTATCCCTTTCTCTACCTCTTTCACCTCATTATGGACAGTCTCTACAATTATTTTGACCTCATCATTCAAACTTTTAATAACTTCTTCGATAAGCTTTGTGGAATCGGTTGTCTTATTTGCAAGTTTTCTTACCTCATCAGCGACAACGGCAAACCCTCGACCAGCTTCCCCTGCCCTTGCGGCTTCGATAGCTGCATTAAGTGCAAGTAAATTGGTCTGATCAGCGATATCGTTAATAGTAGTAATCACGCCGCCTATCTCTTTGGATAAAGTTTGAAATTTTTTAACAGTTTCAGCAACCGCTTCTGAAGATTCATTGATTTTCAACATCTGACTTTTGTTAAGGCGTATCTTTTCAATAGTCTTATTTAACTCATCTTGACACTCTTCAGAAAGAGAAAAAGTATTATTGGTGTTCTCTAAGATATTTACACTTGTCGCAGACAGCTCTTCCGCCGCAGAAGAAACACTTTGAGTTTTATCATTTATTGTCATTACTCCATTATTGATATTTTCACTAATTTCAATCAGATCATTTGCCGCGCCTTTCAATGACACAGTGGAGTCAAGAAAACTTCTCAATATCCCAGAAAACTTATCCACAAAAGAGTAAGCTTGCCTTGATACATCACCAAGCTCATCATCTGAAATATTACTTGCCTTCTTAATATTGAAATTATTTTCGTACAAACTTTTACATATGGCACTTATACTGTTTATATTTTTAAATAAGTATTTCAAAAATAGAACAATAATGACTAAATTAATTAATGTCCCTATCACCATAACTGAAGCGATGAGCATAAGATAGTTATTTGACAACTCTTTTATATGGTCAAAATTATCGAGATTTCCTAACTGATAAAGACTATAAATCCCAAATAGTCCAATCAAACCACCAATTGAGCCAATTAATAAAAATGATAAAAAAAGTTTTACTTTAAGGCTGAGCTTCATTTGTAACCTCCTTGGATATACAAAGCACTTTTAAACTTATAATTTACTATGAAAAATTGTTCAACTAAAAACTATAAACATCATATAACTTCGTCAATTTATCGCTGCACCTTAATTTTATTAAACTTTTCCTTGCAAAAGCAATCTTAGACTAATATATTTCAAAAAAATTTACGGAGGTCATATTTATGAAAAGATTTATTCTGTATTTGCTAACATTTACTGTTTTTGCATCAAATGTATTTGCGGCTTCGGTCGAAGATACTTTAAAATCCGCTCTTCTTGATAATTTCAAAAAAAGGGGACTCAATGATATCGAGCTATCCATTACAAACTTAAAAGCCATCGATTCATTGAAAGGGTTTTATTTTTTCAAAGTCGATATAAAGGATAAAGCAAGAAACAGGAATGCAAAGCAATATATTATATCAGACGGAAAGTATCTTTTGCCGGATATAATCAATATCAAAGAAGGCAGTAGCCTCATTAAAGACTATGCTTTTGAATATGATATAGAAAAAGTTGACTTGTCAAAACTTACATTTGTCAAAGGTAACAAAAATTCCAAGAATATCATAGTTGATGCAAGCGATTTTCAATGCCCATTCTGCAGAAAAGCCCACTCATATTTAAATGAGAAACTGCAAGGCAAAAAAGATTATGCACTTTATATGCTCCACGTCCCACTGTCTATTCACGATAAGGCATTGCTTTTTGCCAAGATATTTGAAGCAGGTATTAAGCTGAATAAAGACTTTTCTGATGAACTGTATTCAGGTAAATATGACAAAATGGCTGACGAGGAAATAATCAATGAATTTGCAAAAATGTCAGGAAATGCGGAAAAATTCAAAAAACTCGTCAACGACAAATCTATCGAAGAAAAAGTTAAGGCTAATGAGGCTTATGCTCAATCGTTAGGGATACAATCCACTCCTGTCCTTTTCTTCAATGGTAGAAAGGTTGAAGGGTTTAACACTCAACTTATTGATAAAGGGATTAATTTGTTAAAATAGATAAATACGGCAATAAATGATAAGTGATAGGTGGCTTGAGCATATGTTGAAGTTCAATGTTCAACGTTCTAAGTTCTACGTTCTACGTTGAAGGCTCAAAGTTGCCTGTCACTATTTTTATCTTTTCTGCTGCTGCCAAATTACTCCTCTTCACTTACATACCACTTCATTAATTCACAGCTAAACCCAACAAAATTGTAAAATTTGACATTTTTGTCAAAGTAAAAAAATGATATCAAAATTGTAAAATTTTACTTGCCAAGAAAAATACTGTTAGTAAGCATTAAGTCAGCACCTTAAATTTCTTTGTATAACAAGCATTTATTGGCATTAATAACTATTAGTTTTATAAGATATCATTTACTAAAACTGCAATAACAAAGTATTAAAATTTCTGTTGCAAAGAAAAAATATGTGGCATATAATTTTCTATGTTGATTACAACAAAAAACCGTAGGAGGTAAATATGAAGAAATCTAAAAAAGGTTTTACATTGATCGAGCTGCTCGTCGTAGTAGCTATCATCGGTATCTTAGCAGCTATTGCTATACCACAATTTTCTAAGTACAGGCAAAGGGCTTACAACTCTTCAGCTCAGAGCGATTTGAGAAATTTTAAAACTAGTATGGAAGCATATTTTGCTGACAATCAAAATTACCCAACTATCAACTGAGGAGGAATTGTATGAAAAAAATTATAACGGTATTAGTAATTAGTTTATCTATTGTAAGTTTTGTTTATGCTGCCTGCGACACAGGGCAAAAAAATACTCTTACTTTAGGTAGTGTTACATTTGATACAGGCTTATCACAAAATGTCACATTGTGTGCCACTTCTGATAACTCTTCATATACTGCTGCAAGTAAACACTTAAATGGTAACGCTGTTTACCAGACTACTGAGTCAACTGATATCTCTTTAATAAATGATAACGCAACTAATGTAGGTAAAACATTAAGTAGTGATAATGGTACAGTAAATTAATAAATTCCCCCGTATAAAAAACGGGGGAATTTATTTTCATAATTAAATAATAATCTTGCTTTACCTGAGTGATAAGTTATATACAGACCTAATTAGAAATTACAAAATATGAGTATTTAAAACTAATTAACAGTTAGCCATCTCTTATAACCTTCCCCCCGCTATCTCCACGAAAATATCTTCCAAGTCCTTTTTCACTGGCTCGATATCTACAATCTCGATTTTAGTTTCCCTTATTTTTTCCAAAAGCTCTATTAGTTGGTCCTTTTTACAATAGGATTTATATAACTCATCTGATATTTTCTCAAAGTGAATCTCTTTTATATCAACAGGATTTTTCGTGATAACATTAAACCCAGTAGTTGTGCTATATTTTATCTCCTCCCTTGATAAATCTGAAATTACTTTACCTTTATTTACTATCAATACGCGGCTGCAAATGTCTTCAATATCAGGAATTATGTGTGAGCTAAAAAAGATAGTGGCTCCATTTTTATTTAAGTCCAAAAGCTTCTTCTTAAATAAAACTCTTCCCATAGGGTCAAGTCCACTCATCGGCTCATCTAAAATTAAAGCTTCAGGAGCGTGAATTATTGCAGCGGCAAAGCCTATTCTCTGAATCATCCCCTTGCTGTAATTTCTTATCGGTCTTTTTGCGGCATCTTGCAGCTCAAACTCTTCTAACAATTCATCGGCTTTTTTTTCAGCTTCTTTTTTATTCATATTAAAAATTGAAGTTGTAAACATCAACAGCCCTTTACCTGTCAGAGTATCAAAATATTGAGGATTCTCAGGCATAAAGCCAATGTGTTTTCTTGCTTCGACAACTCTTGAATCAATTCCCATTATTTTTATATTACCGCTGTCAGGCCTTATCAAATCCATAATTGATTTTATAGTAGTGCTTTTTCCGGCACCATTTGGCCCTAAAAAGCCAAGTATTTCTCCCTTATTGACGCTAAAATCCATCCCGTTTAAGGCATTTACTTTTTTACCTTTTGTTTTAAATACTTTGTATAAGTTATTTATTTTTAGCACTTCCATTTTTTACCTCTTTTGATGTAGTTAGTTTGCTTGTTGTCCTGACCTTATTATTTTCATCAATATAAAACTGACCGCCATAGGGGTCTTCAGGAATTTTATCCAAAATCCCTGCACTTACAAGCTGCTGAATATTTTCAGGATTTTTGCCGTAGATATTTTTATATTTCCTAACAGCCTTTTCTATTGCGTTTATTGCCTCAAGTGATTTTAACCTTGTTTCATAAACCTTTTTTATATTTTCTTTCCTCGTCATATTTATCATTGCTTTCAAGTGGGCAATACCAAGCTCAGTCTCGCCCCCCTCATAAAAATACCTCGCGGCAAGATTTGTAAATAAAGGTGAGCCGGAAAGCTCAGACGCCTTTTTGTAATACTCTGCTGCCTTATTAAAATCTTTTAAAAAGTAAGCATAATTAAACCCTAAAAAGTAAGGCACCTTAAAGTCCCATGTCCTATATTTGGCGACATATTCCAAAAGCAAGTTAACCTCTTTTACTCTACCAATATCCCAAGTAAATGCACCTTGTGCAAAATAATATGCATCTTCATTATATGGATTTAATAAAATTGAAGTCTCAAGTGTCCTATAAAGATTGTAATATTCTACTTCATTAAATCTTCTCTGACCAATCTTTTCGACATTCCCGCCATAATAAATAATTGACTTAAAAGTTAAATATACTCCTGTAAACCATCGAAATTCTCCCAAGACAACTTTATACAATTTCCCTTGCGGTGTGTAGCCAAGTTTTTCAAACAACGGTCTTTGCTGCATGTCAGCTTTAAACGCAGGGAAAAAGATGGTCATCACTAATATTGCAGTAACTAAAACAATTGAAATTTTTAATATAGCTCTGTCTTTTATCACTTTAAATCCCGTTTATTAAATATTAATACAGTGATGCACATCACAACTGACACGTAAAGGAAAAAATAACCAATTGAAAAAAGGATAGAATTACTATTAATCTTTATTGAATATGCCGCATAAGACGTCATATCAAAAGCTGATAAATTTGGCAAAATGTAATAAAATACTGAAACAACACCTTTCAAAAACTGAGAAGTTTTATCTGACTCTTTAAGTATGTAATCATAAATCCCTTGAATAGAATTACCGGCCAAAAAGATGGCGATTGTAGAAAAAACAGGTGTAAAAAAGGATGTGGAAAATGAAGCAAATAAAAATCCAAAAGCAAGCACTATTGAATATTTTAAAAATGAAAACAAATATGCAACGATTATATTGCTCCACATAATTGGAAGCTGTGATTTGTAAAATCCTGCTGAAATCTTGATAGCAATAGCCCCCAGTCCTAAATTTATTAGGGTAATTATCAATAAAATTATAACAAATCCCAAATATCGACCAATAATATAATTGACCCTTGTTACCGGATAGCTGAGCATTGTGAAGGTATATTTACGCTCAATATCTCGCCAAATAGTATAGATACTGCCAAAAAGTGATAAAATAAGAAGTATAAAAGAGTTTAAAGAGATTGACATAGTAATGGAAATCTCCTGAAGCTGCCTCATAGAAAAATAACTAAAAAACGGTATAAATCCATATACCAAAATAAAAGATAATATCATCAAAAACAGTCTGTCTTTTAGGATAGTTTTTATTGTAAAAATAGAAAATCTCATCAGTTACCTCACTAATAAAGTTGCATATTAAAATTAATAATTAATCAGAAATTTTGCAATAGATTAATAGGTAATGTATAATTAATTGTGTCATTGAAATTCCCCCTTGAAGGGTTGTAGGATTTATCTAATGATTTTTATGTAACACATAAGATAATAAGTTTATCCACGATGGCTGTAATTTATTATAAATTTAGTAAAAACTGACAAATTTTACTATTCAATTTCGACACAAATATGCTAAACTATGTTATGAGCAAACTTACACGTAATAAACAAATTTTTGAAAATTATTTAAAAGGGGATAAAATAAGCGAAATCTCAAAATATTTTGGTTTATCAGAGTCATATATCAAACAAATATTGTCAAAAGAAAAGAAAAAAGAAGCCTTATTTAATAAAATGAGAAATAATGGAATTTTTTGGAGTTATGATAAAAATGTACCCTATACCAAATTTAATGATAATATTATTATTGAACACACTTTAAAATATGGTGACTTTGAAGATATTGTAAAACTAACACGACTATACGGTACTAAAATTGTAAAAAGTGTCTGGCGAGATAAAATGAAAAATGATGAGAGGTTTAAAAAAGTAAATGTGTTGATAGCCAGAGTCATCTTAAACATGAAAATTGATAATATTGAAAGTAAAAATTATGAACGACTTGATAAAATTAAACAGTTTGCTTCCTGAAACAAGGGAAGTGTTATTAAAATTAATTAAGAATTGCAATTTTTTAAAAAAATATGCCTTTGTTGGCGGTAGCGCTTTAGCTTTGCATTTAAATCACAGGAAAAGTGAAGACCTTGATTTTTTTACATATGAAAATTATTTCAACAAATCAGAATTAATTGATATATCAATATATTTTAAAAACTTTAGCATTTTAAATGAGACAGATAAGCAAATTGACTTACTTGCTGATGGTGTAAAAATCACTTTTTTTAATTCTTCATGGAGCTTTTTAAAACCTAAAAATATTTTGCAATTTAACTTGGCTACCATTGAACAATTGACTGCTATGAAAGTAAATACACTTTTTGTTAGAGCAACTTATAGAGATTATTATGACTTGTATTTTATAACAAAGCACGCAAATATAGGTCTTAAAAAAATATTTGAATTGAGTAAAAATATTTTAAGTGGAATCACTATGAAATTATTTTTTGCTGCATTACTTTATGTTGACGATATCTTTGATGACACTATAGACCATTTAAGTCCGAAAATCATAATTTCAAAAGAAGAAATCAGAGATTATTTTCAAAATGAAATAAATAAACTTAAAAACGATATTTTATAGTTATATTGTTTAAAACAATAATGGCTCAAGCAATTAATCCATACTTTAGAGAAAAAGACCCATTTTTTCACATAAGCGCAACCATTAAAATTATACCATAGTTGGAAATTATTAAAAAAGCCGGCCTCGTTGAAGCCGGCAATCTCCATATATTTTAAGGAGGGGGGAGGAGGGTATTTGGTATTTCTATCAAATACCTTATTTAGAATATAAATATACTATGATTTTTGTCAACAGTTTTTAAACTGCCATCACCCCATTTTTTGCACCTTTAAGCTACAAGTAAACTTTTCTTTCTTTTCATTTTTCCTAACTCATTAATCCGATGTCTTTTTTCCTTAATCTTAAAATAATAATCCAATTTAAAATAACACACTTTATCTGATTCATAAATCTTTTCCCTAAACCTAAAAAGTCGTTCTTTAGATGATAATAACAAGTTCATTAACCCATCTGAAATTCGATAATAAATAAATTTACATACAACCTTACCCTTACTATTAAATTTCTCCCTTTTTGCCATATTCTCTAAAAGTTTTGAAACAATTGTATCTTTCTCTATTTGGCTTAATACATTCCAACAAAAGGATACTAACGATAATATAGTCTTTAAAGATTCAAACTTCCTCACAAGACACTTTTCCAGCCCAAATTGCTGTTTCATAAATCTATAGCTTTCTTCTATTTTCCATCTCTTAAAATAAGATTTAATCCTAAAGTAAGCCTCCTTACTGCTACTTATGTGGCCTTCACATAAAAAATAAAGTTTATTCTTATTACCATGAAAGCTCACACTAATAACTGTAACTGCTCGATTGTTGTAGTAACATTTTGCATAACCATAAGAAATACCACCCTTCTTGTAACGCCTGTTTATTATACCATTGCAAATTTTATATACTGACATCTTCTCGCCCTTATATTCTAAATGCCTCTTACCTGTGCTCCTAATAACAAAATTTAAATCTTCTCGAAGAAGATATCTTAAAATTACTCCCCTGTCATAACCCCTATCAAATACAAATAAACCCTTATTTCGAAACTTATCTTTTAATTTATCCAGCATATTTAAGGTCTCTGTATTCTCACTTTTAAAGTCTTGAGATTTAGAACTATAAGCATCTAAATATAATGAAAATAAACGTTTGCTACTGGGGCTATAACACACTGCATGATTTAAATGGAAGCCATTAGCAATACGACCACTACTACCATCGTGGACTTTACCAATAAGCTCAAAGTTTCTACCATAATTGTGAACCAAATCTCCACCATCAATTGATATTATTAACCTGGAATCTGATTCTGTTTCTTTAAGTGCGTAATCAATATTATATGCATTTGAAATAGCAAGTAGATGTGAATAATTAAATGTATTTCTTTGCAACCGCTTTAATGTGTGTTTAATTCCACACTTCTCATTTAAATAACCAGATATGGCAGTAAGATTTAAACTGCGAGTAGCAAAACAACCTGAAATAATCTCAAGAATATACTTTTGTTGCGGCTTTGTGAGATAATCATGAAGGTTTCTTGTAGTGTTTAACATTTTTCCCTTCACATTTTTAGTAATTTCACCTATCATAAACTGCCTCCATTTTGTTGTTATTGTTGCTTTTTTCGTTAAAATCATAATACAACATCTTGGAGGCATTATCAATTATAAATACCTGTCAAATAACATTTCTTATGTAAAAATGGGGTGATGCCAGTTTTTAAAATATAATTTAATATTTCTATAGTATAAATTGCTAAATCTAATTAAGTAAAGATATTTTTTAGATTGTCTATCAAAAGCTCCGCCACGGAAAATGGTGAAGATTTCTTAGAAATGATATTTTTTTGGCATTCGGTAATCAGATTTTTCATGTTTTTATTGTTATGAATTTTATCTTTAATGTAGTCATCCACCATTGACCACATCCAAGAAATATATTGAGAATCCCTCTTTGCCGCAAATAAATCTGTTTTTTTCATCAAATCAAAATAATTCATCAAAGCATCATAATATTCATCAAAGCCAAATCCTTTTAGCCCGCTTGTCAAAATTACAGGTATATTCCAGCCATCTTCCCTGTGAGAAAACATCATTAACGCATTTTCAATCTGAGATTTTGCCAATTTTGCCTTTTCTAAATTATCATTTTCTGCCTTATTGACAAGGATAACGTCAGACAGCTCCATTACCCCCCTTTTTATCCCCTGCAATTCATCTCCTGAATTTGGCAAAAGAAGAAGTGTAAACAGATCCACCATGTGGGCAACTGCGACCTCTGACTGCCCTACCCCGACAGTTTCAACCAATATGGCATCATATCCTGCCGCCTCACAAGCAATCATTGCCTCTCTTGTCTTCCTTGCGACTCCACCCAACGTATCTCCGGAAGGGGAAGGCCTTATAAAAGCTTTTTCGTTTTTGCTAAGCTCTTCCATCCTTGTCTTATCCCCAAGAATACTTCCGCCGGTCTTTTGGGATGAAGGATCTACCGCCAATACGGCTACTTTGTAGCCCTTATCTATTAAGTAAAGTCCAAAAGATTCTATAAAAGTACTTTTACCGACACCGGGAGTCCCTGTAATGCCAATCCTTATGGATTTTCCCGAATATGGGACAAGCTTGTCAAGAAGCTTGAGTGAGTCTCTAAAGTCTTCTTCCCTTTTACTTTCAATAAGTGTTATGGCTTTGGCAAGGTGCCGTCTGCTACCAGACAGCACCCCTTCAAACATTTCATTTATATTCATTTCTTACTGTTTTTGGATATTTTTTACTCTTTATAGCCTCTATCACATCTTTAGCTGCCTCGTGAATAGGTGTGCCCGGACCAAATATACAAGCAACACCACTTTTGTGTAAAAAGTCGTAATCTTGTCTTGGTATGACTCCGCCGGCAGTAACAATAATATCATCCGCACCTAATTTCTCAAGCTCTTCAATTAACTGCGGGATTAATGTTTTGTGACCTGCCGCAAGGCTTGATACCCCTATTACATGCACATCATTTTCAACTGCCATTTTGGCAGTCTCCTCAGGGGTCTGGAATAATGGACCTACATCCACATCAAATCCTAAATCAGCATAACCGGTAGCCACTACTTTAGCACCTCTGTCATGACCGTCCTGCCCCATTTTGGCTATCAAAATTCTCGGCCTTCTGCCAAGCTCATGAGCAAAATTATCGACCAGCTCTTTTACCTGAATAAAATCTTGTTTATCTTGTACCTCACTCATATAAACCCCTGACTGAAGCCTAATTTCAGCTTTATGCCTGCCAAAAACCTTCTCCATTGCATCTGAAATCTCACCGACAGTTGCCCTAAACCTCGCAGCTTCAACAGCAATCTCAAGTAGATTTTGAACTTTATTTTCGCAGGCTTTTGTTAACTTTTCAAGGGCATTTTTTACAGCATTATTGTCCCTTTCAGCCTTAATTTTATTAAGTCTTTTAATTTGTGACTCTCTAACGGCAGTGTTATCAATTTCTAAAATTTCGACTGGTACTTCATTTTCAAGTTTGTATTTATTTACTCCTACAATTGTATCAATCCCAGAATCTATCCTTGCCTGCTTTCTTGCAGCCGATTCTTCAATCCTAAGTTTTGGCATGCCAGACTCAATAGCTTTGGTCATACCACCGAGCTCTTCAACCTCTTCGATAATTTCCCATGCCTTTTCTGCCAATGTATTTGTAAGACTTTCTATGTAATATGAACCACCAAGCGGGTCAATTACATTACAAATATTTGTTTCTTCCTGAATAATAATCTGTGTGTTTCTTGCTATCCTTGCAGAAAATTCGGTAGGAAGGGCTATCGCTTCATCAAGAGCATTTGTGTGAAGTGATTGGGTACCGCCAAGGACTGCAGCCATCGCTTCAATAGTTGTCCTTATAACATTATTGTATGGATCTTGCTCAGTCAAACTCCAACCGGAAGTCTGGCAGTGAGTCCTAAGTGCCATAGACCTTGGATCAGACGGGTTAAACTCTTTAACAATTTTTGACCAAAGCAGTCTTGCTGCTCTTAATTTCGCTATCTCCATAAAAAAGTTCATCCCTATTCCGAAAAAGAATGAAAGCCTTGGCGCAAATTTATCAATATGCAGCCCTTTTGAAAGCGCAGCTCTTATATATTCAAGACCATCCGCCAAAGTAAAAGCAAGCTCTAACGCACAGTTTGCACCGGCTTCCTGAATATGATACCCGCTGATACTAATCGAATTAAATTTTGGCATATATTTACTTGTATACTCAATAATATCCGCAATAATCCTCATTGATGGCTCTGGAGGATAAATATAAGTATTTCTAACCATAAACTCTTTTAAAATATCATTCTGGATTGTGCCTGCAAGCTTATCCTGAGATACACCCTGCTCTTCTGCCGCTACAATAAAATTTGCCATAATTGGTATTACTGCGCCGTTCATTGTCATCGAAACAGAAACCTTGTCAAGTGGTATACCATCAAAAAGTATTTTCATATCTTCTACGGAATCAATTGCCACTCCTGCTTTACCAACATCACCTACAACCCTTGGGTGGTCAGAGTCATAACCTCTGTGAGTGGGGAGGTCAAAAGCGACTGATAAGCCTTGCTGACCTGCAGCAAGATTTTTCCTGTAAAAAGCGTTGGACTCTTCCGCCGTAGAAAATCCCGCATATTGTCTGATTGTCCACGGTTTGACCGCATACATAGTTGCCCTTGGTCCCCTTATAAAAGGTTCAAGGCCTGGGAAAGTGTTTATTGTTTCCAAATTTTCTATATCTTCCAGAGTATAAAGAGGTTTTACGGGAAATCCTTCGGGAGTATTCCAAATAAGCTGCGACAAATCATCACTTTTTAGCTCTTTTTTTGCCAGATTTTCCCAATCTTTAATAGTATATTTTTTCATAAAATCCCCTTTTGAATATTACTTTAAAAATTTATTTATTATTAAACAAAAAAGAAAAAAGAGCCTGCATTATAAACAGGCTCTTTTAATATTACTCAACAATTGCTAATTTATCTCCCATTGCAACGGTACTTTCATTTGGGTCTTCACTTGCTTTGACAAATATTTCAGTTACAACACCATCTTTTGGAGCTTTGATTTCATTCTCCATTTTCATTGCAACCAAAATCATTATAGGCTCACCGGCTTTGACTTCATCACCCGGATCTTTAAGCATTTTCCAAATATATCCTGGCATTGGAGCTTCGATAACCTGTCTTCCTTCGACTGTTGAAGAAGTCCTCATCCTCATGAGTTTTTTCATTTCATCAAGTATTTCTACGTGAAAAGTATCCCCATTGACAAGTACTTCATATTTATCGCCTTTTTCGCTCATATCGATGGCATAAGATTTGCCGTTTATTATTATTGAATAAATTGTCTCATTAATCTGCTCAAAATCTACCTTATACTCTTTGTCATTTATTAAAACTGTATAGTTAGAAGGCGCTTCTTCGGTAAGATCTACCAACAATTCTTCTTCATGCCCCTCAACAGTAGCAAAATATTTTCTTTTTACAGCCATATCTCACCCCTTATCCTAATGTTTTTGCAAAATTAACACTTCTACCAAATCGTTTCCAGTTTGAATCACCCACTTCAGGTCTTGTAACGGCACGAGAGGCAGAAATTTTTTCCGATAGAAGCTGCTTTATAGCTGCCGCAATCACAGGGACATCCACATCTTCATTTGCTCTTCTTTTCATCTCTTCCATATCAAACTTATTATCTATAAACCCTGTATCGTAAACTCCGCTTATAAATGTTTTATTTTTCAAAACACTTAAGTGGAATGGGATAGAAGTTTTAATTCCTGCGACCATATATTCGGAGAGGATTCTCTTCATATTTTCTATTGCCCCTTCCCTTGTCTTGCTATTAGCACAAACCTTTGCAATCATAGGGTCATAGTAAAGAGGGATTTCATATCCTTGGTATGCACCACTCTCGACCCTCACATTTGGGCCTTCAGGAGTCTGGTAAACTGTTAGCAGTCCCGGAGAAGGTGCAAAGTTGTTTGATGGGTCTTCTGCATAAATACGGCACTCAATCGCATGTCCATGCCTTTCAATATCTTCCTGCTTATAATTGAGAGGTTTCCCCTCTGCAACAAATATCATCTCTCTTACTATATCTATCCCGGTAATAAGCTCTGTAACCGGATGCTCAACCTGTAGCCTTGTATTCATTTCCAAAAAGTAAAAGTTTTGATCCGCACCAACAATGAATTCAAGTGTACCGGCACTAAAGTATCCAATCTTTTTAACCGCTTCAGCAGCCACAGTACACATCTTTTGCCTTGTCTCCTCACTAATAAACGGAGAAGGTGCTTCTTCTATTACCTTCTGATGCCTTCTTTGAATCGAACACTCCCTATCAAAAAGATGAATCCCGTTGCCGTGCATATCACCTAATACCTGGACTTCCACATGGTGAGGCTGGATAATAAATTTTTCCATATATACATCACCATTTCCAAAGGCATTAAGGGCTTCACTACTAGCTGTTCTAAAAGATGATTCAAAATCTTCCTCTTTTTCCACAAGCCTCATCCCTTTACCGCCACCACCATAAACAGCTTTTAGCATTATGGGATAACCGATCTCTCTTGCTACTTTTTTAGCTTCTTCAATATCTCTAATAGGGTTTTTGGTGCCGGGTACAGTGGGGACACCGGCTTCAGCCATAACAGCTCTTGCCCCTGTCTTACTTCCCATCATATCTATATGCTCTGCAGACGGACCAATAAAAATCACACCTGCATCATCGCACGCCCTTCTAAACCCCGCATTTTCAGCGTAAAATCCGTATCCGGGATGAATAGCAGCTCCGGTTTTCTTGGCTATATCTATAATTCGATCTTGTTTTAAATAGCTTGTATCAGCAGGACTGTCGGTTATACAGTATGCTTCATCTGCATATCTGACATGCGGTGCTTTTCTGTCCGCATGGGTATAAATGGCAACAGTGCCTATACCCATCTTTCTGCATGTCCTAAAAACCCTTATGGCGATTTCTCCTCTATTTGCAACCAATACTTTTTTAATATCAGGCATATTTTCCTCCAATACTCGTTTTATAATGGCAAATTGTCATGTTTTTTAGGTGGAACAGATTGACGTTTATTTGCCAACAGCTCAAATGCTTGAATCAACCTTGGTCGAGTATATTCAGGCAAAATAACCTCATCCACAAAACCTAATTCTGCTGCTCTGTATGGATTTGCGAATGTTTCTCTGTAATTATCCGTAAGCTCTTTTTTCTTAGCCACAGGGTCTTTTGCACTTGCCACCTCTTTACTAAAAAGGATTTGAACAGCACCATCAGGCCCCATTACTGCAATTTCAGCTGTAGGATAAGCATAATTTATATCACCTCTCACATGCTTTGAGCTCAATACGTCATAAGCACCACCGTAAGCTTTTCTTGTAATAAGGGTAACTTTTGGAACTGTCGCTTCACAGTAAGCGTAAAGAAGTTTCGCACCGTGCTTAATAATTCCGCCATATTCTTGTGATACACCGGGCATAAATCCAGGTACATCAACAAATGTCAGAAGTGGTATATTAAAAGCATCACAGAATCTTACAAATCTTGCACCTTTAACTGAAGAGTCTATATCAAGTGCACCAGCCAATACAGATGGTTGATTAGCAACTATACCTATTGTCTTGCCATTTAACCTTCCAAAACCGACAATTATATTTTTAGCAAAAAACTCTTGAACTTCAAAGAAATTGCCATCATCTACAACTTTTTGAATAATCTCTTTCATGTCATATGGTTTGTTAGGGTCAACAGGCACCATATCCCTCAAAGACATTTCCACTCTATTTGGATCATCTTTGGTAGGCACAATCGGTGCATCTTCCATATTGTTATTTGGAAGATAGCTCATAAGCTCTCTTATTTTAAGAAGACAGTCCTCGTCATTTTCGGCAGCAAAATGTGCAACACCACTCTTAGTGTTGTGAGTCATTGCACCGCCAAGCTCCTCCTTTGTAACTACTTCACTTGTAACGGTTTTTACAACCTCCGGGCCTGTAATAAACATATAACTTGTTTCTTTAACCATAAAAATGAAGTCGGTCAAAGCAGGAGAGTAAACTGCACCACCTGCACATGGTCCCATAATTGCTGAAATCTGAGGGACAACGCCGCTTGCAAGACTATTTCTTAAGAAAATATCTGCATAACCCGCCAATGACAAAACCCCTTCCTGAATACGCGCGCCACCTGAATCATTAAGACCAATAACCGGAGCACCCACTTCCATAGCAAGATCCATAATCTTGCAAATCTTTTTGGCAAACATTTCTGACAAAGAACCACCGAAAACAGTAAAATCCTGCGCAAAAACAAATACTGTTCTACCATTTATCTTACCGTAACCGGTAACTACACCATCACCTAATATTTTATTTTTTTCCATTCCAAAATAGTTACATCTATGGACAACAAACTTATCAAGCTCAACAAATGTCCCCTTATCCAACAACTTATCAATCCTTTCTCTTGCTGTCAATTTACCTTGACTGTGCATCTTCTTAATTCTTTCGACACCGCCCCCAAGCTCAGCTTTCTCATTAAGCTCCATTAACTGTTTGATCTTTTCTTCCATATAAAATCCCCCTTTTTAGTTTTTACCGTGATAATAAAACACAATTTATTTTTAAAGTCAACAAATTAATTTAATCAGATGTATAAAACAGATACATTTAAAAACAGATTAAAAAGATTTAAATAATAAGTATTTAATCAACATATAAAAAGAGATTATTTTCAAAATAATATTTTATAATAACTGAACTTATATTTTTATAATATTTTCAAATAGATATTTCTGAAGATTATCAAGAGCTTTCTTAGCATTCCATTTCTGTTTATTTCTGTCACCGCAATGATTTGAAATTGCTCTTATTTGAAAGGATGTTACTTTAAATTTATTACATACTAAGCCGAAACTTGCTCCTTCCATATTTTCTATGTCTGCAGCAGTTTTATTATAATATATTTCAGCCAAATTATCTTTTGAGCTCAAAAAAGAAACTGTATTTGATTTAACAGCGGGTAAATTGTCAACCGTATTAAAACCTACCCTATTAAAATCACAAACACCAAAACCAAGCTCATGCAACATCAGTAGATTGTTTTCTACCAAAGCCCCCTCATCTACAAAAAAATCCTCACAAACACATACGACATCACCGATATTTAAATCAGACTGTCTGTAACAACCTGCAATCCCAACAAGATATGCGACATTGGGGACTTCATTTGTAAAGGTATAAGTTGCTGCAATAGAAATATTTGTTTTACTTACTCCGGAAACAATTATTTTATAATTTTGCAAATACCCTTCATAAAACCCTTTATCGGTTATGTTAAAATCGATATTAAAAAGAGAGCGAGCCTCTTTTAGGGAAGGGACAAAGATTATATTTTTCATAAAAATTAAAACTCTTCACGATAATAATCAGGGTATTTGTTGAACAAACCTTTTGATTTAAGATAGTCAAGAGTTTGATCGATTTGATTAAGCAATTTTCCTTTATCTTCGCTTAAAACCCCTTTTAGAGTTACAAAATTTGAAATATGATTGCTTCTAAAAATAACCCCTTTCGTTTCAATCCCTTCCAGTATTCTTTTAGACTCTTCAATCAAATCTCCGATAGTAGGAGTCATAATTTTATCAAAATAATCCTTTTTCCTTCTTATAAAAAGTGTAAGCATCCCTAAATATTTAGGATTTACATCATTTATCCACAAGGCGGTATCTTTTGCATGAACATCAGATAAAAGTTTGCCACCTGCACCAAGAATCACCATTACTGAAAAGTCAAAACCAATCCCTTGAAGCTCCAAGATTTTTTTCTTAACCTTCTGACTTTTCATCCCCTTATTCATAAGGGTCAAGACTTCATCATTACCGCTTTCCAAACCAAAATATAAAAGTGTCAGTTTCCTTTTTCTAAGCTCTTCCCACTCGTCTATTTTCTTTTTCATGAGCGCATGTGCTCCGGCATAAGAACTTATCCTTTCAATATTTGGAAAATTTTCGTTCAAATAATCCAATATCTTTATAAGCCCTTCAGTAGGATAAGCTACGGCATCACCGTCAGCCAAAAATATTCTTTTAACGGCGTGCCTGTAATTTATAGGCATTCTATCCACTTCAAGCTTAAATTTATCAAAGCTTTTCAAGGAGAAATGCTTATCAACATACATTCCGCAAAAAGTGCATTTATTGTAAGAACAACCTTCCGTTATCTGAAAAATGAGAGAGTAAGCCTCACTCGGCGGGCGATAAAGCGGATAGGTATATTCAGGAGAATAATCTAAAATCACTTTAACCCCTCTAAAACCATTTTTGTAGCTTCGGATTTATTCAATGTGTAAAAATGTAGCCCCTTACAACCATGCTTTTTCAAATCGGCA
This sequence comes from Deferribacteraceae bacterium V6Fe1, assembly GCA_022813675.1. Taxonomy (GTDB): domain Bacteria; phylum Chrysiogenota; class Deferribacteres; order Deferribacterales; family Deferrivibrionaceae; genus Deferrivibrio; species Deferrivibrio metallireducens. The sequence goes on along the minus strand of CP063375.1, from coordinate 1,806,565 downwards.
CATTGCTTTATACAATATTCCACACCGACTTCAAACATATATTCTTCACTCTTGTCCGCCATACTTTGCACCAAACTTTCAGGTACGGTAGCTCCGCACATCTGAGTAAATCTTATAACTTGATTGATATTGGTTATAGGCATAATACCCGGTAAAATCGGGACATTTATATTATACTTTAGTGCCCTATCCATAAAGTCATAAAAATATCCATTATCAAAAAATAACTGAGTAACAACAAAATCAGCCCCGCTATCCACTTTCATTTTTAAATACTCAATATCTTTATTTAAATTAGGAGACTCCAAATGGCCTTCAGGGTAGCCGGCAACACCTATTGAAAAATCGTTCTTACTTTTAATAAACCTAACCAACTCATAAGCATATTTAAAATCTTTTTTTATCTTATCTTCCGGAAAATCCTTAGGCGGGTCACCTCTTAAAGCAAGAATATTTTTTATGTCATTTTTCTCAAGCATTCTTAAATTTTCACTAATCTCCTCGGCAGTCGCAGCAACACAAGTAAGATGCATCATTACATTCAGCCCAAAGTCTTCTTTTATATGTTTTGTCCAGTAAGCAGTCTTTTCCCTCGTGCTTCCTCCCGCACCGTAAGTAATTGATACAAAGTCAGGATTATATGGTTTTAATTTGGAAATAGTTTCAAAGAGTATATGCTCATTCTCCTCTTTTTTAGGTGGAAAAAATTCAAAAGATATTAAAAAATCTTTACTTTTCAATATATCGGATATTTTCATCATAACCTCTTGTTTACTTTTTAAAGAAAAATAACATATTAAAACAATTGACCGCAAGCACTTTTTATGAAATATTAAGATATGTTATCAAGAATATATAAACTGATATTCATATCATTTCTGATTTATATTTTATCCGTAAATACTATCTGTTTTGTAACCACTTTAAATCCCAAAGCCCTGCTCAACCCATTTTACGTCAAAACAAGGACAACGAGCGTATTTCTTTTGGTAAAATATATTTTAAAGGATATCGGTATCATTATTCGAAAAACGTCAAAAGATGAGATTGATAAAATTATAGATAAAACTGCAATAAAGTATGGCGTAGACCCGGAACTTGTTAAAGCCGTAGTAGAAGTGGAGTCTAAATACAATGAATTTGCTATATCAAGGACAGGTGCAATAGGCCTAATGCAGGTAATGCCTGTCACATTTTTTGAAATGGGTTTTGAAAGGCCTTTTAATTATATGGAAAATATTGAAGCAGGGACAAAGTATCTGTCAATACAGCTTAAAAGATTTAATGATTTACAACTTGCACTTTCCGCTTACAATGCGGGTCCGCAAAATGTATTAAAAAATATGTCAGTCCCCGACTTTATTGAAACAAAGACTTATATTAAAAAAATACTTGAAATCTACCCTACGGAAAACAAACAAAATCAATAGCACAAATCAAATAAAATATTTCACAATATTATCAAAGTCGGTATTTATCGGGGTAAATGCAGCATTTTTCTTACCAATAGAATAAGTTACAAACTTTTCTATCTCACTGCCTTGTAAAATATTTTTAATATCTGAGCCCATATAAAATTCATCTATAAAGCCAAACATATCAAAGTCTGCCTTTTCAATTAGTCTCAAGACATTGTCAATCTTATCAACCTTTCCATCTTTAAGAATCTGAAAGTATTTGGGCAATAAAATTGCGTTAGCTTTGCCATGATGTATATTTTTATGATTTGTAAGATAATAACCGAAAGCATGCAGCAGGGTTGTCCCCGTATGAAGAATTACAAACCCCGCAAGGGTGGATGAATATAAAGCAAGGTCATAATCAAATATCTTATTTTCATAAAAATCTTTAAGCAGCTGCAAAATATTTACCATTGCCTCTTCTGCAATAAAATCGCTGAAAGGTGTTGCCCTTAGCGAAATATAACCTTCAAAAGCATGTGTAAAGGCATCAAATACAGTGGATATCAAAATTTCTTCATTTAAAAATTTTAAGTATTCAGGCAAAAGGACCGCATAATTAGCAAAGGTAGACTCTTTTGAAAAATTTATCTTATCAACTGCCTCTTTATCAGTAATTATGCTATAATTATTTACCTCGCTACCCGTACCGCATGTAGTGGGCACCAAAATCAACGGCAGTGACGGAGAAACCTTTTCTTTTTTCAAAAGCTCATAAAAACCAAAATCATTATTTGCAAAACACGCCATAGCCTTAGCCGCGTCAAGACTGCTGCCGCCACCAAAACCGATAGCAATCTCACATCTATTTTTTCTTAAAAATTTTCCACCCTTAATAATGGTATTTATCGAAGGGTTTTCCTCTACTTCATCGAAGAATAAAAACTCTTTCCCTTTAAATATATCAACCAAAAAATCTTTAAATCCGGTCTTATAAATGGAAGTCTTGCCAGAAACAACGCCTACTTTATTAAAATCTTTTAGAAGCTCGGTAAATATTTCATCTTTTTCATACTTGAAAAAGGTTTTTACCGGGCCATAAAAGTAAAACTTATCCATCAATAAACCTTCCGTTTTTATAAACAAGTTTGCCGTCACAGTAAACTTCACCGTCTTTCATAGATTTTATCAAATCCCAGTGAAGTCCTGATTTGTTTTTACCTCCGGCTTCAGGATATGATGAGCCGACAGCCAAATGCATAGTCTCACCTATTTTTTCGTCAAAAAGAATATTTTTAGATGGGAATTTTATATTGTCATTAAGCCCAAAGGCTATTTCACCAACAAACTTAGCACCTTCGTCGGTCTCAAGCATTTTCATAAGAAAATCTTCATTTTTTTCGGCTTTAGCATCAATTACTTTTCCATTTTCAAATTTTAACAAAACACCATGAACTTCCACACCTAAAAATGATGTAGGCATATCAAAATACATTGCACCAGTGGCACTATTTTCAACAGGGCTTGTAAAAACCTCCCCGTCAGGCATATTGTGTTTTCCACAGCAATTTATCCACTTTCTACCTTCCACATTCAGTGTCAAATCTGTCTTATCTCCAACTATCCTAATAGTCTTTGTGCCGGTCAATCGTTTGACAATTCCTTCTTGATAATCTTTTACTTTACTCCAAGCAGTGACAGGGTCATCTTCGTTAAGTTTACATGCATCAAACACAAATTGTGAATATGATTCTATATCCATTTCAGCATCTTGAGCCATACTTGATGTCGGATAAGGAGCAATTGTCCACTTAAAATCCCCTTTTGCTTCCCTTTCAAACATTATATCTTTCAAAACTTTTGTGGCATTTCTGTTTAAAGCTACCTTTTGTTTATCTACAACTGATAATTGTTTCGTATTTGACTCTGAGTCAATGTGAATCAAAGCGTGATGAGTCTTTGCACCTGTCATTATGCTTTCGGGAATCAGCTTTAGTTGATTTTCATTCGCATATTTATAAAAATAAGACAATTGCTCGGTAAAGCTCATTTTAACAATAGGGTAAGCCCCCATTTGCAATATTTTTTTATAAAGTGCCTTAATCAGAGGCTCGGCACAAACCTCGCCCCTGATTTCAATAATCTGATTTTCCTTTACATCAAGGCTGTATTCACAAATAAGCCTCGCCAACTTCTCTTCATAAAACATTAATGTCACCTACTTTAAATTGTAAAATGCCTGAAGTCCCGGATAAAAACTCTGATCAAGCAACTCTTCTTCTATTCTTATAAGCTGATTATATTTACACACCCTGTCAGTCCTGCAAGCAGAGCCTGTCTTGATCTGTCCTGCGTTTACAGCTACAGCCAAATCTGCAATAGTAGTATCTTCAGTCTCCCCTGAGCGGTGAGAAATTACACAAGTATACCCTGCTCTCTTAGCCATTTCAATGGCAGCCAAAGTTTCAGTCAGTGTACCTATCTGATTTAATTTAATCAAAATAGAGTTTGCCACTTTGTTATCTATACCTCTTTTTAGTCTCTCGGTATTTGTTACAAAAAGGTCATCGCCCACAAGCTGCACTTTGCTGCCCAAGGCTTCCGTAAGCTTCTGCCACCCATCCCAATCATCCTCAGCCAATCCATCCTCGATAGAGATTATAGGATACTTTGCAACCAAATACCTATAATATTCAATCATGTCATCCGCTGTTTTCTCAGGATTTTTCTCGGCGGCCATTATATATTTGCCATCCTTATAAAGCTCACTTGACGCTACATCAAGGGCTAAATATATGTCTTCACCGGCCTTGTAACCCGCCTTTTCAATAGCCATCAAAATAACTTCCAATGCCTCTTCATTTGACTTTAAATTCGGAGCAAATCCTCCCTCATCACCGACAGAAGTACTGTAACCTTTTTCACTCAACACCTTTTTCAGACTGTGAAAAGTCTCTGTCCCCATCCTCAAAGCCTCTTTAAATGAGGAAGCACCAAGCGGCATAATCATAAACTCCTGTATGTCAACATTATTATCTGCATGCTTCCCGCCATTTAAAATATTCATCATGGGAGCAGGGAGTTGATGTGCAAATGTACCACCTATGTATCTATAAAGAGGAAGTCCCAAAGCATTAGCCGCAGCTTTTGCGCAGGCAAGTGAAACACCCAAAATTGCATTGGCACCTAACTTTTCCTTATTTTTAGTCCCGTCGATGTCCAATAAAATTTCATCTATTAATTTTTGTTCCAATACATCTATCCCTTCTATTTCAGGAGCAATTACCTCATTTACATTTTGAACGGCTTTCAACACCCCTTTACCTGCAAACCTATTTTTATCACCGTCCCTTAACTCAACCGCTTCAAATTCGCCTGTGGATGCACCCGATGGGACTGCCGCAACGCCAACAGTGCCATCACTCGTAACCACTTCTACTTCAACAGTCGGATTACCCCTTGAATCTAAAATCTCCCTTGCATATACATCAATAATATCCGTCATAACTCACCTCAAAATTATTTTTAAACCATTAGATATATATTGCAAAATCCTCAAAAAAACAATACTATTTGGAGCTTATTTTTATAGAAATACAAACACAAAGGTGACAGATGTACAATATTCCAAATTTACTTTTTGCGGATAAAAACGGCAACATATATGATCACCCTGCATTAAAAATGTGTTGCAGAACTAATAACTTTAATATTGTTCCGTATGAGTCTGAACTCGAAGAGCTGCCAAAATATTCCAAAATAAAATTTATCGAGGGGGCAAAACCTTTAGGTTATGACCAGGAAACTGCAAAAATAATAGAATTTGACGGCGGTTTCCCTATTTATACCACTCCGCCAAAAGGATACCTGAGGGTAAGTCTACCTGCATTTAAAAAAACTGGCCAAACAATACTGACTAATGAGGCACATACCCCTGTTGGGTTTATGGATGAAAAATTTTACTTTTCTGCCATTAAGATAGATATACAAACTTCAGATATTACTCAAACAAAAAGTTTCAAAGATATTTTTATGAGTTATAACGGCAACAACAGTCTCATTTCTCACTTTGCCAAAATGTCAAAAGCGATATATAGAGATATTGAAAACCTCACACCTTTCGGTAACGAACTGATTCTTGACACTTTTTACCTTGAAAATAATTCTGTGAATGAATTGACCGATTTGATAAATTTTTTAAATGACAATCAAAAAGATGTTGTAATTACCTTTTCTAACCTCACCCAGGAAAAGGTTATATCAAAAATCTGTGACTGTTTGAAAAAGGTCAAAAAAAATGACAACCTTACGATTAATATTGAGCCATATCAGATAAATATAGAAGCAATGAAATCTATACTTAACAGTGATATTGACATAATGACATTAAACATTTCATCTTTGAACAACTCCTTTGCCCACAGTATGCTCGGTTTTCACCAAGAATATGAAACTTACTTTAAGTATGCACAGAAACTTATTGATACATCTAAAATATATGGCTTTGAAATTATTTTAAACCTAAGTGTGCTACCCGGATTTACCGACATTAAACCAAATGTTCAAAGTCTTATTGACTTTTTAACCACATATAACTTAAATTTCCTAAAGCTTTCAAATATGGCAATTGATGGTGACATTTTTTTTAAAAGTGATAAAATATTAGAAGAAGAGATATTGGGTATTAAGAATATGCTTAAAGAAATAAAGAAAAAATGTAAGTCAGTTAAGTTTGGGGCATTTACAAGGAGTAGAAAATATCTCCACAAAGATACTGGTCTACCAGACCTAAAAAGGAGGAAAAAATGAAAAAATTTTTATCAGTTTCTATCTTGGTTTTATTATTGGTGGCTTCAGTTTCATTTGCCAAAGAAATCAAATTGGACACACAACTCAGTCAAGACCTATTTAAATCTGTTTCAAAAGAGCTTGGCGTTGCCTTGGCATTCAATCCAATGTCACCTGCTGAACCACTCGGCATTACCGGCTTTGATGCTGCTGCCGAAGTAATTGTTACTGATATTAACGATAACAGAGATTACTGGAAATTTACATTTAAAAATGAAGATACAATACCGATGATACCTACAGCAAGGATTCACTTGCAAAAAGGGTTACCGTTTAATCTGGATATAGGTGCAATGTACTCTTCAGTCCCTTCTACTGACATAAGGCTTTGGGGTGTAGAGCTGAAATATGCAATTCTTGAAGGTGGTATTACAATGCCTGCCATAAGCATTAGAGGTGCTTTTTCAAAACTTGAAGGTGTTGATGAGCTTGATATTAACACATATTCAGGAGATTTGCTTATAAGTAAAGGTTTCCTCTTCCTTACACCTTATGCCGGCGTTACAATGCTGAGAGTAAATGCAAGCGAAAACAGTGATTCAGTGAGCCCTGATCTTGATGATGTTCACGAAACAATATACCGCGGTCTTATCGGTTTGCAGGTATCACCACTACCACTTCTTAACATTACCGTAGAAGCAAGTATTGGTGAAGTAAAGCAGTATGGATTAAAATTGGGGCTTAGATTCTAATGGGATTTACATATTATGACTATATTGTTTTAGGAAGCGGGGTAGCCGGGCTAAGAGCTGCCGTAGAGCTTTCAAAGCAAGGAAGTGTAGGCATCATTACCAAATCTTTCTTGGGCGAAAGTAATACTGAATACGCTCAAGGGGGAGTAGCTGTTGTATTGTCAGACGATGATGATATTTATCTACACTATGAAGATACCATAAAAGCAGGCGACGGCCTTTGTGATAAAGATGCAGTTATGACCCTTGTCGAAGAGGGACCAAAATACATTAAAGAGCTTATACAGATGGGAGCTATGTTTGATATGCATGGCGACCATCTATCTTTTACAAGAGAAGCAGCCCACAGTGTTAACAGGATAATTCATGCCAAAGGGGATGCCACCGGGCATGAAATAGTAAGGGCATTAAAAGAATACGTATCAAAAATAGTGAATATTGATAAGGTTGAAAATTACTTTATCGTTGATCTGATAAAGTGTGACAATAAGGTCTGCGGAGTAATTGCAATTAATGAAAAGGACAATTCATTTCACTACTTTTATTCAAAAGCAGTCATTCTTGCCACTGGTGGTGCTGGAAGGCTTTTTGAAAGGACTACAAATCCGGAAGTTGCCACCGGCGATGGCATGGCCATAGCATTTAGAGCAAATGCGACGCTTAAGGATATGGAATTTTTTCAATTTCACCCTACCGGACTTCACATAGAAGGTGCCCCAGCATTTCTTTTAAGTGAATCGATGCGAGGGGAAGGTGCTGTATTAAGAAATATTCATAAAGAAAGATTTTGCCAAAACTACCACGAACAAGGGGAGCTTGCCCCGAGAGATATAGTAAGCAGAGCAATATTTTTTGAAATGCAAAAGACAAATTCAAAATTTGTTTATATGGATCTTACTCACATCGACAGTAATTACTTAAAAAACAGATTTCCTAAGATATATTCTACTTGTATGAATTATGGCATAGACATTACAAAAGACTTAATTCCTGTCAGCCCTGCAGCTCACTATTACATGGGCGGTATAGAAACGGATATTTGGGGCAGAACAAATATATATGGTCTTTATGCATGTGGGGAAACTGCCTGCACGGGGGTCCATGGTGCCAACAGACTCGCAAGTAATTCACTGCTTGAAGGCGTAGTTTTTGGTGCAAGGTCTGCCAAAGCCGCCATAATAGATACAAAATATGACGAACCTTTAAAGCCCGTTGCCCCTATAACTAAAAAAATGGACCAGTCCATTGACTACAAAGCATTAAAAGCCGAACTTCAAAGGGTCATGTGGGAGAATGTAAGCGTAATAAGAAATGAAAAATCGCTAAACGCTGCCATAAACTTTATCGATAAATATCTTAATCAATTTTTGTATACTACCCCGTTTGACAGGTATTCTGGAGAAGTTAGAAATATGTTTGTAGTAGGAAAGCTAATGGCAGAAGCTGCTCTTGCAAGAAAAGGGAGTCGCGGAGGACACTTTAGGGATGATTATCCTGAAAAAGTCAATGATTCAAGACATATAGTATTTGAGAATGCCCAATTTAGTCCCTCTATACGGTAAAGATAAAAAGATTTTTTCTACCACTGACGGCTCTTTCTCATTCTTTAACCTTACCTTTAACGAAGCCTACAGAGCCAAATCTGTCGGTGCATATAGTGAAAGCCTCTACAAATTCGTCTTGGCTTCAGAAATCGTAGAAAAATTAAAAAATTCAAACGTTAGACTGCTCGATATATGTTTTGGGCTTGGTTATAATCTTGCCATTACGTTAAATGAGGCCCTTAAAGCTAAGGCTACAAATATACTTGACATAACTTCCCTGGAAATCGATAAAGAGGTCGTAGAGTTAGTAAAAAACAGTCTTATATTCTTCCCTTACAAAGGTTATTCTCTTTTGAAAGACTTGATAATATCAGGAAGTAAAGACAATTTCCGCCTTAATATTGTATATGGTGATGCATCAAAAACCGTATTCAACCTAAAAAATAACTTCGATGTTATTTTCTTTGACCCATTCAGTAAGTCAAAAAACCCTGAGATGTGGAATATCAACATATATAAAAGACTCCATACTCTTTTAGCTGACGATGGAGTGGCAGTAACATACGCATGCAGCAAAAAAATACGAAGAGAGTTTGAAGAAGCAGGTTTTCAAACCTACCCTACTCCAAACCTCCCCAAAGATTTTCAGCCCGGTACAATATTACGGAAGGGATAAAATTATCTCTTTGCACCAACGATAAACTTTATCTATGGAAGAAATACTGACATTTTCATTTATACTGTGCGGAAATTTTATATTTGGCCCGATTGAAATCACATCAATTTCAGGATACTTTTCTTTTATGATGCCACACTCAAGCCCAGCATGAATAACTTTAACTTTTAAATCCGGGTACTTTTTATCGTAAATTTGTTTGGCAATATCTAAAAGCTTAGAGTTAAAATCGGGCTGCCATGCCGGGTAGTCATTATCACTGAAAAAGTTATAATTAAATTTTCTAAAAATAGTGGATATTTCCCCATTTAGTTTTTCTTTTAATTCTTTATCAGAGCTTCTTATACTCAACAAAAATCTAATTTTATGGGCATCCAAGGAAACTTTGGCCAGATTGGATGACAATACCACATGGTTATGTTGCCTACCCATTACACCATATGGAAGCTCCCTTATAAGAGTGAGTAACTCTTTGCTGTCAGATTTACTTAATGATTCAATGGAATTTTCATTTTTACACAATGTTACTTTTACTTTACTTTCTATTTTTTTATATTTTTCTTCAAAATCTCCGCATATTTTTTTCACCTTGTCAAAAGAAAGATTAGAATTAAAAATTGAGATTGCACCGGTTGGTATAACATTGTGCCTTGTCCCGCCATTAATAAGGGAAATTTCCGCATCCTCAATGATGTCAAGAAGCTCCCCCATCAATTTTATAGCGTTAAGTCTATTTTTATCTATATCTACACCTGAATGCCCGCCAAAAAGCCCTGTAATTTCAACTTGATATGAGTTAGCAGTCTGACTGTTCAAAAAATTGTATTCTTTTTCCCCGTATAAGTCTCTTCCTCCGGCACAACCGATAATTATTTCATCATCGTCTTCAGAATCAAGGTTAATCATGTATTTAGAGCTCAAAAGTCCGCTCTCCAAGTTATTGGCACCGTTTAACCCTGTCTCTTCATCCACCGTAAAAAGCAACCCGAGACCTTTAGTTTTTAAGATATCCTTATCTTCAGCCAAAGACATCATCATAGCGACACCAATACCATTGTCAGCTCCAAGTGTAGTCCCGTCAGCCTTAATAATATCACCATCAATTATCAGCCTTATAGGGTCTGTTGCAAAATCATGATTAATCTCAGGAGACTTTTCACATACCATATCCACATGACTCTGCAGTGCAACTTTTTCCGATTTGTCTCCTACGTAAACAAAAAGATTATCTCCTCTGTCTTGAGTAAAAGGGAAGTTATTTTTTTCCGCCCACCCTTTTAAGTATTGAATAATTTTACCTTCATTTTTCGAACATCTTGGGATTTTGGATATTTCTTCAAAATAATTAATGATATTTTCAATCACATCTGCCTCCGATATAACATCTTATTAAACTTAAATTCATCCTACCATAATTTATTTTTAAAGAGTAATACTTTTTCGTTTTTGTTGACAATTTTTGTATAAAATATATATTGTGAAATCAATCAATTTAGGAGGTAATGGATGGCAACTGTATTTACGACCGAAAATTTTAAGAGTGAAGTATTAGATAGTGATGTTCCGGTGCTTGTGGACTTTTGGGCAGTATGGTGCGGTCCTTGTAAGATGCTTACCCCCACTATCGACCAAATAGCTAAAGAATTTGAAGGTAAAGCAAAAGTAGGTAAAGTAAACGTTGATGACAATCAGCAGTTAGCTGCTCAATTTGGCATTATGAGCATTCCTACCGTTATTATTTTTAAAGGCGGAAAGGTTGTTGAGCAGTTTATAGGCGTTCAACCTAAGGGCGTTTATGTTGATGCGTTAAACAAACACCTTTAAGAGGTAGTAAATGCCAATTTACGAATACGAGTGCAAAGATTGCAAAAATGTTTTTTCAAAGTTAGTAATAAAACAGGACGCAAAGGTTGAATGCCCTTCTTGCAAATCTCAAAATGTAGAAAAAAAGATGAGTAAAGTTTCTTCTGTGGGAAATGCTGGTTCGACATCATCTTGCGGTCATTCAGGCTTTAGCTGAGCTTAAAAAATAATCGCCGAGGTTTGGCGATAAAATAAAAGGCACCTTAAACGGTGCCTTTTTTATTTTAAAAAAATATTTAAAACAAATTTGCTTTTATTAAAGATTTATTAACTGTTCTTTAATCTCTTTCCCGGGCTTGAAATAAGGGACTTTCTTGGCAGGGACTTCCACTTTTTCCCCTGTTTTAGGATTTCTTCCAGTTTTTGCTGATTTTTCCCTTACTTTAAAACTTCCAAACCCTCTAATCTCTACCTTACCACCACTTTTAAGAGTATCTTTAATAGATGAAAACACGCCATTTACAATAAACTCAATCTGCTTTTTTGTCATATCAGGATACTCTTCTGATAGCTTTTCAATTAATTCTGACTTGGTCATAACCGACAGCCTCCTTTAAAAGATAAAATTACTTCCATTTTTAACTATATCGTATTATAACTTGTATAATCTTATGTGTAAAGTAATTTTTAGAAAAGTTGCAGCTAAAATATTGAAAAGAGGTTATTGAAGTTTAACTATAATGAAATTTAAAGAAAAAAATCGTTCTTTATTTGCCAAAATATTACACTCAAGTTTCGGAGTGTTCACCAGTAGAATCTTTGGACTTATCAGAGACTTAGTCATTGCCGCTCTTTTCGGTGCCTCAAAATACACTGATGCTTTTTTTGTAGCATTTGCAATTCCAAACCTATTCAGAGCTTTATTCGCAGAAGGGGCGCTTTCTTCCGCTTTTATCCCCATTTTAGCTGAAAACAGAAGTAAAGGTGTCAAATATTCCAACACCTATATGACAAAAATAATTGCATATTTGTTATTAATTGTAGGACTAATGACTTTTATTATAATAATTTTTTCTAAATACTTTATTTTATTATTCCTGCCGGGGTATGCAAACGATAAAGAGATGGTCATCTTTGCTTCAAGCATTTTGAAAATTGTTATGCCATACCTTTTATTTATCAGCATATCTTCAATATTTGCAGGTTTTTTAAATCTTTTGGGAAGTTTTTTTATCCCCCAATCGTCCACTGCCCTTTTAAATATTTCCATGATAGCAGGTGCTTATATAGGGTGGATACTTGACCATAATATTTACTATTTGGCTTACGGTGTTTTTGTAGGAGGGGTTTTACAACTACTACTATTATTTGTATTTTCATACGGTTACGGCTACAGAATAGAATCAAAGCTTGAAATGTCCGATAATGTAAAAAAAACTTTTTTACTTATAATTCCATCTATTTTTGGGGTAGGCATTAGTCAATTAAATTTTACCGTAGGAAGGATTGTAGCCTCATTTTTAAATGAAGGGAGCATTTCTTATCTGTATTATGCAAATCGTCTTTTTCAGTTCCCCCTCGGTGTTTTCTCCGTTGCACTAAGCGGTGTAGCACTTGCCGAGCTTAGCAAAACTGAAATAATTGACACACAATCAAAACAACACAATCTCATCGACAAGGCGTTTATTGCCATCATTTTAATAATACTACCTGCAACAATCGGTCTTATTTTACTATCTGACGAAATCACTCGTTTTATATATCAGAGAAACCATTTCACCGAATTTGATGCTATGCAAACCGCTTCGGCTCTTATTATGTACTCCGCAGGCTTGATATTCTTTTCTTTTGTGAATCTGTTTACAAAAGTATTTCACTCTCGAAAAGATACAAAGACCCCTGTAAAAATCGCAGCGGTATCATTTATATGCAATGTAACTTTTATGTTATTATTTATAAAATGGTTTTCTCATGCAGGTATCGCACTTGCATCTTCTTGTGCCGCAGCAATAAATACAATTCTTTTGTATATAAATATCAGAGATTATAAGTTTAATCTTAAAAATAATTTTACAGTTGTTTTGAAAATAGTATTCGCTTCGACAGTAATGGCCACTGTCGTAATAATATTAAAATATTACACTTTAAACCTATTGATTGTAATTTTAATTTCTGCTATGACTTACTTTCTTTGTTTAGCAGTACTGAAAGTCAATATAAGGAGAGTGCTCAAGTGAAATGTTGTATCCAAAGAGCTGATTCTGCTTACGTTGAAATAGATGAAAAAATATATTCCCAAATAGGAAAAGGCCTTTTAGTCCTTGTAGGTTTCTTTAATGATGACGAAGAATCATATATAGATTTTATGTCTAAAAAGGTATGCGGACTTCGTATTTTTGAAAATGATTCTGGTAAAATGGATTTATCTGTTCAGGATATTGACGGAGAGTTACTGATAGTAAGTCAGTTTACTTTGGCTGGTGAATCTAAAAAGGGGATGAGACCCGATTTTATGAACGCCATGCATCCGGAGAAAGCCATAAAATATTATGAAAAATTTATAGAAAAATGCAAAAATATACTCGGAGACAGTAAAGTTAAAACAGGAGTATTTGGAGCAAAAATGAAAATCGGCCTTGTAAATAACGGCCCTGTAACTATAATTTTAGAGAAACAATAAAAATATTTTTTTATGGGAGAAAAGATGAAACTTCAGATTTTAAATGTGGGGCCACTTTATGTAAACTGCTCCATCTTTTCAGTTAATGACAAATGTATAATTTTTGACCCGGGTGATGATTTTACGGAGATAGACGAGTACATTGAAAAAAACAAACTAACACCTTTATTCATTCTGAATACACATGGCCATTTTGATCATATCGGTGCAGTCAATGATTTAAAGAAAAAATATAATATACCTTTTTATGTTTCAAAAAAGGATGAACAAATTATGGAAGACTCCGCAAAACAAGCAGTCATTTTTGGCCTTCCTCCACGAAAAGCGCCAACAATAGACAAGGATGTCAACGATGGTGATATCTTTGAAATTGAAGGTGTAAAGATAAGAGCGATAGCGACCCCCGGCCACACACCGGGCGGTATGTGTTATCTGATTGAAAATCAAAATATTCTCATATCTGGCGACTCTCTTTTTTATCTTTCAATAGGGAGGACTGATTTTCCTTACTCAGATTTCGATGCGCTGGTAAGCGGGATTAAAAATAAATTATTTAAGTTGCCAAGTGAGACAGTAGTAATACCAGGACATGGGGATAAAACAACTATAGGTTTTGAAAAGCAAACCAATCCTTTTTTGAGGTAAGCATATGGATTACGGAATAAAAATTTGGTCTAAAAATTATTTTAAGATTAAAGACGGTAAAGTAATTGTTAACCATGGCAAAAAACCCGCAATAGTGGATATCGTAAAGGATGTCAGAAGCGAAGGTTATAAAGGTCCTTTGCTTATAAGATTCCCGCATCTCATTAAAAATCAGATAGATACACTTTTTGAAAGTTTTGAAAAGTCGATGAAAGAGTATTCATATAAGGGAAAATTTAACGGTGTCTTTCCTCTCAAAGTAAATCAATTTCCAAATTTTGTAATACCATTAACCGAAATATCCCAAGGTTATAACTACGGACTTGAAGCAGGTAGTAAACCTGAGCTGATTATTGCAATGAGCTATACAAATCTCGGCAGCCCGATAATAGTAAATGGATTCAAAGATAAGGAAATGATAACGCTTGGATTTATTGCAGCTCAAATGGGGCACGACATTACAATCACAATAGAGGGTATAAATGAGTTGGAAACAATATTAGAAGTCGCAAAAGAGATGGGGCCACCCTACCCTAATATCGGACTTAGAATCAGACTGCATAGCTCAGGCATAGGGATTTGGGCTAAAAGTGGGGGAATAAACTCAAAATTTGGACTCACATCAGCCGAGCTTGTAGAGGCTATGACAATGTTAAAGCAAGCCGATATGCTCGAAAATTTTAAAATGATACATTTTCATATCGGCTCACAGATAAGCGAAATTTCACCGATGAAAAAGGCTTTACGTGAGGCAGGTAACATATATGCTGAACTTTACAAAATGGGCGCAACAAACTTAAACTCCGTTGACCTTGGTGGCGGGCTTGCCGTAGAATATAGCCAGCACAAAGGAATATATGAAAAGAATTATACTTTGGAAGAGTTTACAAGTGACGTTGTGTATCTCTTGAAAATGATTTCACAAAATAAAAAAGTTCCTGAGCCTGATATATACATAGAAGCAGGGAGATTTATAGCGGCAAGTCATGCCATTGTGGTAGCTCCCGTTCTTGAGCTTTTTTCTCAAGAATATGATCAAAAAGAGTTAAACCTTAAAGAAAAGAATCCGCCGTTAATTGATGAATTGTACGAACTTTACAAGATAATGAATGAAAATAATGCCATCGAATTTTTGCACGATAGCTTAGACCATATGGAATCACTCTTGACCCTTTTTGATCTTGGTTACATAGATTTAATAGACAGGAGCAATACCGAGATACTTGTCCACCTTATAATCAAAAAAGCTGTGGATTTATTAAAAAACAAAAATTTGACCGATATTATAAATATCCAAAATATGATTCAGGAAAGATACCTTTTAAACTTTTCCATATTCCAAAGTCTTCCCGACTATTGGGGGCTCGGGCAAAATTTCCCTGTCATGCCTCTTGAAAAGCTTGACGAAGATCCGACAAGGTCTGCAAGCCTTTGGGATATCACTTGCGACAGCGACGGTGAAATATCTTTTGACACGCAAAAGCCTCTTTTCTTGCACGATGTAAACCTTACCGAAGAAGACTATTTCTTGTGTTTTTTTCTTGTAGGTGCATATCAAGAAACGATGGGGATGCAACACAACCTGTTTACACATCCTACTGAGTTAACCGTAAATTTTGATGAAGATGGTAACTACGAAATCAAAAATATCATTGAGGCTCAAAATATTTTGGATATTCTTGATGATATGGATTATGATATAAAAGATGTAGAAAGAAGATTGAAACAAAAAATAGAAGAATCGGAAAAGATAAACGATGATATGAGAGGCTATATTTTAGGTAAACTATATGTTTTCCTTAGTGAAAACTGTTATCTTAAAACCATTGCGGGATGTAAAAACGATTAAAAAGGAGTAATTATGGGAAAAGTAATTATTATTGGCGCAGGCGGCGTCGGAAATGTTGTTGCTAAAAAATGTGCAAGTCTGCCGAATGTATTTACAGAAATATGTTTGGCAAGCAGAACTTTGTCTAAATGTAAACAAATAGCAAAAGAGGTAAAACAAAATTATAATGTAGATATTAATGTTGAGCAGGTTGATGCTGATAACGTTAACGATTTGGTAGCACTATTTAAAAAGTATAACCCTGATTTGGTAATTAATGTTGCACTCCCTTATCAAGACTTGACAATTATGGATGCCTGCCTTGAAGCAGGAGTAAACTATCTTGACACTGCAAATTATGAACCTATCGATACAGCACATTTCGAATACAGTTGGCAGTGGGCTTATCAAGATAAGTTCAAAGAAAAAGGGTTAATGGCTATTTTGGGGTGCGGATTTGACCCCGGAGTTACAAATATTTTTTGTGCTTACGCCCAAAAACATTTATACGATGAAATAAACTATATCGACATTCTTGACTGCAATGCTGGCAATCATGGGCACCCTTTTGCCACAAACTTTAATCCAGAAATAAACATCAGAGAAGTTACTCAGGTCGTAAGGCATTGGAAAGACGGCAAATGGGTTGAGACCCCCCCTATAATTGAAGATGGCTCAGTCCATTTTACTTTCGATTATCCTGTTGCAGGCCCCCACGAAAGCTATCTACTGTATCATGAAGAGCTCGAATCACTTGTAAAAAATATAAAAGGGCTGAAAAGAATCCGCTTTTGGATGACATTTTCAAACAATTATCTTACACATTTAAAAGTCTTGCAAAATGTCGGGATGACAAGAATTGACGAAGTGGATTACGAAGGTTGCAAAGTAGTCCCCCTAAAATTTTTAAAAGCTCTTTTACCTGACCCAGGCACATTGGGGGAAAACTATACAGGGAAAACGGTAATCGGTTGTGTTTTTGACGGTATAAAGGACGGAAAAAGATTCAAAAAATATATTTATAACGTTTGTGATCATGCGGAAGCCTACAAAGAGGTACAGGCACAAGCGGTATCATACACTACAGGAGTGCCTGCTATGATAGGTGCAATGATGTTTCTAACTGGTGAGTGGAAAGGTGAAGGGGTATTTAATGTAGAGCAGCTTGACCCTGACAAATTTATGGAAGCTCTAAATAAATATGGATTACCATGGCAGATTACTGATTTTGACGGGAAGTTGCCTGAATGAAAAAATTTGCGGATATAGCTGAAACATATTTCCCCACAAAAATAACCGGCAGGGTGAAAACACCCTGCTACCTTATCAGTGAAAAGAAGATAGAGGAAAATTGTCAAATTTTAGATTTTGTCCAAAAGAAAACAGGAGCAAAGATTCTCCTCGCCTTAAAAGCATTTGCACAACCGTATGGATTTAATATCATTAAGAAATATCTCCACGGAGTGTGTGCCAGTGGCCCCGTTGAGGCAAGACTTGGCAAAGAAGAGTTTTCCAAAGAGGTGCATACCTTTGCACCTGCTTTTACAGAAAGGCAGTTTGAAGAGGTTTTGCAATATTCTGACCACATAATATTTAACTCTGTCAATCAGTTCAATAAATATGCACACTTAGCAAAATCAAAAGGGAAAGAGGTGGGTTTGAGAGTAAATCCGGGATACTCAGAAGTAGAAGTTGAACTTTATGACCCTTGTGCTGTCGGCTCAAGATTCGGGGTAAATCCGAAAGATTTGGAAAATTTTGATGTCGAACAATTGGATGGCCTTCACTTTCATGCAATGTGCGAGCAAAATGCCGATGTGTTGGTGAGGGTGCTTGAAAGCTTCGAAAAGAGATTTGGAAAATACGTTTGCAAATTAAAATGGGTCAACTTTGGCGGCGGTCATCACATAACTCGCGAAGATTATGATGTTGATTTATTAATTGAAACGATTAACAATTTTAGAAAAAAATACAACAATTTAGATGTCTATCTTGAGCCAGGAGAAGCGGTGGTGCTTAATGCGGGTGTGTTTGTCACTGAAGTACTTGATATCATTTACAACGGAATGGAAATAGCAATTCTTGACTGTTCGGCTGAAACACACATGCCTGATGTTTTGGCAATGCCTTATACCCCAAAAATAATAGGTGCGGACAAACCAGGCGTCTATAAATATACTTACAGGCTCGGCGGGATATCATGCCTTGCAGGCGATTTTATAGGAAATTATTCGTTCAATAACCCGCTGAAAGTTGGAGACAGATTGGTGCTGCTTGATATGGCACTATACTCTTTCGTTAAAAATACCACATTTAACGGGATAGAGCTTCCATCAATAATTTACTTTGATAAAGATTATAACATAACATATCAAAAGGACTTTGACTATTTTGACTACAAAAACAGATTATCATAACTTTTTGTAAAGCATTGTCACAAAATCATCATGATAAATGGCTCTTTTAAACTTAAACCCACGATTTGTATACTTGGATTTAACAAGATAGGCATCCTCAATGGGGATGCCTGATAAAACAAGATCCCCTTCCGATTTTAAACTTTGAAAATTATATTCGAGTAAATTGAGAATTATATCCACATAAATATTTGCCACAATTACATCAAATTTTGATTCGATACAATTGTTGTCACCACAGGCAATATATACATTATTTAGATTATTAGCCGTAATATTTAACTTGCTCGTCACACAAGCCTTATAAGATATATCAAAACCCACAACATGTTTGGCACCGCAAATGGAAGCTGCAATGGAAAGTATCCCAGTACCACAGCCTATATCTAAAAATGATTTATCTTTTAAATTCATCTGCTCAATCAAACTAAGACAGCCTTTTGTTGTTTCATGCTCACCGCTGCCAAAAGCACCGTTTGATATTACAAAACTTTTTCCATCAATATTGTAAGTAAAAATTTTATTATTCATATCATCTTTTAACAGCCGAAAGGTTATTTTTCAACTAAAATAACGAAAGTTGCAGACCTCAAATAAAAATTATCCTATTTTGCTTTAAATCCTAATAAAATAATTTTATTTTTAATTATTTTCTAAAAACTGGCATCACCCCATTTTTACATAAGAAATGTTATTTGACAGGTATTTATAATTGATAATGCCTCCAAGATGTTGTATTATGATTTTAACGAAAAAAGCAACAATAACAACAAAATGGAGGCAGTTTATGATAGGTGAAATTACTAAAAATGTGAAGGGAAAAATGTTAAACACTACAAGAAACCTTCATGATTATCTCACAAAGCCGCAACAAAAGTATATTCTTGAGATTATTTCAGGTTGTTTTGCTACTCGCAGTTTAAATCTTACTGCCATATCTGGTTATTTAAATGAGAAGTGTGGAATTAAACACACATTAAAGCGGTTGCAAAGAAATACATTTAATTATTCACATCTACTTGCTATTTCAAATGCATATAATATTGATTACGCACTTAAAGAAACAGAATCAGATTCCAGGTTAATAATATCAATTGATGGTGGAGATTTGGTTCACAATTATGGTAGAAACTTTGAGCTTATTGGTAAAGTCCACGATGGTAGTAGTGGTCGTATTGCTAATGGCTTCCATTTAAATCATGCAGTGTGTTATAGCCCCAGTAGCAAACGTTTATTTTCATTATATTTAGATGCTTATAGTTCTAAATCTCAAGACTTTAAAAGTGAGAATACAGAGACCTTAAATATGCTGGATAAATTAAAAGATAAGTTTCGAAATAAGGGTTTATTTGTATTTGATAGGGGTTATGACAGGGGAGTAATTTTAAGATATCTTCTTCGAGAAGATTTAAATTTTGTTATTAGGAGCACAGGTAAGAGGCATTTAGAATATAAGGGCGAGAAGATGTCAGTATATAAAATTTGCAATGGTATAATAAACAGGCGTTACAAGAAGGGTGGTATTTCTTATGGTTATGCAAAATGTTACTACAACAATCGAGCAGTTACAGTTATTAGTGTGAGCTTTCATGGTAATAAGAATAAACTTTATTTTTTATGTGAAGGCCACATAAGTAGCAGTAAGGAGGCTTACTTTAGGATTAAATCTTATTTTAAGAGATGGAAAATAGAAGAAAGCTATAGATTTATGAAACAGCAATTTGGGCTGGAAAAGTGTCTTGTGAGGAAGTTTGAATCTTTAAAGACTATATTATCGTTAGTATCCTTTTGTTGGAATGTATTAAGCCAAATAGAGAAAGATACAATTGTTTCAAAACTTTTAGAGAATATGGCAAAAAGGGAGAAATTTAATAGTAAGGGTAAGGTTGTATGTAAATTTATTTATTATCGAATTTCAGATGGGTTAATGAACTTGTTATTATCATCTAAAGAACGACTTTTTAGGTTTAGGGAAAAGATTTATGAATCAGATAAAGTGTGTTATTTTAAATTGGATTATTATTTTAAGATTAAGGAAAAAAGACATCGGATTAATGAGTTAGGAAAAATGAAAAGAAAGAAAAGTTTACTTGTAGCTTAAAGGTGCAAAAAATGGGGTGATGGCAGTTCTAAAAATTATTGACATTTAAGTTCAATAGTAATAACAGTTCAGATTTATAAACCTAAGGTGAGGTGCAATATGACAAATTTTACTAAAAAGAGTGCGTATAATGTAGCAATTGCCGGTGCTACCGGTGCTGTCGGAGAAACCTTTCTTCAAATATTGGAAGAAAGAAATTTTCCCATTAAAAATTTAAAACTCCTGGCTTCAGCAAGGTCTGTGGGCAAAAAGTTGAAGTTTAAGGGTGAAGAATATACAGTAGAAGAATTAACACACGATTCTTTTAAAGATATAGACATTGCTCTTTTCTCTGCAGGTGGCTCAAGAAGCCTTGAATTTGCTCCTTCAGCCGCAAAAGCAGGTGCACTTGTAATTGATAACAGTTCTGCTTTCAGAATGGATAAGGATGTACCTCTTGTAGTCCCTGAAGTAAATCCGCAGGATGCTTTCAAACACAATGGAATTATTGCAAACCCTAACTGCACAACAATCATTATGGTTGTTGCACTCAAACCTCTTCACGACTACTCAAAAATCAAAAGGGTTGTTGTTTCTTCTTATCAGTCTGCCTCCGGTGCAGGAGCTAAGGCAATGGAAGAGCTTATGCAACAGACAAGAGACTGGGCTGCAGGCAAGGAATTAAAAGTAGAAAATTTTGCTCATCAACTACTATTTAACGTAATACCGCATATCGACAAATTTACTGAAAACGGCTACACAAAAGAAGAGATGAAAATGTTTAATGAAACAAGAAAAATTATGGGTGATGATACAATTAAGGTAAGTGCTACTTGTGTCAGAGTGCCAGTTTTATCCGCACACTCAGAAGCAGTTACTGTCGAAACTGAAAAAGAGATATCAGTTGAAAAGGCAAAAGAGCTTTTTGCTTCAGCTAAAGGTTTACAAATTATAGATAACCCTGATAAAAATGAATACCCTATGCCACTTTTTGTAGCAGGCAAGGATGACTGCTATGTTGGCAGAATAAGAAAAGATATATCTGCTGAAAATAGTTTAAGTTTTTGGGTCGTGGGTGACCAGCTTAGAAAAGGTGCGGCACTCAACGCTATTCAGATTGCCGAACTCTTCATAAAATAATAGTTGATGGCACCCGAAAGGGTGCCTTTTTTATCTCCGCTTTCTAAAAAAATCAAACAGCAAAGAAAACAAATATCTTGATTTTAGCTGTGTTAAAGTTTATTTCATTACTAAACAAAATTAAAGGGGTTTCATATGATACTTATTACAGGAGCAGCAGGATTTATTGGCAGCTATCTGATGGGATATCTAAACAAGCTTGGTGAAGAGAGAATATTAGCTGTAGACAAGCTTGGCACTAAAGAAAAATGGAAAAATCTACTTGGTAAAAAATATATTGATTTTATTGACAGAGATTACTTTATAGAAAATCTCGGAAGTTTTAATAATATCAAATTTATTTTCCATATTGGTGCATGTGCTGATACTACTGAATTAAACTTAGATTATCTAATGAATGTAAATTTTGGCTACAGTAAAAAACTTTTTAAATATGCCGAAGACAAAAAAATCCCTTTTATCTATGCAAGCAGTGCCGCCACATATGGTGCAGGCGAATATGGATATTCAGACAATAACGAATACATTGGCAAACTTCGCCCTTTAAACCCTTACGGTTTTTCAAAACAGATTTTTGATGAGTGGGTTTTGAGACAAAACGATAAGCCACCCTTTTGGGCGGGTTTCAAATTTTTTAATGTCTTTGGTCCAAATGAATATCACAAAGGGAGAATGGCAAGTGTCATATTTCACGCATATAATCAATTGAAAGAAACAAATAAGATACGACTTTTCAAATCTCATAAGGATGGCTACAAGGATGGTGAGCAGAAAAGGGATTTTGTATATGTGCTTGATGTTTGCAAAGTCTTGACATTCTTTTATGAAAAACAAACAAAATCAGATATTTACAATCTTGGAACAGGCACTGCAAGGACATTTAACGATTTGGCTGAAAACGTTATTAAATACAGCAACATTGATGGCAAAATTGAGTATTTTGATATGCCTAAAGATTTAAGAGACAGATATCAATATTTTACGGAAGCCGATATGAGTAAACTCAGAAGTGTGGGTTACGAAAAAGATTTTTCCACCCTTGAAGAATCTATTAAAGATTACGTTACAAATTATTTAATGGAAAACTATAAAACTTATTGAGGTAAATATGGCAATATCTAACTGTTTTATCGGTTGTAATAAAGATTTTAAAAAGGCTGAAATAGCAATAATAGGTCTTCCTTATGACGGGACGAGCAGTTACAGACCGGGCTCAAGATTTGCTCCAAACGCTATTAGAGAGGCATCATACGGACTTGAAACCTACTCCCCCGTATTTGATGCAGACTTGGAAGAAAATCTGTCAATTTGCGACACAGGTGATATTGAGCTTCCGTTTGGGGATGTAAAAAGAACGTTATCCATGATATATGAAACAACAAAGTCTTTGTCGGACAAAAAAGTATTTGCCATTGGTGGCGAACACCTTGTTACGTTGCCGGTATTTCAGGCCTTGAAAGAAAGATTTCCTGAGCTTTATGTTATCCATTTTGATGCTCATGCGGATTTAAGGGATAACTATTTAGGTGATACTTTATCCCATGCAACTGTTATAAGAAGAATTTCTGACATGGCAGGTTTTGACAAAATATTTCAATACGGTATCAGAAGCGGCACAAAGGAGGAATACCAGCTTATAAAAAAACATAATATTTTAAATAGACCGATAGATGAGGTCAAAAAAATTATAGGCAATTCACCGGTATACCTCACAGTTGACCTTGACGTCCTCGACCCTTCGATATTTCCCGGCACAGGCACTCCTGAACCTGGGGGCTACACATATCTGCAGCTTCTTGAAAGCTTAAGAAACTTATGTGGTATGAATATAATAGGCTGTGATGTTGTTGAACTTTCACCTCATTATGACACATCAGGGGTGTCAACCATAGTAGCAGCAAAGGTTATAAGAGAACTTTTTTTCATTTTGGGGCAAAAAAATGTTTGAAATGTTTGTAAACATAGGGTATAGAGTATTGGCGGTTATTTTTAAATCTAGGAGGTATAGATGAACAAGAAAGAATTGATTGAAAAGGTAGCAGAAAAAGCAGGTTCTGTAAAAAAAGCTGACATCGAGAGAGTATTAAAGGCTTTCGAAGAGTCAGTTGTTGAAGCTCTTAAAGGGGGAGACAAGGTTACATTGGTAGGCTTTGGAACTTTTTCCGTTTCTGAGAGAAAAGCAAGAAAAGGTAGAAACCCTCAAACTGGTGAAACAATAGACATCCCAGCTAAAAAATCTCCAAAGTTTTTGCCAGGAAAACTTTTTAAAGACTCTTTAAACTAATAAAAAGATGAGCCCTATATGGGCTCTTTTTTTTGCAAATGATTCAAAAAAACTTTCATATCAAACTAAAATCACTTAGGAAATCTCAAGGGGTAAGTCTTTTGCAGCTTGCCAATGCAATCGGAAAGACAAAAAGCTATATCTCTATGATTGAAAATAATAAAGCTACCCCATCAATCTCAACCCTAAAACAAATTGCATCTTTTTTTGGTCTAACTTTGGCTGATTTTTTTGAAGATGAAGACAACAGATTACATATTAATAAAGAAGTTTTTAAATTAGATGATGATGCAAGACTTATTTACTCCAAAAAAGGTGAGTACAATCTTTATCTTCTCATTGACAACCCAAAACTAAAAATGAAAACCTACCTCGTAGAATTAATGCCTAACGGCGGATATGAGCAAGAATTAAAGCATGAAGGGGAAGAGCAAGGGTATATTCTTGAAGGAAAGATTCAACTGTCATTAGACGGTGTAACTCACGAATTGGAAAAAGATGAATATTTTTACTTCAACTCATCCAAAAAGCACAAAGTAAAAAACATAAGCAATAAAGTAGCCAAAATCTTCTGGGTTTACCTGCCCTAAAGTTAATCTTTATTTTTACCAAAAATTGAAAATACCTTCCTGGCAAAACCCTGTTTTTCATCAAGCTCTTCAATAAGGGCGTCAAGCTCACTGTTTACATAATTTAACGTTTTGGCCTTCTTAAGGTAATTTAATGCTGCACTTTTCAGCTCAGCTTTATAATAAATTTTACCTAACAGAAAGAAATTCTCACCGTTGTAATCTTCGAGCTTTATTAGTTTCATACAATATTCTTTTGCCTCATGCAATCTTCTTGGCTTTTCCATAAGGCACTTTACTACATTGCGAAGATATCTCGGATTGGTCTCATCTTTCCTGTATGCATTTAAAAAGCAATCAAGGGCATTATTTATATCCCCTTCTTTAAGAAAATTCAGCCCTCTTGCATAATAAGTTTTGGCAATATCATTATTGCTCAAGTTTCTGCTTTTGCTTTCACTGACAGGTATTGTTGTACCACCAAAAGAGTTTTTTATAGTCTGATAAGCTTCATTAATCTCTTTAAACCTTTCCTGATAATAAATTTTATCAGCATCGCTTACATTGAATTTGCTGTCCGGATGGTATTTTTTTGACAGCTCTATAAATCGTTTATGGACTTGCTCAAAAGAAGCATCCGATGTCAAACCCAAAGTATCATAGCACTCATTAATATCCATAACACTCCACACGTCTATTTTTTAAAATAAATCTAAATACTTTGGGTGTACAACTTATTTAAAAAAAAAATTTATTTATGTCAAACTTTTTTTAATAGCTTATAACCTAAACACAAAAAACTTAGCAGCCGTTTTTAGGTGCCAAGTAAGTTTAGTCGATAATTATCCATTAATTATTAGGCATTTACACCTTTTGCCATCACCTGCTCTTTAAGCTTCCGCTTTAACACCTTGCCTGTAGCAGTCAGAGGTAATTCATTGACAACATATATATGTCTTGGCACTTTAAAATTAGCCAGATGCTCCTTTAAAAACTCTTTAATTGCAGCAGGGTCAAGTTTTGCTCCCTCTTTTGGCAAAAGATAAGCAACAGGGACCTCCCCGCTTGCCTTATCCGGAATACCGATAACAGCTGCAGCTTCAACCCCCTCAACAGTATATAACAATTCCTCTATCTCTCTCGGATAAAGATTTATCCCTTTGACAATTATCAAATCTTTTTTTCTATCTACAATATAAATAAACCCATCCTCATCAAGTCTTGCCATATCCCCTGTAAAAAGCCACCCGTTTTTAACAGTCATTTTAGTAACTTCAGGTAGACCCCAATATCCTTTCATAATATTTGGCCCTTTTACAATCAATTCACCGACTTGTCCTACCGGCAATTCCTCTTCGTTATCATCTACCACTTTTACTTCTACTCCCGGTAAGGCAGGCCCGACGGAATAAGGTCTTTGCTCTTCGAGACGATTAACCGCCACTACAGGGGATGCTTCTGATAAACCATACCCTTCAATTATAGGCCTTTTGAATTTTGACTCAAATTCTTTTAATATTTCCTCAGGCAGAGGTGCTCCGCCACTTACGTGTATTCTGACAGGGTATAAAAATTTTATAAACCATCCGGGAAGTTTCGCTTTACTTAAAGCAGTAAAAACCTGCGGTACACCAAGGAAAAAAGTAGGACGCTTAAATAAAAGTACATTTTTAAAGCTCTTCTTTTTAAGCTCCATAACAGATTTAAGTATAATTATCGAACACCCGACAAATGTAGGAAGCATAATGCAAGTAGTAAATGCATATGAGTGAAACATAGGTAAAAATAATAAAAATCTGTCATTATTTTTAATTTTAAAAGCTTTGTTGCAAGCATCTACATTTGACAATAGATTCATATGAGTAAGCATTGCCCCTTTGGGATTACCTGTTGTCCCTGAAGTATAGATTAAAATAGCGATATCTTCTAAATCCATCTCAGGCACTTCAAAATCAAGAGTCTGGCCTTCGGCAACTTTACTAAGATTAGTCAGATTGCCATCCTGAAAAGAAAATTTATTGACAAGTGAAGGCACATTTAAATCTTTTACTTCCTCCCAAAAGTTGTCTGAAGTAATCAAGAATTTCGCTTCACAATTATTCAATATATAACTTATCTCTTCATCTTTTAAAAATGTGTTTATAGGCACGGCTACGGCACCGTTTAAAAATATAGCAAATATTGAAAATATAAATTCCGGGGAATTTTCGAGCAATACACCTACCCTATCCCCTTTTTTAAGCCCCTGCTCTTTTAGAGCGTTAGCATATTTTATCACCAAATCCCTTGTCTGAGAAAATTTATAAACCTTATCCTCAAAGAATATATACTTTTTTGACCCTTTTTTCTTCGCAACAGTCAAAAACATATCCGCAATACTTTTATAATTCATGAAATCCTCCGTAAGGTCTTATTCCAAGTTTTCCAAATGTTTCAAGTAGTTTACCGGCAGGAAGCCCCACCACATTATCATAATCGCCATGTATCTTTTCCACAAGTAAACTCCCTTTCCCTTGAATGCCGTAAGCGCCAGCCTTATCAAGCGGCTCTTCAGAATCTATATACCAATTGATTATTTCATCATTAAGCTTCTTAAAATATACTTCCGTCTTTTGATAAAACATTTCACATATTTTATGTTTTTTATTTACTACAGCCACACCGGTAATAACTTCATGCATTTTGCCACTTAAAAATTTTAAGATACGTTGAGCATCATACGCATCTTTAGGCTTGCCAATTATCTGGTTATCAAGATATACAATAGTATCAGCCCCCACAATAAAAGCCTCATCATAGATACTTGCAACCCTATACGCCTTCATAGCGGCAATTTTCATAACCTGCTCTTCAACATTAGCATTTTCGTCGAACTTTTCTTCGACTTCAGAGGTAACATATTGGAAATTTATACCTAACTTTGTAAAAATCTCCCGCCTCCTCGGGCTGCCGCTAGCCAGAATAATTTTCTGTAACATCTTTCACCTTCATAATATTTTTTATTGTATATTCAACAATTATACCCGTTAAAATTCCTGTAATAAGACCAAGTAGTGAAAAATAAGGGATAATTTTATAAATATCAAGATATTTTATAAAAAAAACTTTAATTACAATAAGTTGAACAATAATATGAAAATATCCCCCTGCTGCACCTATTGAAACAGCAGTAATCTTTTTTGAAAATATTTTATATATAATTAACATTATTACAGTAGAAATAATTGTAGATGGCATACTAACTATAATCTTTATAAAAAAGTTACCAGAGATAATTGGAATTAACAACGATTTTAATAAAGCAATGTACAATGCATATTTTTTTTCATCAAAAATAAATATTCCTATCATAATAGGCACATTTGCAAGCCCAAGTCTTAAAAAAGGGATGGGGCTCGGTATAAACATCTCCATAAACCCCAAAACAATACACATCGATGTTAAAATTCCAACAAGTGCACTTTTATTGTGAAATCGCATCAAACTCATTCTCGACACATTTTATTTCAATTGCTACCTTATTTGGCAAGCATACTGCAACCTCTCCGCACATCTCAATATAACCGGTCTTTATACAAATCTTATCTTTACAGTCAGATTCAACAAATCTTGCTTTTCCATCTGTTATCTCAAGAATGACATTTTTGCCGTATTCCCTTAAATCAATAATTTTATTTTCTCCTTTTATCTCAATCTTTTTATCGTCTATATAAAGAAAAAAGTGTTTATCCCCGCTACTCTTAATATTAAAAATTATCATAGACAAAGAAAATAATAGCAAAGTTGCGATTATGACAATGTCAAACGGCTTAATTAATTTCAAAATCTTCCCAACCGCAATACTTTAATAGATTATTGTCAAGAGTATAAATCATTACGGGAGTGTTTTCTTTGGCACAAATATCTTTTATTTCATCTACCGGAAGAAGGAAAAATACGGTAGCAAGTCCATCGGCTTTTTCCACTTTTTCCGCGATTACACTTATACTCTGATAATTATTTGCATTTTTACCGGTTATGGCATCAAATATATGGATATACCGCTTGCCATCCTTTTCAAAATAACGTTCATAATTTCCGCTTGTAGCTACAGCTTTATTGCTAAGACCTATTACACTTAAAAACTTGCTTTCACCTTCGGGGTGCTTAATTGCTATTTTCCATTTTTTACCATTTTTGCTGCCCGAAGCAAACAGGTCTCCACCGGCATTAAAAATAAAATTTTCTACCCCTTTTTGTTTTAGATACTCACTTGCCTTATCTACAATGTAGCCTTTGGCATAAGCGCCCATATCTATTTTAACATCTTCGCTTTTTAACACCTTGCCGTCTTTAATAAAAAATCTGTTTTTATGTATTTTTTCAAGCGACTCATTTAAAGTATTTTCATCCGGCAATTTAAAAGGCCCTTCTGGGAAGCCGTAGAGATAACTGATTGTGCCAACGGAGATATCAAACCTTCCGCTGGAAAGCTTTTTGAAGAATTCATTGCGGCTCATAAGATATTTCATATCACTGTCAACATCCGAGATACCTTTTTCATTTAACTCATTCGTAAATTTGTTAACTTTTTTTTCCAAAATCTTAAGATATTTTAACGCTTCATCTGCCTCTTTGCTTTTATCGGCATCAAAAGTCACCTCTACGATAGTCCCCATCCAAAACCCTGTCCTTGACACAAATGTTCTATTGCAGGAGATAACAAACAACAATACTAAAGTCGAAAGTATAATTTTCTTGAACATTTTTCACAAACATCCTTTTTATTCACAATTTCGGAATAATAACCATCCCTTTTCACAAGAAGATTGCCACAATCAGGGCAATAACTGTTAGCATTGTCCCCTGCACTGATATTGCCCAAATAAACATAATTTAAGTACTTTTTAGCCTCTTTATAAAACTCTAACATTTTTGCAATATCTGTAGTAGGCTCATTGCATTTATATGTTGGGAAATATCTTGAAATGTGCAGTGGTATATCTTTACTAATACTCATTAAATATTCGCACATGCGTGTAAAGTCGTCTATTTTGTCGTTCCTGTTTGGAATTAACAAAAAAGTTACTTCAGTATGTATATTATTTTCAAAAAGCAGCCTTATCGTCTCCTTAACCGTATTCAGGTCACCTTTCACCCAATTGTAAAAACCATCGGTGAAGCCTTTCAAGTCAATATTGGCAGTATCAATTACCTTAATAAGCTCCAATAGTGGCTCACGATTAATATTTCCGTTACTAACAATTACATTTTTAAGACCATTCTCTCTAAATACTTTTGCACAATCTAATACAAATTCAAACCATATTGTAGGCTCATTGTAAGTATATGCAATCCCTATACTGTTATGCTTTTTTGCCAAATTAACCAAATCCAAAACAGATACCTCTTCCCTAAAAGTTTCCTGAGTGCTTATTGTATAATTTTGGCAAAACGCACATTTTAGATTACAACCATTTGTCCCAATTGATAAAATATTTGAACTTGGATAAAAATGATATAGCGGTTTTTTCTCAATAGGGTCAAGATTGACAGATGTAACTTCACCATAGGATGCCTGATAAAGCTTGCCATCTATATTTTTCCTAATCAGGCATAACCCTGCCCCACCATTTTTAACCTTACACCTATGAGGGCATAAATTGCATCTTACAGCCCCATCTTCAGCAAGTGATTCAAAATAACTTGCCAGTTTTAACATTTACCTGTCTCTTTTTATGACATATTCGGCCAAAAACTCAAGGGCATCCCTGTATTCATTTTTAGGAAATATATTTAAAAGCTCTTTTGATCTATTTACATAATCATCCACATACCTTTCCGAAGCGGCTTTAATATTATATTTTTTCATCAAGGAGATAATATATGTTAAATCTTCCTCGCTGGCATTTTCAGAGACTATAATATCCCTTAATCTCTGTTTTTCATTCTTGTCAGCCATATCTCTTAACAAAATCAAGGGGAGCGTCATTTTACCTTCATTTAAGTCTGTCCCGGGTTTTTTACCTGTCTTTTCGGGGTCTCCAAGATAATCAAGAATATCGTCACTCATCTGAAAGGCAAGCCCAACCACTTTGCCAAACTCAGCAAGATTTTTTACTTTTTCATCTTCCAAGCCACCTAAAATCCCACCAATTTCACAACAGGCAGAAAACAGGACTGCTGTCTTACTAAAAATTATCTTCAAATAATCTTCAATTTTAAGGCTAAACTCGGCAGTTTTGACAAGCTGAAATACCTCCCCTTCACTCATGGTCTTTGCAGCATTTGCCAATATCATCTGCACTCTTGCATCCCCATCCTTTACTAAGTTGATAAAAGCTCTTGAATATAAAAAGTCCCCACAAAGGACAGTAATATCATTGCCAAATACATTATTTGCACTTTTTCTACCGCGTCTGTATTTTGCCCCGTCAATAACATCATCATGAAGTAAAGTCGCAGTGTGAATATATTCAACTACGCCGCTTAATATTGTTGCCCTATCTCCGGAATAACCGCAAAGTTTTGAGGCCAGTACCATAAACACAGGTCTCAACCTTTTGCCACCACTCTCAAACACATAAGAAGCCACCTCATTAACCATCTCAACGTCAGAATCAAGGTTTCTAAGAAGCTCCTTCTCAACACTTTCCATTTCAGGCATAATCATCTGATAAACATAATTAATATCCATTATATTCTCACACCTCTTGTAAATTTAAATTTTGGGTATTGATAAATATATAAAACTGCCTATAATTTTTAGGCGAATATACATTAAGATTTTTTTTTAGTAAAGGATGTTTATGAATTTTACAAAAGCAGAAGAAAAATTTCTAACCTATCTTAAGATTTTTGACGGACTTAATATTCAGGGGAGTAAAAATCTCACTGTTTGTGATTTATCATTTAACGATTATTTGACAGCTGGTTATCTTAAAGAAAAAAAGGTTTTCGGTAGAATTTATAATGTGGCTTTTTCCAATATAAAAACTATTGACGGAATAATATCTGTCCCTGTGCAAGGGAATCTTGCTTTTACCATAAATAGATTGAAATGCGACTTATTAATATCTATGGGCGGGACATACAAATTTCAGCCTTTATACGATGTAATACATTCGCTTCATAGATGTCTAAACCTCGCCGGCAGACTAATACTTGTAGTTTATCCCGATATTTATGACGAATATGGCAAAGATATCTTAAACGGTCTAAGCCAAATATCTCAAAATGCAGTCAAAGAAAAGCTAAATCGTTGGTTTATAACTTTGAAAAACTCTTTGAGCAATATATTTGTAGATGTCAAAGAAGAAACAATAATGCAGGAAACTTCTCTTGAGGAGATAAAGGCGATTTTTGGAAATGACAATTACTTTAACCCCCTTTTCAAGGATAACGAATTTTTCGAATCATTTTTTAAACCGATAGAGACCGCAAATAAAAAATACACATTATCTTGGCGGGTAATCAGAGCCTTAAAAATTTAAAACGGAGGGAAAATATGGAATTTATAAACACAAAAAATGCCCCTGCTGCAATAGGGCCATACTCACAAGCTGTGAGGGTGAATAATATGCTTTTTGTTTCAGGTCAAATACCGATAAACCCGCAGACAGGTGAGCTTGTCTTGACAAATATAGAGGATGAAACAAAGCTTGTGCTTAACAATATGAAAAATATAATAGAGCATGCAGGCTTTAGCTTAACCGAAGTCGCAAAAGTCACTGTTTTTATTAAAGATATGAACAATTTTGCCAAAATAAATGCTATATATGAAGCATTTTTTGGCAATCACAAACCTGCCCGTGCAGTTGTGGAAGTTGCAAGACTCCCTAAAGATGTTGATATCGAGATTGAGGCTGTTTGCGTTAAAGATTAAATAATTTAAATTTAACAGACAATTCTCGACAACATGTTAAAGTTTAAATATTTGAACATTAAGCCTTTATCATTATTTGATATTTTTCTTACTGTTTACTAATTACATTTTTCCAACTATTTTAAACTTACTACTTCCACTTCCTTTTTCTCAGAATTGAAAACAAATTTACCTGCCCTTACAAGCTTGTTTATTTCTAAATAGTATTCTCCAATTGCAGCTATCACTCCTGGCATTGCCTCTTTATGAAAAATTATTTCACTGTCCGCTCCCTCTTTCAGCCTTGATTTTATTTCATCCATACTTTGATAAATGTGGTAAAGGTTTCTTCTGACTTTCTTTTTTTCTTCGATTAGCCTATTTACCATTTTCCTTTTTTCTTCATCCAATGAGTCCATCCTCTGCTCAATGCTACCCAAAAAATTTAATATTTGTTGCAACGATTTTTCCAAATTATTCTTTTCCTCGGTAAGCTTTGAAAGCCTTGATACGTATTTTGCGGAAGCACCTACTACTATTTTTGTCTTTGTAAATGACGGTGAACCAAGGATATTTGCTTCCAAACCTTTTGTGGCATAAAATACACCGCCGTATATGTTACCAGGCTTACCAAGGCAGGTTATCTTACCGTCTGTGACCACCATGGAATCTCTAATAAGATTTTTAACTGCAATATCTTCATTTGCTACCACATCAGCAAACTGTATAAATGTAGCCTCAACTGACTTACCGGCTCTTACTTTGCACCTTTTAACATTACTGCTGCCAATTATACCTTCTTTTACAATAATATTCCCTTTTGCATGGGCTTCACCTGATATCGTATTGACAATAATATTTTCTCCTGATTTGACGGTAAACCCCGATTGAAGCTCCCCTGTAATAATAACAGAGCCGGGGAACTCAATATTACCCGTTTTGTAATCAACATTCCCTCTTACAAAATATACGTTTGATACTTTAAGCTCTACCACATTCCCAATAAACTTATACTCCAAAAGGCCGTCAATAGTGCTGTAAAATATATTATCTTTTTTTAGCACATTTTCATTGAGCTTTACTATAATATCCTCGCCGTCTTTTGCCTCTAATATCTCTCCGGTGACTAAAAAGCCTGACTTCCCCTTTGAAGGTGGGTTATAATATGCGACAGGCGAGTCTTTCTTCACAATTCCAAGCTTATTTTTCTTAATATTTTTATAATCTATCCTATCAAGAGACTCTTCGACGAAAAAATCTTCCTGATGCTCATCCGATTTAAGCAGCACTTCCGCATTGTAACCGTTGACGGCAGGCCTGCCTTCAGCCACCAAAAATGTAGTATCAATTTTCTTACTCTCGGAATTGACAAGGTGGACAAGCAGGTCAATCTTATCCTCCATAATCCCTTGCCTCACGCCACTTTCAGTCAAAAGCTCCAAAATATAATCACGGTCAATCTTTTTAGGCTTTGGCGGGACTAATATATAGGCTTTCATTTTATCTTTTGTAATCATTACTTCAAAGTCATCCAAAAAAAACGTCTTCAAAAAGTTTTCCGGACTTCCCAATATTTGAAGATTTTACTGAAAACTCAAGAAGATATTTGTTATCCCCTTCGCCATCTGATGAAATAAGCTTATATTCAAGCTCAGAGAAATCCTTATTAAAATATTTTTTAGCTTTTTCAAACCCCTCATTTATGCTGCTTGCATAGATCCTGGTCTTTGTAAGCTCTCCCAACTATACACCCCTGGATACGTTTTAATAAATTGTAGCACAATAACAAATAATTTTTCATTGAAGTTTAATTATATATAAATTATAATTTAAAAATCAACACTTAATAAGAGGTTAGCATATGTGTAACAAAAATATAGAGAAAAAATACAAAATAATTTTTGAAAATGCAGGGATACCAATATACACCATTTCAAAAGACGGTAAAATCTTGGAAGCAAACAAAGCAGCAGCAGAGCTTTTTGAAACTGACCTTAATAATCTAATCGGCAAAAAAGTCGAGGACTTTTATTTCAATATAGATGATAGAAAAGTATTTCTTGAAGCCCTTCAAAAAAATAAAAAGCTCAAAAATTACCATATTAAATTTAAGACGGCAAAAAACAAAATTATCGATGTCCTTGCAAATGTCGAAATGTGGGATGATGAAGACAGTGAAATATTGCACCACGGCACGTTAGTCAATATTACCGATTTAATAGGGCTTACCAACAAACTAAAAAACCTTGAGCTTATGAAATACAATGCTCAACTAATAAGAAATCTAATCTCTGACATGAAAGATAAACTGACTGAGCTTTTGGGGATAAATGACTTGTTGCAAATGACCCATAGTGGCAATGCATATCTCATCAAAAGCGAATCATTGCTTGAAAATATGTCAAAATTGATAGGCAAATATGAAAATCTTTTTCCTGACGATAATATTACAAGGGAGAAGATAGACCTTGCAAATTTTCTTCTTGAGCACAAAAAACTTTTCAAAGAAATTTTCTCTGAAAACCTAGACATTACCTTAGTATTAAATACCGAAAATGCAACAATAATGAGTGACTATACACAAATACTTCAAATATTTACAAGTATATTGCAAAACAGTGCCGAAGCGATAAAGGCCAAAGGTGAAGAGAAAGGGAAGATAGAAATTATATTGAATGAAAAAGATATCAAAGGTCACACATATTTATCTGACGGCAAATATATAGAAATAATTATCAAAGACAACGGAATAGGTATTAAGGAGGATAATTTACAAAATATATTTTCCGTAGAACATACCACAAAAGCCGGCAAGGGGAAAGGCCTTAGTCTGCCTGTTATCCTTTCTATCATAAATGCGTTAAACGGGGACATAAAGATTGAAAGTATTTACGGAGTGGGTACTACCGTGACAATACTTCTGCCCGTTTTAAATAACGAAGAAAGAAACGAACATTTTGACGAATTGGAGCTTTTTGATGAGTTAGATAGTAACAAAACCGTTTTTTTTGTGGACGATGACGATATAATTAGAGAGACGTTTGCCGCCAATCTTGAAAGAAAGGGATTTAATGTCATTCAATCGAATAATCCTCAAGACGCCCTTGAAAAGCTTAAAGAGTATTTCCCTTTAATCGACATAGCGGTAATAGATATCAAAATGCCCGGGATGACGGGAGGAAAGTTGTATGAGACCATCAAGGAGAGATATGGTCACTTACCTGCTATATTTATTTCAGGCTATGAAAATGATGATGAAATTAAGGATATTAAAAACAATTTTAGTTTCCTAAAAAAACCATTCTCATCGGATGACTTAGTCAATGAAATAAATAAAAACCTGAAGGTTGATAATAGATGGATGAAATAATTGAAAATAAAATCCTTGAAACAATACTTAACTCAAGTCAACGAGGCATTTGCATACTTGACCACAGCAAAAAGCTGATTTTGACAAATAATGCAGCTTTAAATATTTTAGGTTATCAAGATAAATCGGAGCTTTTAGCAAAAGATTTCCATATATTAGTACACAAAAATTTGGTGACTGACGATGAATGTGCTGTTTGTAAAGCTCAAAGTGATGGAAGAGTGTACAGAAATCTTTGCACCAAATATGTTAAAAAAGACGGCAATATCATATTAGTCCAAATTCAAGTTTACCCGTTTAAAATTAATACCAACTCAAGATACTGGGTAATGCTTGAGTTTGAGGAGATAACTGACAGCAATCTTGAAATACTAAACTTCCCTTTTCTTATAGAAATGCTCGAGCAATCAGCAACAGGCTTTATGATAACCGACTTGGACGGAAATATTGAGTATGTCAATGACGGATATTGTAAAATAACAGGTTTTGGTAAGCACGAGCTTCTCGGTCAAAACCCACGGATATTAAAAAGCGGTAAACAAAACAGGGAATTTTACAAAAGACTATGGGATACAATCACATCCGGAGGCACTTTCTTCGATATTTTAATCAACAAAAAGAAGGATGGGAAATTTTACTACGAAGAAGATACAATATTTCCTTTAAAAGATGATAACGGTCAAATTGTTAAGTATGCGGCAATAAAAAAAGATATTACAAAGGAGAAACAGCTTGAAGAAACACTT